>NZ_JBMPPK010000023.1:0-115436 GCF_049339405.1 Undibacterium sp. Tian12W
CCATCGATGCAGGCGCATTGACAGCACAATCTGCACTGGACGTCACACTGGCCCGCGGCGCCAACTTCCTGAGCCTCGGCGCTGGTAATGACCGCGTTGTACTGTTGGGTAACTATGTTGCCGGTACATACAACACGACAGAAAACGGTGTGAACCTGAATGCACAGTCCACAGCGACTGCAGTTGCCCGCGTTGTGACAGACACGATCAACCTGGGTACAGGTAACGATACACTGGTTACTTACGGTGCGATCAACCTGGCTGGCGCGCAATTGTCTGGTATTGAAAACATCACAGCGAACTCCGCTGTTGTGATCACTGCTTCCCAATACGCTGCTCTGGTTGCTGCCCGTGCTGCTCTGTCCCTGAGCACACCAGTGATCACATTCACAGGCAATGTTCCACATCAACTGACTATCGTTGATGACATCGCTGGCGTGAACAACATCGATCTGTCTTTGATCTCTGTAACTAGCGGCACATTGGTTATCGACACAACGTCTTCTTCCAATGCAACTGGTGGTGGCGTGAACAACACTACAGTTAGCAATGCAGTGACAGTGTCTGGTGGCGCAACAGTAACAACAGGTGTTGTTGGTACTAATCCAGTTAATGGTGGCGGCTCTGCTTTGTCTCCTACAGCACTGACAGCTGGCGGTACATTTAACAGCGTTGCAGGCGTGAACGATAACTTCACAGGCTTGACAGCGACATTGAGCGGTACAACAGTCAACGGTAATCTGGGTGACACTGATGCGATCACTCTGGGTAGTGCAGCAGCTGTAAGTCTTGGTGATGGTGGTACAGGTGGTACTATCACCAACATCAAGACACTGAACCTGGCTAATGCTACTAATAGTATTGGTTTCTTCAATGCGACTACTGGTATCACTACAGTTAATGGTGGCACAGGTGATGACACTGTGAACTTCGCTAATACTGGTTCCACATTCCTGGCTGGTAACGTTAACTTGGGCGCTGGTAGCAACACCCTTACGCTGGAAGCCGGCAAATCTTATTCTGGCACCTACTCTGCTGGCGCTGGCACAACAGACACATTAGGCGTGTTCAACGGTGACAATATTTCTGCGGCGAACATCACAGGCTTTGAGACACTGTTTATCGCAAATAACGCATCTGTAACATTGACAGCAGCTCAATACGGCGCGTTCACGGGCGTTGCCGCTGGCGCAACAGAAACCATCACACTTACTACCGCTGGCACTGTTATTGGGAATGCATCAATAGAGAATTATGTACTGGCTAACGGCACAAACAGTTTCGTAGGTACAACTGGCCTGGTGTCTGTCATCGGTGGCACAGGTAATGATACGTTCAGTATTTCTGCAGCGAATGTTTTGCTTGCTGCAAATAATGGTATTGTTGGTGGCCTGGGTACTGATAATCTAAATTTGGGTCTTCTTTCTGCCGCTACTAATATCCAGCCTAAAGTAACAGGCATTGAATTTATTGGTGTAACAGGTGGTGCTGCTGCTGGGTATGCGTTCCAAAATGCAGATGGCGCTGTAACCTTGGGCTTTACGAAAGGTGCTTTCGGTGGTGACACTGTCCAATTAGGTGCTGGCGGTCAAATTGTTAATATCCTGGGTACAGCAACTGGCGCAATCACTATTACTGGTGGTTCCGGTGTGGATACAATCAATCTGTCAACAACTGCAACTGGTGCTGATACAATCGGTGTTGGTTCAGTCATCTCTGCAATCGATACAGTAGCAAACTTCAAAGTTGCTGGCGCTGACGTGTTCAAAACTGGTACAGCAGCAACAACGCTGAACCTGTTGTCTATCGCTACTGCTGACGTATCTACTCTGGCAGCAGCAATCGCTACAGCGGCAACTGCAGCTGGCGCGGCTCTGGCAGCGAATACTCAGGCTTACGTTATCACTGTAGCCGCAGGTACAGCAGCTGGTACATATGCTTTCCAAAACATCGGTGGCACTGTAGGTACTGTTGATGCAACTGACTTTATCGTTAAAATCACTGGCGCAGGTTCCATCGTCGCTGGCGACTTCATCGCTTAATTCAGTAAGCTATGCAGGAAAATGGGTAGCTTGCTACCCATGCAGCAGGGAGAGAGCATCTTCCCTGCTGTGTAAAAATAAAAATCCCACCTCTGTAAAGCGGTGGGATTTTTTATGCTTTATTTTTTTACTAATTATCGTCGGGGGTGAGATGTGAAAATTAATCATCTAAATTGTTCAGCCGAAGGAGGTGCAGAAAAGTGACTATTCCAGATACGTCTGAATTGCCTTGCCGAGCCAAAACCAGACGCCTCTGCAATTCGCTCTATTGACCAATCGGTGTTGGCCAGAAATTTTGTCGCCATCGATAAGCGCAGTGATGTCAAATAGGCTTGTATCGACACTTCAGTGTGCAACTTGAACAGCCGGGTAATATGCCGCGTGCTGCTGCAGGCGATACTGGACAATTCAGTTAAATTCCAAGGGTGAGCAGGGTCTTTGACCATGGCATCCTGTACTTTGTGAACAATAGGGTGCAGATGATTACGGTATTTCAGCCAGGGTGACAATTGTGGATCATTGCCAGAACGACGCATATATACCACCAGATTGCGGGCAACTGCACTCGCAGCAAAGGGGCTGGTAAGTTCGCTGACCAGATGTAGGGCGAGATCTATGCCCGCCGTAACGCCGGCACTGGTGCTGATGCGTCCATCTTCAACAAATATGCGGTTTTCTTCTATTTTGATTGAGCTGTCTATTTCTGCCAACTCGTGGCAATGATTATGATGTGTCGTTGCCTTGTGCCCGCTCAGTAAGCCAGCATGCGCTGCCATCAGTGCGCCAGAACAAATACACACCACTCTATGGCTTGCCTGTACTTTTTCTGACAACCACCGGATGGCAATTTGTGCATCTGGCAAAGCATAGACTTCATTGCCACCGATCAGACCAGGCAAAATCAGAATGGCATCTGGAGTCAGTTGCTCCGGCAAAGGCAGCAGCGGGCCTAGTTGCAGGCCGACAGAAGAATTCACGCTTTGCAGCGAACTGATAAAGTGCATCTCAAAACGCACTTCATCCTGGTAACGATTGGCAAACAAGAGTGCATCTGCTGGCCCGGCAATGTCCAGCAATAAGGTGTCTTGTAATAACAGAAAATAAACTGGCTGAATGCGAGGCATGATTAGTCAGGCGAGCATATTGCGCAAGTTATGTACCAGTTTTGTACCGAATACATTAATGAGCAGGCCAGCCATGACGATAACTGCTCCCAATAATTGTGTATGGCTTAATGCCTCATCAAGTATCAGCCATGCTGCAGTCAAGCCAACTACCGGCACCATTAGCGTCAGCGGTGCAACCAGGTGGGTAGGCAAGCTGGCCAGTAGTTTGCCCCATAAGGTGTAGCCTATCAGGGTAGCTGCGACGGCCAGGTAAACGATGGTCAGACCAGATGACAGGCTCATATTGCTTAAACTGTGCAAGATGACATCACCACCTTCAAACAAGTAAGAGAGCAAAATAAATGGCAGTATAGGCACCAGGGCACTCCATGACACCAGACTCAGTACATTAGTCACTCCTATTTTTTTATTGATGACATTACCGCTGGCCCATGAGAATGCTGCGCATAAAGTGAGTGCAAAGCCAGCGAGTGTCACCTGGCTGGCCGAACTGGCAATGCTTGCGCTGCCCAGCAGTATGAGACCTGCGCTGGCCACTAGCATGCCTAGTAAATTGCTGGGCCTTAACTTGTCGCCAAAGACCATAGCAGATAAGCCCACAGTAAAGAAAGCCTGCGCTTGCAAAACCAGTGATGCTAAACCTGCTGGCATACCGATCGCCATTGCTGAAAACAAAAAGGCAAATTGGCCAAGGCTGATGAACATGGCATATGCCAATAACAATTTGAAAGACACTTTTGGGCGTGGCAAAAACAAGATAGCCGGAAACGCCACCAGCATAAAGCGCAAAGCACCCATCAAAAAGGGGGGGATGCCTTTCAATCCTATTTTGATCACCACAAAATTCATTCCCCACAACAGAATGACTATGGCAGCGATCAGGATGTGACGTGTGCTAAGGACAGATTTGGACATGGGTTGGCTAAGGTTTAATTTGTTTTTGCATGTACTCGTTTGGTCGATGCAGGGTTGTTTAGCAGTTTATTTTGTGGCCTGATTGGCCTTGGGACGAAATTCCCACCACAATTCGGGCATATACCTTGTAACGACCCCTCTACGCAGTCAACACAAAAGGTGCATTCAAAAGTGCAAATGCGGGCCACGTCAGAATCCGGTGGTAAATCACAGTCACAGCGCTCACAATTCGGTCTGAGTTCAAGCATGATACATTTCCTTTCTGTTGTGGGTGAATATTAAGCAGAATATCAGTTTGAATGGTACGTGCCAGCATAGATAGCGACCAGAGTCGGTCATATCAGGACATTTACTAAATCTAAATCGCAAAGCTTTATGGATTCCAATTTTACATATCAACAACTAGTCAGTATTGCTACGCGCAAAGAGCACGCGCTTAGTCGTCAATTGGCAAAGCAGGAAAAACTGCATGCTGGGGAAGCTCTTTTTAAGCTGCTGGAAGCAGCGGCACAGAATTCAGGTTTGCAGAATATCTCAGAGCTGGCACAACAGCGGGAAGCCATAAAGGTGGCGGATGCTGCTCAAAGATTGGTCAAGAAAGCTGCACGGCAAAAGGGTAAAAAAGATCGCGATTTAACTTTGTTGCCTGCAAATACCTGGCTGGCCTGGTTCGATGGCTCGGCAGTGCCTAACCCAGGGAAATGTCGGATTGCCTGCATACTCAAAGCGCCCGACGGGCAAAATTTTGAACACATAGCTCATATGGAGTACGGCGACAGCTGTGACGCAGAATACAGTGGTTTGATACTGCTATTACAGCAAGCGAGACAACACGGAATAGTGAACTTGCTTGTGCATGGCGATAGCCAGGTTGTCATTGATGACTTTAACCATATCAAGTTGAGTAGCTTGTTACGCATGCAGCAGTATCGTCAGCAAGCACAGGAACTGGCCTCTGCATTTGAGCAGTTGCGCGTGTCCTGGGTGCCCAGGCACAAAAATCAACTGGCTGATGCCCTTACTCAGATGCGGTCAGATTAAGACTTGATTTTCAATGAGCGCAGCAACAGGCCCAACATTGCAGGTCGAGGATGTTGTGTTTTGCTGAGTAAAACGAGTTGGCGTGCATAGGCAGGGTTGGGGATGGGTGTTAATACGCAATGTCTTGCCAACTTTGCCAGGCCTGACCAGTGTGGTACCAAACTGACGCCTACATCATCTGCGACCAGCATGGCGATGGTTTCCAGTGCATCCAGGTCGCACATGGCTTCCAGCGCCAGGCCCTGGTCTTTCAGAAATTTCTCAGCATAACGGCCACCCCATGCTGTCGGGTCATAACGCAAATAGGGCTTTGATTGTAGCGTGGACAGGACATCGTTTTGCGGCGTTTGCCTGGAGAGTAAGACCAGGTGCTCTGTTTTTATGTGGTGTGCTATCAGGCTTGTAGGCAAATCAAATGGAGGTGCAACCAGTATTGCCGCATCGATCTCATCATCCTGCACGGACTGATATAAGGAGCGGGACGTGCCAGGTACGATACCGGCCTTCAATTTTGGTGCATGTCTGGTCAAGTGCCGTAAGACAGTTGGCAGCATACCTGTCATCGCGGTGGAAATGGCGCCGATTTTTATTGTGCCTGTCAGGCCATCAAGGTCGGCATCACCAGCCAACAAACCAATCTCGCGCACGATATTTCGTGCTCGTGGCAGCAGATGCAGGCAAGCCTGGGTTGGCTTTGCCGCATGCGTCTGTCTCGACAATAAGGGAAAGCCCAACTCTCTCTCCAAGGCCTGAATTCTCTGGCTGATTGCTGCTGCGGTCAGGTTCTCAACTCTTGCGGCTTCAGCGATAGACCCATGTTCTATCGTCGCAATCAGGCTTTGTAGATAGCGACTATCCATAAAAAATTCTTTCGAATGGATTAAAAATAATATGCTATCTCTTACGAAGAAATGGCGCTAGCATTTCAATATTGCGACTCACCATATGAACAGCGATAATTCAATACGGAGCCATATCCATGAAAGCTTTATTTCATCTTGCCTATCATGTGCATGATCTTGATCAGGCACGGCAATTTTATGCAAGCATATTGGGCTGCAAAGAGGGGCGCAGTACGGCCACCTGGGTAGATTTTGATTTTTTTGGTCATCAAATTTCCTTGCATCTGGGCACGCCGTTCGCCACGACTAATACAGGCAGGGTAGGGTGTCATCTTGTGCCCATGCCGCACCTGGGTGTAATACTCGCGATGACGGACTGGTCGATACTGGCCGATCGCCTGCGGGGCCATGATCTCGACTTTGTGTTGGAACCCTCAATTCGTTTTGCTGGACAAGCAGGTGAGCAAGCAACCATGTTTTTTCTTGATCCCTCAGGCAATCCCATAGAAATCAAAGGTTTCAATAATCTGGAAAGTATTTACGACAAATGAATTCAACTAAAACTCCATTCCTGGCTGCGCCTGCTTACTCCCATACCCAGGCTTGGGTAGATGCGCTGCAAAAGAATCTGCCAGACGAACAGATTGTCGCCTTTGACAGTATGAGTGATGAGGACAAAGCTACCTGTAAAGTCGCCATCGTTGCCAATCCTGATCCTGCGCAGTTGAAGCAATTACCGCAATTGCAATGGGTGCACAGTGTCTGGGCGGGAGTGGAAAGACTGATTTCAGATTTGGCCGACACTGAGCTGAAAATTGTCCGCTTGATAGACCCGCAACTGGCCAGCACCATGGCCGAAGCAGTGCTGGCCTGGACGCTCTACCTACACAGAGATATGCCAGCTTACGCGCGACAACAAAAGCAGCAGCTTTGGCAGCCACGTGAATATCTGCGGCCTCAGCAAAAAACTATAGGTCTGCTGGGCCTCGGTGCATTGGGTGAGGCTGCGGCGAACAGCCTGCTGCGTGCAGGTTTTAATGTCATTGGCTGGAGCCGCAATCGCAAAGATTTTGCAGGTGTCGAATGCTTTGCAGGTACAGATGAATTGCCAGTCATGCTGGCAAAAACCGATATCCTGATTTGTCTGTTACCGCTGACACCAGATACCAAAAGACTGGTCAATGCCCAAACCCTGCAAGCCTTGCCGCAAGGTGCATCGCTGATCAATTTCGCGCGGGGGGCCATCATTAATGATCATGATTTGCATATCGCCCTGGATAGCGGGCATATCGGTCATGCAGTTCTCGACGTATTTGAAACAGAACCTTTGCCCGCCATTGCATGGCACTGGCAGCATCCGTCTGTGACAGTATTGCCGCATTGTTCGGCACCCACAGACAGAGAAACGGCTTCTTTGATTGTGGCCAATAATATCCGGCGTTACAGATCGACGGGAGAGTTGCCTGTGACGGTAGATAGAGTCAAAGGCTATTGAAGGAAGAACTTTTAATGATATGAATGCTTGTCGTTTTCCATTCATATCATTGCAGGACATCGATTGGTTCATCGGCCAAGGTATTGGTGAATGCATTCATCAATGCATTCATCAACGCATTGATCAACATAGCTCAGTTGCCCCTAAGTTGTAGGCCTAAATCAGAAACCCAGTAAACCTTTCAGAACATCTGTTGTCTTGACCTTGGGTTCTTCTTTCTGTTCAGGCCTTTGCTGTTGCTCTGCTTGCGATGCATTGTTGGACCTGCGTCCACCCATGTCGCCCATACCTCCTAATATGGAGCTGTAGGTCGATTTCATACGCAGCTTGGTTTGCCAATCTGGTTCCCAGGCAATTTTTGGATCGCTGGGACGAGGAGGGTAGGCAAAATAAGCATCTGAGCCGTAGGCAATCATGCGCAGCATGCCCGCTCCCTGTTCGCCAAAAATACCTTTTGGAACATCGCATTTGGTCGTGCTGGCGGGCAGGATGACTTTTTCATTAAGCCACTTATCGACATCTGCATTGGCTTGATAATCGACCAGGCCAAAGCCAAAGTCTGGCAATTCACTGGATGTCCAGACTATGACTTCGGGGTTATCGCCGCCACCCGACTGACCACCCATGACGCTAATGAAATAGCCACGCGCATTTGGCACCGATTTCCACTCCAGTCCAACCCCGCCAGCCTTCTTGGTTTGTACAAGTTCAATCGCTGCCATCAAATCATTGTTTGACGCCAGATTGAGTTTGAAGCTCTCAGGGATGCCATTACCGACAAATTGATGCTGGCCAACCAGTGAAGCAGTATCCGGCACTTTTCTGTCATCGCTCTTGTTTGGCCATGCAGGATTGCCAGGTTGTGAACGCGCACCCTTGGTGACTTTGCCGCGCATGGTAAAGAATTTTGCATAATCTTCTGGCGATGCTTTGGCAGCATCGAGAGTACGCGGTTGCCCTGGTCTTATTGTTTCGCCGCAGCCCCAATAAATCGAAATTTTGCCTTTGGGTTTTTCATAGCTGGGCTCGGATGGTGTTTCTTCAGAAGGAGTGTATTGCACTGGTTTTTCTGGAACCGGCGCTAGCAGCTTCAGGCTGTCACCGAGGTTCATGCCTGCGGGTATCATCTGGTTGGAATCAGTCAGCGAAGTATTCTTGTTTGTGAAAACTGATACATCCATGAATCTGCCACTGGCAAAACCCATGGAATGCGTATTGCCGAAAACATTACCTCTGTCATTGTTGCCGGTGCCACCGCGAGCCATGCCACCCAAGGCACCGAAGAAGCCGCCAGACTGCGCGCCCTGCATAGCCCCGCCCATCATGCCACCCGGCATATCACTGGCATTAGTCGCCAGATCGATATACGCAAAAGCAATCGGCGGCTTGGTCACTTGTGTTCCAGCTTTTGTAGCAGCGACTTTGCCTTGCGCACCGGTGGCTGGTTTGGTTTGTGATGTCGCGATTAGTGGAGTAGCTAATAAACCGCAGGCAATGAGCGTTGTCTTCAGAAAAGGTGTGTTGTACTTCTTTGTCATCAAAGTCTTCATGGAATAACTCCTGTTATCTATCATTTACTGAAAGAGAAAAACCAGAAATTTTTTTGACGCTGAGGATGTTCTGGCTAAAATCCTTGAAAGGATTATGTTAGCGCAAAATAATTGCAATAATAGGGATTTACCCCAAACATTTGCTGCAAGAATTTATTTTCCTTGCAATTTGAGGGTCAATATTTAATTTCCACGTAGATGTGAATGCGGAAAATTAAAACAAAGAAGAGTATTTGTTTGCCAGTGCTGTGCCAGAAAAAAATTGAATTTGCCAAAAATGGCAAATTCAATTTTGATTCATTATTGTCGAAAGCAAAGGCTCCAAGGCGCTTGCCCAAATTTCGTATCCTTCGACGGATAGGTGCAACTTGTCTTTACTCATGCCTTTCCAGTTGTCCCCGACAGGTGGGAGTTGCGCCGCGAGGTCGAGATAGTAAATGTTTCGCTGGTCATCCAGTGGCGCCAGCAACGCATTGGTGGCAGCCATTTTTTCTGTCGCACGAGCATTCGGTAAAATACCCAATAAAACAATCTTGATGCCAGTGAATTTCTTTTGAGTGGCAGCGATGACGGCTTTTACACCGTCGGCAATTTCTTCTGGCGTATCCTGTACATTGTTTGTGCCAATCAGGATGATGGCGACCTGAGGTGTAAAAGCTGACAGGTCGATATTTTCCAAGCGCCAGACAGTATGTTGGGTTTTGTCCGACCCCAACCCAAAATCGATCGCGCGCTCTTCAAAATGTTTTTTCCAAACAGAAGAGCCCGCTCCCCATCGCCATTGTTCTGTAATCGAATCACCAATGAAAATCAGATCAGCCGGGCGATTTTTCCTTAGTGTTATATAGTCATTAAAGTAGATTTGATAAGCCAATTTGGGACTGTAATTCTGATCACTTGCAATCGTAGTAGGCTGTTTGACAGGTAGCGAACTTACTTGTGCATGACAAATAGAAGTAAACAGTAGGGCAGATAAAATTAAGCGTTTCATGAGATGAATATATAGGATTGTGAGTTGCCAGAAAATTTCACTCAGGCTGCGGTGATATAAGGCCAGCTTTAAGTGAAAGATAATTGTTCAAGCCATTGTCTGAGAGACCTTTGATGCCCGCAATGACGGATTCTGCATTAATCCTTGCGCCGGTGATGTTGGTATGGGTGCGCTGATCGCTAAATAAGGTATCGACTTTTTCCTTGCCTAGGACGTCGTATGTTTTGCCAGTAATGGCTGTAACATCAATCAAGGCTACCTGGGTTTCATTGGCGACTATGCTCGCCAGCTTGCGGTGCTCGGCAAAATCATTAGACCAGTCCTTGTGTGGCACGGGTGTTGCGATGATGATGAAAATACCCTTCGCCCTGGCATCTTGTATGTATTTTTTTAAATACCAGCCGTAACTGTGCACGATTTCAACGCTGCCATCTGGTCTGTTGATGATTTCGGTATCTTCTCCAGTGCTACGCAATGTGCCTCTGAATTTGCCTCTGGCATCAACCGGGCCAACATCATTATGCCCAAACTGTACCAGCAAGAAATCACCAGCTTTCATTTCGCCCAATACCTTGTCCCAGCGGCCCTCCTGGATATAGGTGCGACTACTACGCCCGCCTATGGCACGATTGATGACATTGATTTTTTTTAAGTCGAAATAGGGTGCTATTTCATCCGCCCAGCCACGCATGGGTGCGTCACTACGGGCTGTGGAGTCGCCAACGATAAAGAAGGAGGGCAGTTTTGGATCAAGCGTCTGACTGACGATCTGTTTGCTTTCTTCCACAACTGGCCTGTCATCTTCTTTCACGTTCTGTGCTGAGGCCACACTAACTACCGCCAGAAGGAATAAAGCCTGCAAGGCCTTATTCCACGAGATGGGGATTGCGCTATGTATAATCATGAAAATTCCTGTAAACGGTGTCATGGTAGTCATTAAATCAACTGATTATAAGGCGCGCATCAACGACAACTCAACTGCCATCTGGCTTTTTTATACTGACGATAGCCGGGCTGGCCGGTATGAAAAAAGATTCTGGCACGTCCGGTTTGGCAGGATCAAAACTTTCCAGTTGAGCCAAGATGAATTTTTTCAGAGGTAATTTGCTTTGCCGCACACCTTCCACGATGCACCTGGCCAGTTCATAAGCGCCATAGGCATTGTGATGGGTACCGTCCCCCGGTTTAAATGCCAGCAAAGACTTTTCTGGCCCCAGTGCTTCATAAAAGACCTTGCTCATGGCATGCAGATCAATCAGAGGCAGGTTCTCTTCTTTGGCGACTTCACGCACCGCATCCGGATAGCCCTTGTGAGAATTGGTGATAGTCGTACCTTCAAATGTACGGCGTTGTACCTGGGTAACCAATATCACCTGTACATGTTTTTGAGCCAGTGCTGCGGTGTAGATCTTCAGGTTATTTTTGTAAGTGGCGACATCTACCGCCTTCATGTCATTGTGCCCAAATTGGATCAACACATAGTCGTCAGGTTTGACCAGACTGAGTACTTTGTCCAGCCTGCGTGCCGTTTTAGAAGATGCCAGGGATTCGCCTGACTGTGCATAATTCGCGACACTGACATCCGCTGAGAAAAAACGTGGCAGCATTTGCCCCCAACTGGCGTAAGGCTCGCCTGGTTGATCGGTGACAGTAGAGTCACCCAGTAAATAAAGCGTGGGCACATTTTCTACGCGTTCTATGCTGATGGAATCTACACTGGGGCGTGGGCCATTGAATTCCAGCGTCAGTTTGTCGTCCCAGGTAAATTGTTCTTCTCCTGTTTCACGGGGCTTCAATTTGACTTCACCACCGCCAGCAATACCCGGGCGACGTACGTTGACGATGAAGCTTTTTTCTATGCGCTCATCTTTCCTGGTTTTGATTTTTTCTAGCATCAAACGGCGAGTTTCTGCCTTGACGGTTGTCTCAGATTCGCCGTCATCATCACCCAGCATGAGTTTGACACGATAGTTTCCCTCGGCTACAGCAACGGAGAACAAGAAGGGTTTGGCACTGCTGATGCCATTGCTGGTGGCAATGATTTGAGCACCATTCTCAAAACCGTATCCAGTCTCTGTTGAATAGATAGCATCTGCTTTCACCGCTTTGGACTGCGCTGCGGGTTGTGCGCTGAAATCAAATGAATATGTTTGGGCGTAGAGCGTATTACTAAAGGCGATGCTGCCAATAAAAATCAATAGCTTGAAAGTCGGTATTTTTTTCATCGAAATCAACTCAGGAAATGCTTGCAGTAATAAAAAGCTCGAGAAATTATTAATGCATTTTAGGGTAGCTATGGGGCAAAGGCTGTTTTTCAGAAAAACAATCAGAGTGGTGATTGGCATTCGATGAAAAACGGCCTGTCGATAGTAATCGACAGGCCGTTGATTGCCGGATGGCGGTATGGTCGCATCAAGATTGGCCAGGTGGGGGAGGGCGACGTATTTCCTGGCGATTATTGCCCGGGCCGCCGGATGTATTGCCGCCAAAGCGATAAGACAGCCCGATATATATCAGGCGACCGTCATAGCGTCGAATATTGTGCTCTTTGAGAGTATCTGTATCGACGATGGTATCAATTTTGTTTGAGTTAAACACATCTGTGACGTTCAAAACCAGATTCAGGCTAGGTGTAATGGTGTGGCGCAGGCTGAAATTGGCAGTGGAATTGGGTTGACGATAACCTTCACCCGATAGCGTTTTTCCCTGGGAATTCAGGCTGATTTGCAACTGATCCTGTTCGCTCAGTTGATAATTAAAGCGCCCGCGCAAACTTAATGATGATGCTGAACGCTGAATTTCCTGACCGGTGGCAGTCAGGATTTTTTGTTCGATGAATAAGAGGTTACCGCTGGTGTTGATGGAAAGCTTGGGTGTTAGTTTGCCGCTGAGCGTGAATTCAACACCGCTGGAATGATTGCCGCCACCGTTTTCCAGTGTGGTCAGCACTACAGTGTCGCTGATCGGGATTTTTCGAGACAAAATACTGTCGCTTTCTGTGCGATAGTAGCCACGGATATTCATATCCAGCCCGATGACTCTGGTTTCATACGCCAATTCAAAAGAGTCTGTTTGCGCTGGCTTCAATTTTGGGTTGCCGCTGGAGTAATTCAGCTCGTCACGATAGACAACAAAAGGATTAAGCTCATTGGCATTGGCGCGACGTATGCGGTGTGCATAACTGAAACGCAGGGTGGTATCGTCACTGGCCTTGTAACTGGCGAAAAAGCTTGGGATATAGTTAATATAGTGATTGGTCGCCTCTGTGTGCGCAGTCAATTGTTGAATATCGATATGCGTATACTCCGTCCTCAGGCCTGCCAGTACACCCCATTTTTCATTCAGGCGTAATTGATATGAGCCGTACAGGGCAATATTGGCTTCATCCAGATTGTAACTATTGGTTCGTGACGGGTTCAGGATGGCAGTGTTGCTGATGGGATCAAGATTAAAATAGCTGGTATCAAATTCACTTTTGTTGTTGGCTATTTTGTAGCCCATTTTTAAAAGCCCCTTTTCATCGGGGCGTTCATAGTCACCGGTAAAATCGACGATCTTGATGTTGTTGGCATTATTTTGCCTGCTGTGCACATCGGTAAAAATAATCGGACTGCTCGCATCTACGTTGGAGTAGACGTTGGAATACGCGTTGGAGCTGGCATTGTCCGAACCTGATACACGCAAGTCCAGCCGCATTATTTCACCGTTAATATCGCCCTTGTGGTCATAGCGCCCGCCCCAACTGTAGTTGGTGCTTTCGCCACCGCGCTGGGTGGAACGCACATAGTCATTATTGATTTGGCCGGTGTTCAGGTAATGGTCTGTCGATTTTTGGTCATTGTTGCGTCTGGCATATGAGAAATTGGCCCCGAGTGTGTCCTTCGTGCCGATGTTGTACGTAATCGCAGCATTGACACCGGAAGAATTATTCAAGCCAGCAGAAGCAGATTCCTGTGTACTGTGCTGACCGAGATCAAGCCGGTCGCGGACAGCATCGCCCACTGAATTTCTGCCATCATGGCGAAAATTCATTCCACCCTGTATGCCAAACAGGCCCTCATGATAACTGCCAGATACAGCGCTGTTATAGCGACCCGCTGATCCGGCATTGGCATTAACGACGCCGAAGCCGCCAGGTTGGCGATTGCGTCGCATGACCAGATTGAGAATGGGCCCACCACCGCCTTCGTTGCCAAACTGCGCGCCAGGATT
Source organism: Undibacterium sp. Tian12W (assembly GCF_049339405.1). Lineage (NCBI taxonomy): Bacteria > Pseudomonadati > Pseudomonadota > Betaproteobacteria > Burkholderiales > Oxalobacteraceae > Undibacterium > Undibacterium sp. Tian12W. The sequence goes on from NZ_JBMPPK010000023.1 coordinate 14,216, forward strand.
ATTGATCACTTCTATAGATTCTATGTCGTGTGAGGGCATGGCATTCAGCGATGCGCCACGGTTATCGCCCTGCATCATGGCGGATGGTTTTCCATCGATCAGGATTTGAACTTTAGTGCTGCCGCGCAGACTGACTGTGCCATCTGGATCTACGGATACAGAAGGAATATTGTTGAGAGCATCGGTGGCCGTGCCATTGGTACTGGCGACATCTGATTTGACATCATATACCTGACGATCAATGCGATTGCTGGGGCGCTCTGCTTGCACGGTCACCGATTGTGGTTCGCCACTGCTGCTGACTGGCGCATCAGATGTCACAGGCTTGCTATCTGTTTTGCTTACCGGCCCAGTCTTACTATTTGTTTCTTCTGGTTTGGGTTCTGCAGGCTTGACTGGTGTTGCGGCTTTGGCCGGTGTGGCAGGTACAGCTGGCTTATCCGGGGTTTGAGCATAAGCAATTGGACACATGCAAAAAGCTTCTGTGATCAGCACACCCACTACCAGGTTACGCGTTGTCTTGCGACCATGACGGACAAATTGCGTTACTGTCGCTGGGCATATTTTTTTACGGCGTGTAGTCATGATTTGGGTCTAGTTGAATGCCATTAGATGAAATTGCCAACACTATGACGTAAAAATGTCTGCCTTGTTCAACTTGCTTTGTATCAGTTTGTTGTCAGTAGATACCGGTGCTTCATTTGTTCAATCCGGGTCTGCAACAGTCATCTTTTTCAGATCTGTCACTGAGGGAATATACTCACCGATCAGTGCCAGATTTTGTATCGCAGCCAGGCCCCACTGCGCTGTGTCATTGGTGCTGATCCATGGCACTTCATCGACGGGATTGAGGCTGTTGACACCCTGAACGCGTGTGGTTTTCAGCAATGGGCCGGGTACGCCACGGTTACCAAAAAACTCGCGCCAGGCGCGCTGTGCCAATGCGGGATTTTTGTTTTTCCAGGCGACGTAGGCAGTGAGTCTGGAGTGGCCGTTACGCAAGGCATTGCCCGCACCGTGTGGCATGCCCAGTGCATTGATCTGCTCCTGTTTGCCAGCATTGAAAAGTTCGCAATACTGTAGCCATGCCTGCACAAACCTGGGTTCGTCAGTCAGCGTCACCAGTTCGGCAAAAATTTCTACCGCACCAAAGACTGCATTCAAATGGCTGGCTGATGCGCGCTTACCAAAGACATTGATCAGGTGACTGGTATCGGCATCATAGGCAAAGCTGTTGCCATTGAAAAAGCCGTGCGGCATGCCGGCAATGTCACGCATGCCGGTCAAAATCTTGTTGCGGTATCTGATGTCACCGCTGCGTTCCCATTCGGTCAGCCAGTTGCCGGCGAGTGAACCCCAGTCTGTGCCAAAACCGGCATGTGCCTTGATATTGCTGATGTCTTCCCTGGGTTTGAGTTTGCGCGCAGGATCCGTGCTTTCCAGTTTTTTGTCGGCATCTATCAGTGAATGCATGATGTCGCCTATGCGTTCATCTGCTGTCAGGTAATAATAAAAGCGGCGATAGACGGCGGCACTGATGCGCAACTGCTTTGCACTGCAACCCCAGTGCTGTACATTGTGGCGTGAACCCAGACCGGCAAACTGACCTAGGTGATGGGTATCGACTTCGCTAGTATGCCTGACCATGGCTTCGGCAAAACGGAAGATGTCTGCCCGTCCGGTGCGCAGGAAGGAATACCAGAGCCACAGGTCGGGGGATAGTTCAGAATTATCCCAGGCAAAACCGCCGACGTCATAACGCCATTCATGCCGGTCCAGATCATAAGTATGGCGGATGTCGCCATAATCCCAGAATCCATACCAGTGGCGCTGTTCAACCTGTTCCTTGTAAAAATTGAAGCGAAAATCGAGCTGATCTTCAAGCGCCGCTTTTACCGGATGCGAGCGATCTGGCAAGCTCCACAGTCCGCCGAACACACCAGTCGCCAGGAAATGACTGGGCTTCGCCACCAGTTGTGGTGGTGCCTGTACGGCATCAGCAAACTGCACCAGCTTTTCCCTCGAAGGGGTGGCGCCACATACCCATAAGGTGATTTCGCTGCTGCGGGCTACACCCATGGGGCTGCCAAATCCTTTTTCATAATCTTCGTAGGTGATCTCCAGGCCTTCGCGTTCCTGATCATGGGTTTCCATACCCATGCCATCATGGTAAAAACGCAGGTCCATGGCCGGGGCATCCGGGGACCACATCCAGACGGTAACCTGGGCCGTGTCTGTATGTGCCTGGCGGATATCCAGTTGGGTAGGGTGGCGCTGCCAGAAATCGCGCAAGCCAAAAGCAACGCCGCCACTGACGCCGCCTATATAACCGGTGCCGGGGGATCTGTGTCCCCAGGCTGCTTCCACCCAGCCATAACCGGACTTGGTACGTTTGCGTATCTTGAAACCGTCTGCCGATTGTTGTGACAGGGTGTAATCACCCCATGCTGGTACCAGATGGATCAGGCGCTGTATCACCTCTGGGAACTGTGTCAGTGGTGGGCAGGCAAGCCCTGCCAGTTGGGCATTGCGTACTGCGGGACCAGGGTCACGGCGCAGGCCGGTCATATTACGCACACCTTCTGCCCACAAGCCGGCATTTTCACCGGCAAAGCGTACATGCCTGTCATGTAGCGCATCACGCATGGCGACATCGAAACGCAAACCTATGCCACGCAAGAAGTCGCGTTGTTCATCACCATCATAAACAAAGCTGTGCATGACGCGTATGGTGTCCGCGCCTGCATAGAAATACAGCCTGACCACGAAAGGCAGCCAGGCCCGCTTGGCATCCTTATGCATGCCTTCCACCTTCAGCACCGCACGTACCGGGCCATTTTGTTCAAGGCTGACCTGGCTGATATTGCTGATGTAATTGTGCTGGCGGGTAGTGCCACTTTCGCCATCCGGCTGATCATCGGTGATGACTACCAGGTGGCCGTTGCGCATGACGTCTTTGCCATCACGCTGTACGCTGCGGATAAACTGTGCTCCATGAGTGGCAACATCGCACACCATCACGCCGGTATCTATCACATACCCGTCTTTGCTTTGCCTGACGCTGACTATTTTTTCTTGCGGCAGGGCGGTTTTTGTTACAGGCTTGACCTGCAATTCGGAACCAAGGTTTACGCCAGCGGCTACGGCATGTGCGGTCCACTTCAACGTACCATCGGGCCAATGTGCCAAAGGCCAGCTTTGGGTAGGCAAGTCTTTGCCGTCCTGATTAATCAATTGAAACTGCTGGCTCTTGGCGATCTTGCCGCGTGGCCATGGTATGCCTACTGTTGCGCCTGTCAATACTTGCGGAGCTTTGCCCTCCAGCCAGTTCAGGCGTATGAACTCATCTGCTTTTACCGTGGCACCTGCTGCACCTGCATTCCCCACATTACCCGCAGACAGATTTTGCGCTTGCAGGGATGGTATTTGACTGGCAAGTGCGCTAGCTGCCGTTGTTTTGATGAAGCCGCGACGCGTTAATTTAAACATTATTCATTACTTTGCATATCTGGAAATAGCTGTACTTGTTCTTGACCACTGACGATGAAAGAGTAAGGGCGTATCAAGGTGTGTAAATGGCCTCTGGCTTGGTCACAGTCATGCCATCACCCAGGTAAAAGCTGGGGTGAGGGGGCTGGTTGTAACCGGCATTTTGCCCTGCCACCTGCATCCTGTATTGCGGATTGTGCATCAGGCTGGTGATGCGATGTGGTGTTGGTATGGTGGTGCTGAATACCAGCAAGGCGGTGTCGTCACTATTGCGCCAGACGACTTCCTCGCGCCAGTCGCCAAACAAGTCCGCCGACAGCACAGGTGTAGATTTGGTGCCATTGTTGGATGCGGCATTATAAGTTGCACCATTGAGCAAACGTTCGAAGGCGAAGGCTTTTGGATTCCATTTTTCTATCAGGGTGCCATCCAGCGATTCACGCAGCAGATCGCCATCCCACCAGACAGCGAAGTTGACGCGACGCGGATGCTGGGGTGAAATTTCCACACCTGCGGCGCTCATTAGTCCACCGACTGATCCCCAGCATTCTTCGCCGGGATAAGCCGGGTCTATGTCCATGCAGACGCCACGACCGACATCGGCACCTTTGCCATCTACACTCCAGAGTATCTTTCCGGTAGCGGCATCATGCATTTCCAGTCCGTGTGCGCCATAGCAACTTGGCGTTTCATGTACCATGTAAATTTGCTGTCCTGGGCGATTGGGATCAAGTTTGCCTACATGCAGGGCATCACCATGGCACAGACCAGTGCTGTACAGCATTTTGCCGTTGCTGCCTATAGTGGCAGCACCGTAGATGAGGTCGTCCTTGCCATCGCCGTCTACATCGGCCACCGACATCCAGTGTGCACCCTGGTGATTGACTGGGCCGCCTTCTATATCGCTGTCAAATGTCCAGCGGCTAGTGAGTTTGCCGTCGCGCCAGTCCCAGGCAGCAATCACTGCACGGGTGTAGTAGCCGCGCGAAAAGACAGCGCTTGGACGTTCTCCATCCAGAAACGCTACCGTTCCGAGAAAACGGTCTACCCGGTTCCCATAAGCATCACCCCAGGCAGCAACATCACCGCGTGCCGGGATGTAGTTGGTGCTGGCCATGGCGGCACCGGTCATGCCATTGAAGACAGTCAGGTATTCAGGGCCGGATAAAATGTATCCCTTGTTATTGCGATAGTCAGCAGCGGCATTGCCGATGACTTTGCCCTCGCCATCTATGGTGCCATCAGCAGTTTTCATCATGACTTCTGCTTTGCCATCACCATCGAAGTCGTACGCGAGGAAGGTGGTGTAATGTGCGCCGGCGCGTATATTCTTGCCCAGATCGATGCGCCACAACAGTTTTCCATCGAGCTTGTAGGCATCTACGTAAGTATTGCCGGTGTAGCCAGCCTGGGAATTATCCTTGGCGTTGGTGGGTTGCCATTTGACGATGAGTTCATACTCGCCGTCACCGTCAAGATCGGCGGCAGAACCATCATTCAGTACATAGCTGTAACTTGATCCATCAGGGGTAATGCCGTCGGCCGGTTTTTGTACGGGTATGGTTTTATACAAATTGCTCCATGTGCTTTTGGGCGCATCTGCCAGCAATTCAGCACCGTCAATGACCGGGCGTATGGTGTAGCTGCTGGCTGATGTACCTGCATCGTCGGTGAAATTGGTGAGTTTTTGGGGCACGCGATTTAATTTCTCTGACTCACGATAAATATTGAAACTGATATTGTCAGGATCGGTTCCCAGCAGACGCCAACTGATGAAATTGCTTTTACCGGTATTGATGGCGACGACACCGCGATCCAGTTTTTCCATCTGCTTGCCACGCGGCGACGCGCTGGCAAGGCTTATGGCTTTTGCTTTAACAGCGGCAGTAGTCGCTTCGGCCTGCACCTGACTGCTGCAAACACCAGCCAGACTGGCGAATACCAAGACACTGGTCAATACATGATTGATTTTCATATTTGCAGATTTCCGTTTGTCATTAGCGTTGCAGGTTGGAAGGGCTTGGCACCAGCTCCAGCGGCGCACCGCCACGGGCTGCGCGTATCTTGACCAATTCCAGCGGCTCCAGCGCATTCGCAGCTTTGCCATTAGTACTGACGGCCAATGTAAGCGTATTTTCACCATTCGGATTCAATATGCCCGGTGGCAAAATGAAAAGACGTTGTGGACCTATATGAGAAATGAAATTCCCTATATTCCAGCCATTGACAAAAATCAGGACGCGATTTCTGCGGTCAGAGCGTGGCTGACTGGTATCACCTATGGCCAGACCCAGTTGTACATCATGGCCTGCCGGCATATCCAGGGTGAAATTGGTACGCAACCAGTAAGTACCTGCCACTGGTGGCGCGGCGTCGGGACTGGTTTTCTCCCAGCCGCTATTATTTTTCTCGGCATCTGGCTTCGCACCAACCGGCAGATACCAGCCTGCACGTTCACCATAGAGGCCGCCGTTATTCATGGGGCCACGTACCAGGTCAGCAATTTCTTCACCACCTTTATTGCCCTGGATTTTCCAGTTGATAGGTGTAGCAAATTTCTCTTTGATGTCATGCGTCAGTGACACGCTGATCAAGCCACGTGCGACTTTATGTTCATCATCGGCTGCCAGATCCCAGTTGTGGGAATTATTTCTGACCATGACGGACAGTACATGTTCACCTGCATTTAATGCCTCGGCGGGTAGTTTGAAGCTAGCCGTGCCCCAGTTGTCTGGCTTGGGTTTCCCTGTCGGCATTTCATTTTCGCCGATGTAGACACCATCCAGCCACAGTTGCATGAAACCTGCACCACCGCCGCCATAGCTTATTTCCAATTGTTCAGGCAGTGGTTTACCAGCCTGGACCTTGAAATTGCCACGGTACCAGACATCGCCATGGTGAAAGCCATAATCACTCATGCTGAGTATTGGTTGGCCAGCAGGAGGTGTGGTCTTGACAGTGGCTGCAGTAGAGGCCAAGTCAGTCTTGCGCCACTTGCTGTCGTCGAAGACTTTGGCTGCCTCTGGCGAATCCATGCGGCGCATCCATGTCTGTTGCATCAGTTTTGGCAAAACAATGTCAGCGGGGCCAGTCAGAGACTCAGTCGACAAACTGCCATCAACATTCTTGTTGCTGGCGATGGCGACTGTATTCCAGGTGATGTGCGTGACGGCTTTTGGTGCCCATATCTCCAGCTTACTACTTTCGTGAGTATCTCCACTCAGGTGCAAAGTGCTGCCTTGCACGCTGGCCTGACGCACCAGTGCTGGCGAACGCTCAAGGACAGGGCCGTGTGCGGTTTCCTGACGCCAGAAGTTGCGGCCAGTTTCGTCATCCGCCAGCAAGAGCAGTAAATCTGCTTTGCCACCACCACTGATGCGCACACGTATCAAATCCTTGTGTACATAATTTAATCGCAGATCGCCCGTTTGCTGATCAAATACTGCATTGGCTGCACCTTCCAGTACTTCGACCTTTGGCGCGGATTGATAACGCAGTACGGTTTCGCCATCCTCGCCCTTGCGGCCATACAGCAAGGCGATATCGCGCTCACTTTGTTGCAGGTGGGTCTGGGTATCGGATGTGGTGTAGACCAGATGCTGACGCTCCATTGCATAGTCAGACAACAGCAGTTTGACGTTCTGGTCCTTGATGCGCAAAGTACCTGCCTGTGGGATCTGGTAGCTGCCATCGCGTGTGGTGAGTTTGAAGCTGAACAGTTCTTCTGTGGTTGAATCGGTCTTGGTATGGATGGCGAAAATCAGGTGTGCCTTATTGACGGGACTGATATTGTGATACAGCCTGACCGCAGGATTGGAAGTGGCGATTGCCTCGCCTTTATCCATGGCACTCAACACAGATTTGGCGGCATGCACAAAATGTCCCATCTGTTTCAGTGTCAGGGCTTTTTCGCGCAAGCCACGGCCTTCGTCGATTGCTGCGCCATAATCGTAGGACGTATACACCACCTGCGCTGGCAACCAGCCCCAGGATGTGCCGCCATACATCATGTAGATAGAATGGATGGAAATGCCATTGATCAGATTTGCGCCATAGAACGTGCGTACATAATTCGATCCTGTGCGTTGCGCGGTACAGTCATAGGTGCCGACGCTGCCCCAGAAATCAAACCAGCCGCCGCCCATTTCTGCTGCAAAGCCTGGTGTATTTGGCGAGGCGAGGGCACCAATCTTGACTGGCCCGGTTCCGGTATTGGCAGGAATTTCGCCATACATGCCCCAGTTAGGCACGACATTTGGTTTGCCAATTTCTTTGGTATTGGTACAGCCGCCACCGGGGTAACTGTCAAAGCTGTACAAGTCGGTGGGGCCTGGCACCGCATAGGGCGCGCTGGAATTGGGTGGCGTCCAGTTAGGCAGGCGACCTGCAGAATTGTGGAACAGCGGCACGCTGATGCCATCTGCCCTGGCTTTGTCTGCCAGGTGTTGCATGTAGCGCTTATGCGTATCCGAGGTATTTGATAACTCGTTTTCCAGCTGATAGGCAATGACAGTGCCGCCACCAGTGGTGATTTGATGGCGCGCGATAATCGCGTCAATCTGGGTCAGCCATTCATCTGCAGACTGTATATATTCGGCAGCATCAGTACGGGCAATCGCTTTTTGTCTGGCCAGATAACCAGGAAAACCGCCCAGTGTCAGCTCTGCATTCACATACGGGCCAGGGCGGGCAATGACATACATGCCTTCCCGTTCTGCCATTTCTATCGCCAGTTCTACATTACGTATGCTGGAAAAATCATATTGATTCGGGCGTGACGAGTGATAACCCCAGTCAAAGTAAATCGCCACAGTGTTGAGCCCGGTGGCTTTCATTTTCTGTATGACATCACGCCACAGTGAAGGATTGGGTAACCTGAAAGGGTGAAATTCACCTGCCCAGATCATTTCCCTTTTGCCATCTATCATCAGCGAGTGTTTATCCCAGGTGATCTTTTTCGCTGGCGATTTTGCGGCAGTGGCCTGTTCCAGGACTTTGGTCGGTTCGCTGATGACAGTGAAGTGGCGTACCGCTCCCGACACACCACCCAGTTCCTGCTTGGCAGTCCATGTTTTGAAATTGTCCTTGCTGTCGGAATACCAGTAATGCTTGGTCGTATAGTCGTCAAAGTAAATGCGCCAGCCGCCATTTTTCAGCTTGACCAGGGCCTGACCTTCCAAAGGCTTGCCCCAGCCTGCCCAGTCGCCCGTTTTTTCCACTTTCCATGGACCAGCAAGAGCAGGGGCTGTCGCCATTTCTATGTATTTGCTGGTTTCATTTTTAGTGAAAACCACATAGCGTGACCCGTCCTTGATGGGGAAGGTATCAATGTAATTATTTTGCAGGCCTGCCATGGCCTGGACTGGCGAGAAATTGGCATACGTCTTGTCCAGCGCATGCAGCACATAGGCACCAAAGGGCCCCTTGGTTCCCTGCGTGGATATGGACACGACAATGTGGACAGTACCATCACTGTCGGTGAACCATTCAGGTGCCCAGACATTGCTGATTTTGGCATTCGCATCTGGCAATTGCAGACGTACGTTACGCACGTAATGCCAGTGGCGCAGGTCGCTACTTTTGGCGACACCAAAGGTATCGCCAGTCCAGCCGGTAGTGTAAATCACATAATAATAACCATCATCTGCATGCAAAATGGAAGGATCGCGCAGCAGGCCTTGTGGCGGTGTATACGCTTCGGAAGCCAGTGGTACAAAGCTGGTGCCGTCGTAAGATGTAAACAGGCTGAGCTTGTTTTGTGATGTAGAAGGAAAGGCTGACATCAGGAAGCTGGTGTCACCCCTGAGTGGAATCACTTTGGGGTTGGCATTTGGTGGGGCAACCGCACTATTGCTCTGTACCTTGTTGGTACTGGTCAGCCCGAAACTATCCATCAGGGCATCACCGGTGACTGGTGGATTTTGAGGAGAATTTTGTGGCGGTGCAGTATTTTGCATTTGCGCATGTGCCAGACATACGCTGCACGTCAATACCAAGATCGTCAATCCTGACCGTACTACTGAGTTCATCATTTTCCTTCTGACCATGGTCAAACAAAGAATTGGGAATGAGTAGATGTATGCCCACACCAGGCGATGCGCTATGTCTTTATAGCTCAGGTACTTGAATGGCCTGGACTTGGTGTGAGATGTCTCTGTTTTTATCGCCACATTAATAAATAAAGATGCAGCTTATTGTTTCGAGTATCAATTTCGCGTTAAAACCTGTCAACTGCAGCGAGTGATGTAATCACGCTCATGAGCAATAGCAGATTATTCCGGCTTTTTTCAGGCGATTTACGGCGTGTTATATGTTATTCACCAAATCAACTCACGGTAATTGATGTTTTTTAGTTGGAATACTCAGAGATCTGCTCATTATTAATCATCAAGTTGAACATTTTGACTGGACGTTCCCTGGTTTTTTAATGGTAATCTCAATCGATACTGCCATGGATAAAAAGAAAACATATCCAAAAAAATAAGTAGGGGACAAGAAAATTGAGTGAACAGACATCATCGCCATTGCGACGGAATTTTTTGCGTATATTTGGTACTGGAGCTGTAGCTAGCATGTTGCCTTTGCATGCTTTACCGGTAATGGCGCAAGGGAAAATTGTTGGGAAGGCCAATCTGGCAGGCAATTTTAATGTTCGGGGTTTTGGTGCCAATGGCAATGGTAAGAAACTAGACACTGACGCGATCAATCGCGCCATCAAAGCTGCTGCGGCAGCAGGTGGTGGAACAGTGTATTTCCCTGCTGGTAAATACCTGAGTTTCTCGATTCGCCTGCAAAGCCATGTCACTTTGTATCTGGATGCTGGTGCCACCCTGATTGCTGCAGACCCGGCACAGCATGGCGGCAGCTACGACGAGGCAGAGCCTAACGAATGGGATGCTTATCAGGATTTTGGACACAGCCACTGGCACAATAGCCTGATCTGGGGCGAAGATCTTGAACATATCGCTATTCTGGGTAGCGGACTCATCTATGGCCAGGGTCTGACACATGCTGGCCCTGGGCCGCGTCGCGTGGCCAAGCCTGGTGATATGCCACTCAGCCTTGGAAATAGCGATCCGCACGGTGAGCGCAGTGGCAACAAGGCTTACGGCGCTGATATGGTGGGCAAAGCGAATAAGGCGATTGCCCTTAAAAACTGTAAAAACATTATCTTGCGTGATATCAGTATTTACAACGGTGGGCACTTTGCCTTGCTGGCAACAGCCGCTGACAATATGACGATAGATAATTTGAAAGTGGATACCGACAGGGATGGCTTTGATATAGATTGCTGCCGTAATGTTCACATCTCCAATTGCAGTATCAATTCTCCCAATGACGATGCCATCTGCCTGAAAAGTTCATTTGCACTGGGTTATAAGCGTTTTACTGAAAACGTCAGCATCACTAATTGTCAGGTGTCAGGCTTTGATCTTGGTACTTTTCTGGATGGTAGTTTTCAGCGCAAGCAAGAGTTTGCCCCGGACAAGGAAGGGGTGACCGGGCGCATCAAGCTGGGTACTGAATCTAACGGTGGTTTTCGTAATATCGCCATTTCAAATTGTATTTTTGAGCGTTGCCGCGGGCTGGCCATAGAAAGCGTCGATGGTGCCATTATTGAGGACATCAGTGTCAGCAATCTGACCATGCGCGATTTGACCAATCCCCCTATCTTCATCCGCCTGGGAAGCCGTTTGCGCGCACCGGAAGGTGCGGTGACCGGGGCTATCCGGCGCATTAATATCAGCAATATCACAGTGTCAGGTGCTGATTCACGTTATGCATCCATCATTAGTGGCGTGCCTGGCTATCCTGTAGAAGATGTGCGTATCAGTAACATGCACGTGTTGCATCAGGGAGGTGGTGAGCTTGGCAATGTAGCTGTCAATCGACCAGAAAATGCTGGTAGTTATCCCGAACCCAGCATGTTTGGCCTCAGCCCCGCACATGCGGTGTTCGCACGTCATGTCAATAATCTGGAGTTGCATCATGTTGATATCAAATGTGCGCAGCCAGACAACAGGCCAGCCTTTGCTTTGCATGATGTGAGCCGTGCTTATTTTGACCACGTGAATTTTCCTCTTCAACCTGGCACACCGGGGTTTAGTCTGCAGGACGTAAAAGATTTCTCTGTTAAAGATTGCAGTGGTCTGGCAGATATCCAGCGCAAACAGGCGGAGCGCGAAAACCTGTAGCTGTGTGCTGTGGCATTTCTATTGATGGGTCTATTGAATTATGCATGTCAACAGCTATGCCAAATTCATATACTTTCGGTCAGTTAATTCATATTTCTTATCACGTTTGCCCATCTACACTCATGACTTCATTTGCTTAGCCATTGCGTCATGAAAATAACAAAACTGATTACTTATCGTGTTCCTCCAAGGTGGATGTTGCTGAAAATAGAAACTGATGAGGGTATCGTCGGTTGGGGTGAGCCTGTCATAGAAGGGCGGGCGCGAACTGTAGAAACCGCGGTGCAGGAATTTGCGTCTTATCTGATAGGGCAAGACCCGGCCCGCATCAACGATCTCTGGCAAGTCATGTATCGCGGTAGTTTTTATCGCGGTGGAGCTATCCTCATGAGCGCCATGGCAGGCATTGATCAGGCACTGTGGGATATCAAGGGAAAAGCCCTGGGCGTGCCGGTGTATCAATTGTTGGGTGGCCTGGTGCGTGACCGCATGAAAACCTATAGCTGGGTCGGCGGTGACAGGCCTGCTGACGTGATTGCTGATATTCGTCGTCTGCGCGAAGCGGGCTTTGATACCTTCAAGATGAATGGTACCGAAGAATTTGGCATCATTGACAGTGCGGCGGCGGTTGATGCTGCGGTAGGGCGTATTGCCGAGATTCGTGAAGCGTTTGGCAGCCAGATTGAATTTGGTATTGATTTTCATGGCCGCGTTGCCGCGCCTATGGCCAAGGTTTTGTTGCGTGCTCTGGAGCCATATCGTCCCTTGTTTGTAGAAGAACCTGTATTGGCAGAGCAGGCTGAATATTATCCACGCCTGGCAGAAAGTACGGCTATACCGTTGGCCGCAGGCGAACGCATGTATTCGCGCTTTGAATTCAAACGGGTGTTTCAGGAAGGAGGCATTGCCATCGTCCAGCCTGACCTGTCCCATGCTGGTGGTATTTCTGAATGCCATAAAATTGCCGCAATGGCAGAAGCCTATGACATTGCCCTGGCACCGCATTGTCCTTTGGGGCCGGTTGCGCTTGCAGCATGTCTGCAACTCGACTTTGTCGCCCATAACGCAGTCTTGCAAGAGCAAAGCATGGGCATCCATTATAACAAGGATGCAGAGCTGCTTGACTACGTCATCAATCGCGAAGATTTGCGCATTACCGATGGCTATATTGCCGCCTTGCCGAAGCCTGGTCTGGGCGTGGAAATTAATGAAGAGCGCGTGAAAGAAGCCAGCCTGCGGGCACCTGACTGGCGTAATCCGTTATGGCGTCACCCTGACGGCAGCGTTGCGGAATGGTAAGAATGGTACAAACGAATACCGCGCAAGGCAAGGCAGTTCTGCCTTTGGACGCGAAAGAAAATGTGAGCCTGATCGGTATTGACTGGGGTAGTACAGGCTTGCGGATTTTCTTGATCGGACAGAATGGTCAACTTATCGATAGCCGGGAAGCTGCTTCCGGTATTTCTGTCATGCAGGGTGGGCAAGCCGCTTATGTGCGGGTGTTGCAGGAGCTGGCCGGTGACTGGTTGACAAACTGGCCTGATGTTCCTTTGCTGGCTTGCGGCATGGTTGGCAGCAAACATGGCTGGCAAGAGGTGCCATATGTACAAAGTCCGGCAGACGCCCATGATATCGCCATCAATATTCTATCTATAGATGCCGGAGATTTACGCCCAGTGTCTTCACGCCTAGGTATTGTGCCGGGCTTGTTATATCGCGGCGATGCGCCTGACGTCATGCGTGGCGAAGAAACCCAGATCGTAGGTGCACTGCAAGGTCAGCCAGACTGGGCCAGCCGGTCATGCATAGTCATGCCCGGTACACATTCGAAATGGGCCAGTATTGTAGATGGAAAAGTACAGGCTTTTGCCACACACATGACGGGGGAATTGTTCGCCGTGCTCAGGCAGCATTCGGTTCTTGGCCGTTTGATGCCTGCCGTGCAGGGGGAGAGCAGTGATGTCAGTTTTATTGCCGGCCTGGATGTTGCCCGCAAGATGATGGCGCAAGGCTTGAGTCATCAATTGTTTAGTGTGCGCACCCTGGGCTTGATGGGTGATATGCCACCTGATGGACTGGCGGATTACTTATCTGGTTTATTGATCGCCAATGAGTTACTGGCTGGTTTGCATTGGCGCTCTGAGCACGGTCTGGCACATGCGCCATTGATATTGATAGGGGAGGCTTCTCTTTGTGGGCGTTATTCCCTGGCGCTTTCACGTTTTGGCGTCAAGCCAGACGCCGTATTGATGAATAGCGCACCGGCGGGTTTATGGCATCTGGCGTTCACCGCAGGCATGCTGAGATTCTGAGTATGGACATCAACACCACCCGAAGGAATTTCATGAAAACCATTCCCGCCACATTTGATCAGGCATTTGCTGATTTACCCTTGATTGCCATCTTGCGCGGCATACGTCCTGAAGAAGTGGAATCCATCGCTGCAGATTTATATGAAGCCGGTTTTCGCATTATTGAAGTCCCGCTGAATTCACCATCTGCGCTCGAATCGATAGACATACTAAGTCGCTGTCTGCCACCTGATGCGCTGACAGGTGCAGGTACTGTGTTGACTCTGGATGCCGTGCGTCAGGTACGTGATGCGGGTGGACGTCTGATCGTCATGCCACACGCTGATGTAATGGTCATCAGGGAAGCAAAAAAACAGGGTCTGTATTGCGTACCAGGAGCAAGCTCACTGACAGAGGCATTTGCGGCAATGTATGCAGGTGCAGATGCAGTCAAGCTCTTTCCTGCGGAATTGGTCACGCCGCCTATAGTACGGGCGATGCGGGCCGTTTTGCCAGCCTGCCTGCGTCTCTTGCCAGTGGGAGGGATTACTCCTGACAACATGGATGACTACCTGCGGGCAGGTGCCAGCGGATTTGGCCTTGGCTCAGCTTTGTATAAACCAGGAATGGATGCTGTAAAAATAAAAGCCAAGGCACTTGATTTTATAAAAGCCCTCAGAGCAGGCATGGCGAAAAAATCAAATGAGGCTTTGCAATGAATCATCTGCAACAGGCTCTGGCGCATACAGCTACCTTGGGTGAGGGTTTGAGCTGGCAAGATAATACAGAAAGCTGGTGGTGGACTGATATTGAGGCAGCGAGTTTGCAAAACTGGAAACTTGGTCAGGCTGTAGTCACTTACAGATTGCCAGATAGATTGGGTTCTTTTGTTCATTGTCGTTCAGGCCGTATTTTGCTTGGATTGGCAAAGCGCCTGTGTTTTGCCAGCTTGCCAAAAAATGCAGCAGTACTTGCTTCATCTGCACAGTTGACGACAAGTGCTACTGCGGCAGTCCAGTTGACAGTGCAGTCGCTGGTTGCTGTTGATCCGGCAGAGCCGCGCACACGTGTGAATGATGGGCGTACCGACAGGCGCGGTTACTTCGTATTTGGCACCATGAATGAAGCGCCGGAAAAACGTCCCATTGCCAGTTTTTACCAGTTTTCCATGCCTTACGGCTTAAGGAGGCTGGCTTTGCCTGCTGTGGCGATTGCCAACAGTATTTGCTTCAGCCTGGACGGCAAGACCATGTACTTTACCGACACATTAAGCCGCCGCATACAGCAATGTGATTATGACGCTGAAACTGCAAGTGTCAGTAATATCCGTTTGTTCGCCATACCGGAGGGCGATGAAGCCTATCCAGATGGCTCTGTCATTGACAGAAATGGATGCTTATGGAACGCAGAGTGGGGCGCTGGCACCGTGGCACAGTACGCGTCTGATGGGCGTTGCCTGCAGCGATTATCGGTACCAACAAAAAATCCTACCTGTCCTGCATTTGGCGGTGTCAATGGTGACTATCTCATGGTTAGCAGCGCACGACAGGAAATGAGTGCTGAAGAATTATCCAGCATGCCAGCTTCTGGCAGTTTGTTTGCGATGCAAATGGATGCGCCGCTGGCAGTTGCCGATACCTTGTTTGACGACAGTGATGCGGGCTCAGTATTGCCCTTGGCCCCTAAAACAATAAAGAGACAATGATAATGAAAAACACAATAAGAGATAGATGTGTGCAGTTCTTAAATGCTGCTGGTTTCACTTTGGTAGCTGGCTGTTTCAGTCTTGCAGCTGTACCTGCATCGCAGGCAGCCGATCCAGTAAAAATAGGTTTCCTGGTGAAACAGGCTGAAGAACCCTGGTTCCAGGATGAATGGCGCTATGCAGAGCAAGCGGCCAAGGAAAAAGGATTTTCCCTGGTGAAAATAGGTGTGGCTAATGGTGAAAAGATGATGGCTGCGATAGACAATCTGGCTGCGCAAAAAGCCCAGGGTTTTGTGATTTGTGCGCCGGATGTCAAATTGGGTATGGCAGTTGAACGTGCCGCCAAAAGAAATAACCTGAAAGTGATGTCGGTCGATGATCAGCTTGTCGATGGCAGTGGCAAACCGATAGCATCTATCCCGCACATGGGGATCTCGGCCTATGAAATTGGCAAGCAGGTTGGACAGGGCCTGGTAGAAGAAATGAAATCACGTGGTTGGAACATGGCTGAAGTCGGTGCCATGCGCATGGCATTTGATCAGTTACCTACGGCTCGAGAACGTACTCAGGGTGCACTGGATGTTCTGAAGGCTGCGGGTTTTCCGGCTGCCAATATTGTTGACGCAGCACAGGCAAAAACGGATACGGAAAGTGCCTTCAATGCCGCCAATATTGCTTTGACCAAACAAACAAAATTCAAACGATGGTTGGTATTTGGCATGAACGATGAAGCTGTTCTTGGTACAGTGCGTGCAGCCGAGGGCAGGGGCTTGCGTAGTGATGCCGTGATAGGCATAGGCATAGGTGGCAGTAAAACTGCATTGAATGAATTTGCAAAACCTAACCCAACCGGATTTTATGGCACAGTATTGATCAGTCCCAAGCGTCATGGCTATGAAACTTCAGTGAACATGTACAAATGGATAGCAGAAAACAAGACTCCTGCACCGCTGATACTGACTACAGGGGTCTTGATGACACGCCGGAATCAGAGTGATGTACGTGCAGAATTCGGACTTTAGGACATAGCCGATCATGTCGTCATCTCAGCCCCCATCTCTTCAGTTTGAAGATGTGTGTAAATATTTTCCGGGTGTGAAAGCACTCAATGGCGTCAGCTTTGAAGCCCATGCAGCTACGGTGCATGGTTTGCTTGGTGAAAATGGCGCAGGTAAATCGACACTATTGAAAATACTGGGTGGCCAGTACAAACCGGATGGCGGGCGCTTGTTGTTAAATGGACGCTCTTGTCATTTCTCGTCTGCCGGTGATGCCATCGCAGCGGGCATCGCCGTCATTCACCAGGAATTGCAATATGTTCCGGAACTGACGGTCGCAGAAAATTTGTTATTAGGGCGTTTGCCACAAAAACTGGGTTTTGTGAATCGGGTTGAAGCACGGCGCCAGGTAAGCCAGCACCTGCAGCAAATGGGTGTGGATCTTGATCCAGATGCCCGGCTCTGCGATTTGTCGATAGCGCAAAGGCAAATGGCAGAAATATGCAAGGCCCTGCTGCAAGATGCACAGGTCATTGCTTTCGACGAACCGACCAGTAGTTTATCTTATCGCGAAAGCGAAATTCTGTTTCGTCTGATACGTGATTTGCGTACAGCAGGTCGCACCATCATCTATATTTCTCACAGACTCGAAGAGTTATACGCCCTATGCGATACCTGCACGATTTTTCGTGATGGCCAAAAAATTGTCACCCATCCTGTGATGGCCGATGTGCCACGCGATGTGCTCATCAACGATATGGTGGGACGTGAGCTCAGCGATATTTACGATTACCGGCCACGCCAACTACAGTCTGAAAGGCTGGTGGTAAAGCAACTGAAAGGCGAGACGCTTAAAGTGGCTCAGAATTTCAGTGTGCGCGGCGGCGAAGTGCTTGGTTTCTTTGGCCTGGTTGGCGCTGGCCGTACTGAGTTGATGAGGCTGTTATATGGCGCAGATAAGAAAGACGCTGGTTGCAGTGTGGTGCTGGATGGTGTCAATGTGCCTGATCGTGGGCCGGCTGCCGCGATCGAGGCAGGCATAGTCTTGTGCCCTGAAGACCGCAAAGAACAAGGCATTCTGGCAGAGGCATCTGTCGCAGAAAACATCAATATCAGTTGTCGCCGCCATGGTCTGCTGGCAGGTCTTTTTTTAAGACATAAGCATGAAGCAGAATTGGCTGATCGCTTTATACAGAGATTAAAAATCAAGACGCCGAATCGCGAACAGGAAATTCGTTTGCTGTCCGGTGGCAATCAGCAAAAAGTCATTCTGGCACGCTGGCTGGCAGAACCGGGTATGAAAGTACTTATCCTGGATGAGCCGACGCGTGGCATAGATGTGGGCGCAAAAAATGAAATCTATCGCATCATTCATGAAGTTGCTGAGCGCGGTTGCTGTGTGATTGTCGTGTCCAGCGAATTACCTGAAATATTGGGCATTTGTGATCGCGTCATCGTCATGCGTGAAGGTCAGATCAGTGGTGAACTTGAGCGCAGTCAGGCTAACGAAGCAGCAGTTTTGCAATTGGCACTGCCGGATTTGCACGCAGCATAATTATTACAGGAATCTTTCATGTCTTCCCTTACTCCTGCACAGACAGATAATGTATCAACAGTTCAGCAAATAAAACCGGGACAAAACAATAGTATGAACAGTAAGAATATTAGGAAGACGACCCGGCACTGGTTGCATGAGCAGAGTATGCCATTGGCATACGCCTTACTTTTTATTGTACTGTCCTTTTCAGTAGAAAATTTTTTCTCAGGTACCAATATTGTCGGATTGATGCTCTCTGTGGCACAGATAGGCATGGTCGCCTGCACCATGATGATGTGTCTTGCTTCACGTGATTTTGATTTATCCATAGGATCGACTATTGCCTTCACTGGCGTGCTGGGCGCGATCATCCTTGAACGTAGCGGCAGTATCACGCTCGCAGTTGGCGGTGGTTTACTGGCGGGCGCACTGATAGGCGCAGGTAATGGAGTATTGATTGCCTATTTGCGGGTGAATGCCCTGATTGCGACACTGGCGACCATGTTGATGGTACGCGGCCTGGCATTCATTGTTTCAAAAGGCCAGGCGGTGGGGATTTCCAATGAGACTTTCATCAGTTTTGGTGACGGTCGTATTTTTGGCTTGCCATTTCCAGTATTGGTTGTTGCAGCCTGTTTTTTGATATTTGGTGTTTTGCTCAATCACACTGTGTTTGGAAGAAATACTTTGGCAATTGGTGGTAATCCAGATGCCGCACGTCTTGCGGGCATCCGCGTCGAACGCCTGCGTATCTGGATATTTTTGTTGCAAGGACTGGTGACAGCACTGGCAGGACTGATACTCGCATCCCGCATCACCAGCGGGCAACCAAATTCGGCGCAAGGTTTTGAACTGGATGTCATCTCTGCCTGCGTACTGGGTGGTGTGTCCCTGCAAGGTGGAAAAGCCAGAATCACCGGAGTACTGGTCGGTGTTCTGATCATGGGGACGGTAGAGAATGTCATGAACTTGCTGGATGTCGATGCTTTCTATCAGTATCTGATGCGTGGTTTCATTTTGCTGGCAGCGGTATTGCTGGATCAATTAAAAAACCGGTCTACGAGGAAATCATGAACGATTCATATCCAGTCAATACTAATCAGATGTGCGAAAGATTGCGTGGCAAGGTCGCCATCATCACTGGCTCCACCTTGGGCATAGGGGCTGCTACAGCACGTCTTTTTGTACAGCAAGGCGCAAGTGTCGTACTGAATAGTCACATTCATGATGCCGCTGCTGAGCGTATCTCATCTGAATTGGGCTCCGGGCACAGTCTTTTTGTCCAGGCAGATGTTGCCGATGCTGCTGCCATGCGGGCTCTGGTCGATAAGACGGTAGCAAAATTTGGCAAAGTGGATGTGCTGGTCAACAATGCGGGCATGAACGTGTTCGCAGATCCCTTGCAGATGACAGATGACGAGTGGCAACGTTGTTTTTCTGTTGATCTCGAAGGTGCCTGGAATACTACCCGTGCAGTGCTGCCGTTCATGCTTGAACAGGCTGCTGGCAGCATCATCAATATCGCTTCTGTACATGGACATAAAATCATACCGGGATGTTTCCCATATCCGGTTGCCAAGCATGCCTTGATAGGTCTGACTAAATCACTGGGGATAGAATATGCAGCACGAGGGATACGGGTTAATTCCATATCACCCGGCCTGATAATGACCGAAGCCATACAATCCTGGTTTGCCAGTTGCCCTGACCCAATGGCCGAGCAACAACGGCAGGCCGCGCTGTTGCCTTGCCGTCGCATAGGAATGCCAGAAGAAGTCGCTTACACGGCAGTTTTTCTGGCCAGTGACGAAGCACGTTTCATCAATGCTACTGATATCCTGATTGATGGAGGGCGCTCGCAGTTGTATCATGATTGATCTTAGCTTCAACTGCTGACACCATGAGCAATAGCAAGCCCGATCGCTTTGTACGCACACACCTGAAAACACGCCATCTGGTGTTATTGGTTGAGTTGGGACGTCATGGTTCGATTTTTCACGCGGCTGAGGCTGCACATCTGACTCAGCCAGCAGCCTCCAAATTGCTGACAGAACTTGAGTATGCCCTCGGTGTGCAGTTGTTTGAACGCCTGCCACGCGGCATATCACCTACCTGGTATGGCGAGATCATGATACGCAGAGCAGGTGCAGCGCTGGCAGAAATGAATGCAGCCCATCAGGAAGTCATGGAGTTGTTGTCAGGTTTAAGCGGTTTCGTCTCGATAGGTTCAGTCATGACACCGTCGATGAATCTCATCCCGCAAGCAGTAAGCCTGCTTAAATCTCGCCATAAGCGTTTGCATGTTGCCATACAGGTTGATACCAGCAAAATACTGATACAGCGTTTGCGTGCAGGAGAACTGGACATGGTCATAGGCCGCATTCTCGATTCTGAATCTGCCGCAGAACTGAATTTTGAACCCTTGACCGATGAGCCTCACAGCCTGATTGCACGCGGCAAGCATGTACTTGCACAGCGAAAAAAACTGACTCTGAATGATCTTGCGAAAGAGGCCTGGATACTGCCACCAAATGGCAGTATTTTGCGTGATCGCATCACCTCTCTTTTCTTGTCACACGGCCTTGATCAACCGGTAGAAACGGTAGAAACCTTGTCGCTACCTGTGATTGCCAGCTTATTGATGGCCACTGATATGGTGGCTGCTTTGCCGGAAGACCTGATTCGTACCTATCTCGATGCCGAGCTGCTATCCGTGCTGCCATTTGATCTTGGACTGCGTATGGATGCCTACGGTATTGTCACCAGAAAGCAACATCGTTTGTCGCCTGGAGCACAAGCCATGCTTGATATTTTGCGCGAGTTGGCAGTGCAAGATACGGACAAGTAAATAGCAAGACATTTCAATTATGCATTTCCCGCATTTCTTAATGAGGGATTTTGAATGCCTTGTCTGGCCTAGCTCTTCAGGCGATGTCAAACTCCCATCCAAATTTTTTTAGTGTCTTTTTGATGTATTTTTATCTCTGATATCGCATGTTGCATCGCATAAAATGCCTTGAAAATCTATAATCAGTTTCAATCATTTTTTCATTTTCTCGTCTGAAATGATCAAATTTCTGCTTAAAAACCAATCACTTTCTTGATTCTTTTTTTTATGTGCGTAATTGGATTTCATCATCACTTAAAATCTTTTTCATTGAATCAGCTGGATTGAATGACAGGCCAAAAAAAATGGTCGGATGCAGCTAATAACACAGGCTATACATGGCCGACAAATGGAGGAGACAATTGTGTTGAACAATCGCGGTAAAAAAGAATTTTTTAATCCCAAACTCAAAGGTACTGCCCTGGCTGTACTTTCCGTTATGGCTGCCAATTCAGTCATGGCACAGGAAGCAAAGAAACCGGCAGACACCAAAGAGCAGGCTGATCACGTTGTCGTTGTGTCTGGCACCCGCAAATCAGTAGCCTCCGCAATTGACAGGAAACTGCGTGCGGATACAGTAGCTGATTCCATCGTTGCTGAAGATATTGGGCAGTTCCCGGACAAGAACGTTGGTGAGGCACTGTCGCGCGTTACAGGCGTGCAACTGGAACGCTCATTTGGTGAAGGTACCAGTGTTTCCATTCGTGGCGTAGAACCAGATCTAAACCGTATTGAAATCAATGGAGTATCGATACTGAGTACGACTGGTACCGCCGGTCGTGGTGCTGATTTGCGTGAATTGCCCGCAGAATTGATTTCTTCTATAGATGTCATCAAAGGTGTGACAGCCAATATGACTGAGGGCGGTATTGGCGGCTCAGTACAAATTACGACACGCAAGCCACTCGATTTCAAAAAAATGACTGTTGTTGGCAGTGTTGCTGGTGAACAGGCTCCACAGCGTGGTGGCGTGCAGCCACGTGTCAATCTCTTTATCACCGACAAATTTTTTGATGACCGTCTTGGGTTGATGGCGAATGTTATCTACGACAAGGTCTTGACGCGTGGTGATTTTTCCCGAAATACTTCCTGGCGTTACTTCCGTGACTGGGATTTTTCTGCACAAAAAACGGTTCCCAGTATTGATCCGGTATTGGCAGCTGTAGGCTCCAAAGCTGACTGTTCCAACCTGAGCAGCCCTGCAAATGCAACGCAGACGGCAGTTGCGGCTACCGCCGCATTGCAGGCCAGCTGTGTCTCACAATGGAATGACTATTCACCACAGATTGCCCGTTATGGTATCTGGGAACGTGATCATGAAAGAACTTCTGCTGAACTGACTGCGCAATACAAATTCACTGATCGTTTGAACGCCTGGGTAAGCTACCAGACCAATATCCAGAATCAAAAACTCCGGGATTACAACTACGGTACAGACTTCAGTGCGGTCACCCGCTTGTCCAGCACAGGTACTTTGCCCACCTATGCTGCGACCACTGCCGTGCCAACCGGCGGCTCATGCACACCGGTTTCAACAACCACGACACCGTCTGGCATGATCGTGGAAAATCATATCGTTACCCAGTATGTATTGGGTAACTGCCTGGTACCGGGCAGTGCGGCTTCGCCAAACGGTGGGCAGGCAGGCTTTAGCACATCCTTGCGCGATTTTGGTTTGAAAATTGATTCCAAATATACGACAGCTGGCTTTACCTATAAAGGTGAACGTCTGGATGTAGAAGGCCTGGTGTCGTCAGCTAAATCCACGTACAGCAGTGATTCGAATAACCTGATATTGACGCAGAATGCTCCTGGTTTGCAGGTCAATCTTGATTCCTCAGGGTTGCCACGATTTACTTTTCCAACAGGCTATAGTCCTTCGAATCCTAATTCCTATATTTCTGCTCAATTGCAGTACCGCCCTTCAGAAACGATCAACAAAGAAGACCAGCTCAAACTTGATTTTAAATATAAGCTGAAGACTGATTTCTTGTCACGCATCTGGTTTGGTGTACAGTCGCAGCAGGCAAAATCCAGTCAATACAATGGTGGCGGTTACGCTGCAAGTGCAGGCAATGACTTGAACAGCACTGCAGATGACGTGTATGTACAGACAGCAAACATCAATCAGACTTATAGCTACGACCCATTGAATACCACCAATACGGTGCGTGCAACAGTGGGCCCGATAAATCTTACAGATGCGAATGCCTGGACCAAGTCACTCAACGGCTCTGCCATGGCTGCGCTGGCGCAATCTGTATTCTCGACTTCACCTGGTACTTTCTTCAAGGGCTATAGTGGCATCAGCAATGTACCTGCTAACTGGGTTGCTCCATCATTTGCAAATGTTGGTTCAAATTTCGATCTGACGCACTTTAATCATGATTACCTGTATAACGCACCTGGTACCGACGGTAAAATGTATGCACAGATTCCTGCTTATGTTGTCGATGAAAAAGTCAAATCAGTTTATTTACGTGCAGATTTTGATACTGAATTGTTTGGCAAAGATATCTTCGGTAACATCGGTGTCAGATATACACAAACGCGCGATGTCTCTCAGGGCCTGTTCAAACAACAGATCAATGTTGAAAAAACGCCTGGTTCAACTACTTTCAACACGTTTGTTCTGTCGAATTCCATTGTCAGCATAGACAATACTTATTCGAATGTATTGCCTAGCTTTAACGCCGGTGCATGGTTGATACCAAATCAATTCCTGGTACGTGTAGGCTGGGGTAAGGTCATGGCCAGGCCAAGGATACTGGATATCGTTCCGAACGCTACATGTACCAAAAATAGCGGCGCAGCACAGTTTGGTGGCGATGGCACGGATGATTGCACGGCTGGTAATCCTGCCTTGAAGCCATTCCAGGCAAGCAATACAGACCTAAGCCTGGAATATTATCCAAATGCTGATAGTCAGCTCAGCCTTGCTTTGTTCCGTAAAAACATCACTGTCGGTAATAGTGTATCGACTAATGTCAAGAATGTGGATCTGTTCAAAGATGGCACTTTGTGGGACGTCAAGATGCCTATCAATTACCCAGGTGCTGTGACACGCGGTATAGAGCTTGCTGGCAGAACAGCGCTGACTTTCTTGCCTGGCTTCTTCAGCGGTTTTGGTATTGATGCCAATTACACCCGCATGAATTTTACCTATGCGCCAGGAACAGAGCGTTTGAATCCTCTGGATAACTCTATCTTGCCTTACGCCGGCTTGTCCAAGAATGCCTATAACCTGGGCTTGTGGTACGACAAGGATAAGTTCAATGCGCGCCTTGCCTATCATTATCGTGACCGTTACTACACAGGTACCAATGATGTATCTGGTAATCCTAACTTTATTGAAAAAACCGGTTACCTGGATGCGAAATTCCAGTATCGATATAGCCCAAATATTACTATTTCATTCGAAGGCAAGAATTTGACTGATCAGGCAAATATTACGGATGCCGGTGATTTGTCGCGCCCGAATGAGCTGGCATGGTCTGGCCGTCGCTACTTTATCGGTGTATCGATCAAGAATTAATCAGTAAGACTTTTGTTAATCGCAGTATTTGATCCAGCCATGCTAGTGCAGATGGCTGGTTTTTTTCGCACGTCATATTTTCATACTATTTCTCATGACTTCACATGCAAAGTGCGGGATTGTTTTCCTTAGCCTGATATGGACAGTATTAATATCTGTGCCTGGTTTGTCGTTTGCCCAACCTGTTTTTAATAATCCATTAGTCAAAAATCGGGCAGATCCGCAAATATTTTTGCATACAGATGGCTATTATTACTTTACCGCCACAGCGCCAGAATATGATCGTATCGAATTGAGACGCGCACGCAGCATTAATGAACTTGCCACGGCAGATGCCAAAGTCATCTGGCGCAAACACGCTAGCGGCCCCATGAGTCATCACATCTGGGCCCCGGAATTACATTTCATTGATGGGAAGTGGTATGTGTATTTCACTGCTGGCAGGGCTGACGCGATCTGGGATATACGTCTGTATGTACTGGAAAGCAGTGCGGTCAATCCTGTTAGCGGCGAGTGGCTGGAGCGGGGACAGCTCAAGACGGGCTGGGAATCATTTTCATTGGACGCAACCACGTTCTCTCATGCTGGCCAACGTTACCTGGTGTGGACGCAGCGAGATCCTGCGCCGGATAAAAAGAATACCAATATCTATCTGGCGAAGATGGAGACACCTTTGTCTATTGCACGGCCAGCGACTTTATTGTCGCGCCCCGATTATGATTGGGAGAAACGTAAATATGAAGTCAATGAAGCACCGGCAGTATTGATCAGAAATGGGCGTATATTCATCACCTATTCAGCCAGCGCCACCGATGAAAACTATTGTATGGGCTTATTGACGGCACCGGCAAACGCAAATTTGCTTGACGCAAAGGTATGGAGCAAATCTTCTCAGCCTGTATTCAAGAGCAATGCTGCAAGTAATCAGTATGGTCCCGGACACAATTCCTTCACGACCACGGCAGATGGTAAAACAGATGTACTGGTTTATCACGCCCGTGATTACCGGGACATCAAGGGTAATGCACTGAATGACCCGAACCGGCATACCCGTGCTCAGACATTCAGCTGGAACGCTGACGGTACGCCAGATTTTGGACAACCTGGTGCACCCATGATTAATCAGGGCAAACTGGCTGCCAAGCCCTTGTTCAGAGATCCCATTATGGATGGAGCTGCAGATCCAGTGTTGGTGCGCAATACCACATTAGGGAAATGGTGGATGTTTTACACCAACCGACGGGCGAATGCTAATGATGTCCCTGGTGTCGCCTGGGTACACGGGACACGTATAGGCATAGCTGAATCAGATGACGAGGGTGCCAACTGGCATTACATAGGTGAGGCAGACATAGCGTTGCCGCCATCCATGGGCGGAATTGAGTCTACTCATTGGGCACCGGATATCATCCGGGCTGATGACGGCACCTACCACATGTTCCTGACTGTGGTATCCGGTATCTTTAATGACTGGAAACATCCGCGCTACATGGTACATCTGCGTAGCCAAGATTTACGTCACTGGCGCAATGCCAGGGTATTGCAGCTTGCTTCTGACAGGGCAATTGATGCTACGGTGCTGCGTTTGCTAGAAGGTGGATATCGCATGTGGTACAACAATGAAGTAGACAAAAAATCTATTTACTATGCCGATAGCACTGATCTTGAAAACTGGATAGACAAAGGCAAGGCTGTCGGTGATCAAAGCGGGGAAGGGCCCAAGGTTTTTTACTGGAAAGAGCAATGGTGGATGATTACTGATGTGTGGCGCGGGCTGGCTGTATATCGTTCAGATGACTTACTGAGCTGGAAGCGTCAGGTGAGCGGTAATCTACTTGAAATACCAGGGCATGGCGAAGATGATGGCGTCATCGGCGGGCATCCTGACGTTGTTGTCAACGGTGACAGGGCATTTTTATTTTATTTTACGCATCCTGGAAAACATGGTGCCGACCAGAAAAAAGATGGCAAGGAACAGCGGCGCAGCTCTTTGCAGGTCGTTGAATTATTACTGATTGAGCAGGGCTTGCAGGCTGACCGTGATGCACCTGCTTATGTCCGTTTATCGAATGATTAACGGCTGAAAAAAAGCAAAATGGGAACCAGGTAACAGGTTCCCATTGCTGAATTTCTGGATCGATTCTGACTTATCTGGACATCACCAATTCGCGCCACTTCGCCTTGTAAGTGAGTAATCCGGGCAGTTCCAGTTTGCTCACGGCACCAGCTTGTGAATCCAGGTCAGGCAACTTTTCCCAGTGATGCAACATCCAGGCCCCGTAAGTGGTGCCACTGGTGTCATTTGACAGCTCGATGTTTTGCTGCGGCCGCAAACTGGCAAGCATTGCTGCCAAGTAGGGATTGTTGGTAAAACTCCCCTCAATAATAATATCGCCTTCTGACCCCAGTTTTTCCAGACAATAATCAGTCATGAGTACGCAATACAGAGTGGCGATAGCATATCTTTCCTGCATGTTTTCTGGTGCTTGCCCTGATATTCTAGCCAATTGTCCAGAAAACGGGCCACCTGATTCGGCAAAGCAGGGCAAGGCAAAGGTATTTTGGCTGATCAGTTTGCGGATATCGGATGGCGTACAAGTCACAGGCTCCTGACCTGCCAGAATAGCAAACTCGCGCCCGCCCATAAAGCGCATGCAAGAAACTGCTTCGCCAAGCACATTGGTATTGGCCAGCATATCGGCATGTTCGTCCAGCCTTTCCTGGTCTGCGCCCAAGGCGGCAGCGATCGTCCAGGTGCCGGTTGATAGAACTGTGCGGTGCTTGTTACTTGAGTTGCTTGCATTTTTCAGATGACGTAACAGAGATGCATTGCTGTCATGTACACCACATATGATCTGGCAATCTGCTGGCAAACCGGTTTCTCTTGCTAATGTGGGACGTATCGTTGCCAGCCTGGACCATGCTTTTTGCATGGGTGGAAAAAGGGAAGCCCATGCCTTTTTCTCCACCAAAGAAGAGTATTTCTGCTGCCCGGTGTCCCACAAGTCCGTATGGCAACCCAGTGAACTGACTTCAGTTGCTGCAACACCAGACAAGCGCCATGCCCAGTACTGTGGATACATCAGTATATGTGAGGCTTTGGCAAATTCCTGTGGGTAGTTGTTTTGCAGCCAGGCCAGTTGACGCCCCAGATTGAGGCCTGCTGGCAAATTAGGAGAATAGCTTTGCTGGTATGGCGGGCGTAGCGGCTGATATTGATGATTATCTTGCTCAGGCAATTCTGATTCGTAGTCCAGAATTGGCAAAACCAGGCCCCTATCGTTTACCAAAGCGGCAGTGGCGCCATGGGTCACAGGAATGATTGCAGACACCCTGGCGATACGGGAGAACTCACCGCATACATGCAGCATCCACGACCATATTCTATCGGTGTCATGATGTGGGTAGATACCTTCGCGGACAATGTTGTTCGGACAGCGTTGCTCGGCCAAAGTATTTGCCTGCGCATCGAGCAGGCTGAGCTTTACATTGGTCTTGCCTATGTCAAGGACGATGCTGGCATTCTGCTTCATTTGCTTTTTTATTTTCTTTGTTTCTTAAGATTCATCAGGCGGGGCAGGGCAATGGTGATCAGCAGCAGGATGCCGACGATGATGGTCATGATAATGCCAGGAATATTTGCTAATGCCATACCGTAATTGACGATGCCCAATGTCAATACAGCCAGGAACACGCCGATAATGGTTCCAGCGCCACCAGCGATGCTGACACCGCCTAAAATCACCATGGTAATGATTTCCAGCTCCCATCCTGTAGCAATATTCGGGCGCGTACTGCCGATACGTCCCGTCAGGAAAAACGCTGCAAGGCCAGCCATGGCACCGGTCAGTGTAAACAGCATGAAGCGGTATTTATCGACCGCCACACCAGAAAACCTGGCGGCAACAGGGTTGTTGCCAATCGCATAAATGCGGCGTCCCCAACTTGTTGCATGTAACAGAATCGCGAACAGTGCAACAAAGAACAACAGGACGATGAATTGTCTGGGAATAAGATCAAAGAAATAGCCCTGGCCCCAGTCGATCAATAATTGCGGATATGAAGTAAATGCCTGGTCGCCAAGAACCACGCTGGCCAGACCGCGAAACAGTGACACGCTGCCTATCGTCACGACGATGGAAGGCAGGGCAAAGCGAGTCACCAGCAAGCCATTCAAACTGCCACAGACTGCACCAGTAAATATGGCGATGAACAATAAAGTGTAAGCTGGGAAACCGAGTGAATTCGCCAGCCCCATGGCAACGGAACACAATGCCAATATGCCGGATACAGAAATATCAATCTCGCGACAGATAATCAGCAAGGCCATGGGCAAGGCGATCAATGCTTTTTCACTGAAATTGAAAGTGCCGTCAGCCAGATTATGCAAGTCAAAAAAATTCGGCAACACCAGGCTGTTGACAATGAAAGCTGCTACAAACAGTATGGTCAGCAGGGTTTCCCAATGGGCGAAGATTTTCTTTAATTGAAAATCTTCGCGGTCGCGTATGGTGTAGCGTGAGCTATTGTTTGATGGTGTCATGGTAGTTGTGTTCACGTACTGCTCCTGATTGCATTTTTTTGCAGCAGTTGCAAAGGCAAAATTTGGCGGCTGCTTTTCTTATTGCTACGCGCATTGATCATGACCGCGGTAAGTATTACAACGCCGGTCAGCGCGCTTTGCCAGAAGGGCGAAATTTTCATGATGGGCAGAGCGTTGTTGATGACTGCCAGGAAAAGTGAGCCCAGTACTGCGCCAGATACTGTACCCGCACCACCGGCGATATTGATACCGCCAATAACGCAGGCTGCAATGACGGTGAATTCAAAGCCATAGGCAATTTCCGTATAGGCCACTGCGTAACGCGCCACCCACAGGTAACCGCACAAGCCAGCCATCAATCCTGACAAGCCATACGTCCAGAACAGGCGGCGCGGGGTAGGGATGCCTATGTAGTTGGCAGCATTTGGTTGATTGCCAATAGCATACAAGTCCCTGCCAAAATGCGTATAGCGGGCGAGATACCACATCACAGCAATAACGACGGCGGCAATCCAGACCAGGTACGTAATCCCCAATAACTGACTGAGCGGGAAGGCGATGAAGCCTGCAGGCATCTGGTGTGACGATACCCAGGCACCACCAGACAATACAAACACCAGGCCGCGATAGACGCTCATGGTGCCCAGCGTTACGACGATAGGCGGCAGACCCAGATAACCTATCAGGTAGCCATTGATCAATCCCAGGCCAAGGCCTATGGCGATTGCCACCAAGATAATCAGTAGTAGAGGCAGATCAGGAAATTTGGAGGCCAGCAAGGCAGACATCATGCCTGACAGCGCCAGATTGGATGCTACTGATAAATCGATGCCACGTGTAATGATGACAAACATCTGAGTCACCGCCAGCATGATCAGCAGAGTACTGTCGGTCAGCAAGTTGGCCAGACTTGAGGCACTGAGAAAAACAGGCGCACGTAGCCCAACAAGGACTATCAGAGAAACGATCATCAATCCCAGCAGAACTTCTCTCTGTTGCAAATACATCAAACGGTTCATGCTATTTCCTCTGCCATTTCCTTTACTATCTCCACTATTGATGCATCACTGCCAGACGCCGCAGCAACTACGCTCTCTGGTGTGGCATGTGCTCTGTCAAATACTTTTTTGATATGCCCTTGATGCATGACGATAACGCGATCAGACATGCCCAATACTTCCGGTAATTCGGATGACACCAGTATCACTGACAATCCGGTTGAAACCAGTTCGCTGATGAAACGGTGCACCGCAGCCTTGGAACCAATATCGATACCCTTGGTTGGCTCGTCCAGGATGATGACTTTGGGTTTGGTTGCCAGCCACTTGCCCAGGATGACTTTTTGCTGGTTGCCACCAGACAGTTCGGCGATCAGTTGCGTCAAATGACTAGCCTTGAGTTCCAGCTGCTCACTATAATGTCTTGAAATTGACGCTTCTTCACTGCGCCGCCTGCTGAGCAGGAAACCTATGCGGTCAAGGATGGGCAGGGTGATATTTTGCTGTACTGACATGGTCAGATGGCCACCTTGATGTTGCCGGTCTTCCGGAACATAAGCTATGCCATGAGCTATCGCATCTTTGGCTGATTTGATGTCCAATACTTTGCCTTGCAGGCTTACGCTGCCAGTGACGCCACTGCTGAGCCCAAACAGAGCTTGCATGACTTCTGAGCGGCCCGCACCCACCAGACCATAAAAACCCAGGATCTCACCCTTGCGCAAAGAAAAACTGATCTTGTCAAACTCGGTAGGGTGACAAAAATTTTTAACCTCAAGCAGGGTGTCGCCGATGACCACGTCTTGCTTGGGGAAGGTTTGATGGATGGAGCGCCCCACCATGAGAGACACCAGATCCGGTTCAGAGATATCAGCCAGTGCACCTTCAGCAACAAAATGACCATCACGTAAGACGGTATAGCGATCAGCCACGGCATAGATTTCATCAAACTTGTGTGAGATGAAAATCACTGCAGTACCGGCGGCGCGCAATTGCCTGATGATGCGGTACAGCTCTTGAATTTCTCGTTGTGACAGGGATGCGGTAGGTTCATCCATGATGACCACGCGCGCATCTTGCGACAGGGCGCGGGCGATCTCGACAAAGTGGCGCTGCGCCACGCTGAGGTCCTTGACCTTGGCGCGTACCGGCAGCGACACTTCCAGCCTGGCAAACAGTCTTTCAGACTGTGCTTCCATTAATGCCCAATCTACCCGTGCCGGAAAGCCGCACATGGGCTGGCGGCCTATGAAAATATTTTCTGCCACTGTCAATTCGTCAAACATGACGGTTTCCTGATGGACAGCTGTAACGCCCGCCAGCATGGCATCTTGTGGATTGGCGAAGCGAACTTGCTTGCCAGCGATGTGTATGCTGCCACTATCCGGTTGATAAATGCCAGTCAGTGTTTTTACCAAAGTGGATTTGCCTGCACCGTTTTCGCCTATCAGTGCCATGACTTCGCCTGCACGCACATTGAGTGCAACTTCGTGTAATGCAATGATGCCTTGAAAGCGTTTACAAATACCGGTCAATGCCAGAATAGGTGCCGCAGGTGAACCATCCGGGGCGATGGGAAACGGGTTGTGCTCGTTCGTCATTAAGATCATTAATATAAGGCAAGGCAATAATAGAAAAGAAGTCAGTTGCCTGCGTAAAAACTGGCAAGCACAAGCATGTGCTGCAGGTATTAATTTTCACAGGCAACTGATTCTATTTCCAGACAGCCCGTTCAAGCGCATCACGGGCCGGTACTGAACAAGTGTCTTTACTTAAAATATCTTGGAGAATTGCTCTACATTCTCTTTGTTGTAAGTAAAGGGCGGGGCCATCGCTGCTTCACCGTTTGCATCAATCTTGATCGTACCCATGCGGCCTATGGCAAAGCTGCCACCTGCCTTGGCATCTGGATTACCCTTGATAAATTCATTCGCGATATAAGTCGCAGCATAACCAAGATCAATGGGATTCCAGATGGCGAATTCTTTGACAGCACCGCTTTTGACATGTCCCGCCATTTCTGATGGCAAGCCCAGTCCGGTAACGAATACCTTGCCGACCAGTTTTTCATCGACCACGGCCTTGCTGGCAGCGTTGATGCCAACAGTGGAAGGGGAAATAATGACCTTCAGATTTGGATTGCTGCGCAACAGACCTATCGCTTCGCGGTAGCTTTTATCAGACTGGTCATCACCATACACAGTTGCCACCAGTTTAAGCCCGGCAAACTCAGGTTTTTCCAGGCCTTTTTTCATAACGTTAATCCAGATGTTCTGATTGGTCGCCTGGGCAGATGCAGACAAGATGGCGATTTCGCCTTTGCCGCCAGCCGCATTGGATGCCATTTCCAACTGCTTGATCCCTATCAATTCAGCATTGGATGGATTGAGCTGCATCAATCGGCCTTCTGGCGCGATCCCGCTATCGAAAGAGATGACCTTGATGCCGCGTTGCATGGCTTTTTTGGTGATAGGAACCAGCGCATTGGCATCATTTGCTGAAATGGCGATGGCATTGACCTTTTGACTGATCAGCGAGTTGATGATTTCTATCTGGCCTTCAGCACTTGGTGTGGTTGGGCCTGTATAAATAATTTCTACATTGCCGATTTGTTTGGCCGCTTCTTTGGCACCTTCATGTGCAGCATCAAAAAAACCATTACCCAGATTTTTAACAACGATGGCAATTTTTATTTTGTCTGATTTCTGTTCGCAGCCCTGCAAGGCACCCAGCATGCTTAATGCAATTGCTGCCAGTATTACTTTTCTTCTTTTCATCAAACTGTCTCCGTCTGGAACATGCTTGCAGACTCGGCGTCATAAGCATTTGTAAATTTATTTAATATGTCTTTTGCGGGTAATTCTTCCGGTGCCACGGTAATGACTTTGACACCAGACTGCTCAAGCAATTGCACGGCAGAGTCAGACGCGTAATGATCAGTGATGAGGCAAGATACGCGATTCAAACCGCACAGGATGAGGCCAGCTTTTTTGGCGAATTTGGAGCTGTCTGCCAGAACGATCAATTCCTCAGCCTGGCTGATCAAGCGCTTTTCAGCCTGTATCAGGAGAGGATCTACTTCCATCAGGCCCAGCAATGACAAGCCATAAACACTCATGAACATTTTTCCAGCGTAATGATGTTGAGTGATGTCGTTGTCAAAAGGGCTTAGGATGACATTCTGTTCGCGGTACACGCGGCCACCAGGTACGATGATTTCATTTTCACTGGAGACCAGCAGGCGCTCTGCCATCATGAAAGAATTTGTCAGTATCTTGAGCTTCTTATCGACCAGGAACTCAGCCATCATGAAGGTCGTCGTGCCGCCATTGATGATGATGGTTTCGCCATCGCTACACATGTTTGCCGCATAGCGTGCAATTGCCCGCTTTCTGTCGGCATAGCATTTGATATTGTTCTGGAAGGTCTCGCTGGTGAGCGCAATTGATCGTTTTACCTGCTGCAGGTTTTCTGCACCGCCACGCGTGCGGGTAAGCAGATTACGGGCTGCAAGCCAGCTGATATCGCGCCTGACAGTTGCCGGGGATGCGTTGAGCCATGCTACCAGTTGTTGAACGCTTGCTGAATTGTGCTCGGCGAGCAACTTCAGCAAACGCTTACGGCGTTTGTGATTTACCATTTTTGTCTCCGTCTGTTGCCGTCTGCTATTTTTCTTGCGGCATGCTACCAGTCATTATTTCGTCGTAATTTGCTGGCGTATAGCGAGACTAATCACTTAAAAATCGGGCGTCAATCATAAATCGATCAAATAACTGATTATTTTTCAACGTATTAATCTAGCTATGAAAATTTCAATCATCATGCTGACTATTGTGACTTCGATCAGCTTCTTGATTGCTTCTGTATTGACACTCAAAGCTGGCTGTTTTCTACTGACTGCCACTGCCAAAACGGACAAAATGCATCATTTGAGCAAGTGATGTGATTGATCCGCTCAGCTCTTGATCACTCAGAGCTTCAGGCTAATGAATTTGTCATAAAAACACTAATTAATCACGGAGAATGTATGACCTCAACGATGCAAACCGAGCAGAAGAAGCCTATTACTTCACTTTGGGACGATGCATACGCAGCTGGCCTGACTGAGCCAGAATTATTGCTGTATCGCTCAAATCTGCTCGGCTCTGATATGCGCATTACTAACTTTGGTGGTGGCAATACCTCTGCCAAGGTGATGATGCCGGACTATCTGACTGGCGAGCAGGTAGAAGTACTATGGGTAAAAGGTTCTGGCGGTGATCTGGGAAGCATCAAGATGGATGGCTTCTCGACTCTGTACATGGATAAGTTGCACTCCCTGAAAGGGCGTTACCGTGGACTGGCGCTGGAAGATGAAATGGTGGCTTATTTGCCACACTGTACGTTCAACCTGAACCCACGCGCTGCCAGCATCGATACGCCACTGCATGCGTATATCAATCGCAAGCATGTTGATCACATGCACCCTGATTCAGTCATCGCTATTGCGGCCTGTGCCAATAGCAAGGATTTGACACAAAAAATATTCGAAGGCGAGCTGGGCTGGTTGCCATGGCAGCGTCCTGGTTATGACTTGGGCTTGAAACTGGAAGCAGTTTCCCAAACGCAACCAAATCTGAAAGGCATCATCCTCGAAGGCCATGGTCTGTTCACCTGGGGTGATACTGCCAAGTCTTGCTATGAAACCACACTGGCGATCATACAGCGTGCCGAATCATGGCTGGAAGAAAATAGCCGCAAGCCGGCATTTGGTGGTGCCAAATACAGCGCGCTGCCAGCCGCAGAGCGTGCCAGCCTGGTTGCCCGCTTAATGCCTGTATTGCGTGGCAAAATCAGTAAAACAGAATTCAAACTCGGTCACTTTGATGACAGCACCACAGTGCTGGATTTTGTGTGTAGTAGAGACTTGCAGGCACTGGCTGCCTTGGGTACATCTTGCCCTGATCACTTCCTGCGCACCAAGATTCGCCCTTTTGTCATTGATTTTGATCCTTCCAATCCTAACTTTGATCAACTTTTGAGCGGTTTGGATGAAGGTCTGAATCAATATCGCGCAGATTATGTCGCCTACTATGAGCGTTGCAAGCACGACAATAGCCCGGCAGTGCGTGATGCCAACCCGATTATTTATCTGATACCTGGCATAGGCATGCTGTCGTTTGCCAAAGACAAGGCAACTGCCAGGATCGCTGGCGAGTTCTATGTGAATGCCATTAATGTCATGCGCGGTGCGAATGGTGTTGACAGTTATGTTGGTTTGCCAGAGCAGGAAGCCTTTGATATCGAATACTGGTTGCTGGAAGAAGCCAAACTGCAACGCATGCCCAAGCCGAAAAGTCTGGCTGGCCGCATTGCACTGGTGACTGGTGCTGCTGGTGGCATCGGTCAGGCAGTGGCACGCCAGTTACTGCAAGAGGGCGCCTGCGTCATGTTGACAGACATCGATGGCGAGGCATTGAGCCAGGCACATCAGGTCTTGTCCAAAGTGGCTGGTAAAGACAACGTAGCCATCGTCAGTGCCAATATCACCCGTGAAAGCGATGTAGAAGCCATACTGAGCGAAACTTCCCTGCGATTTGGCGGTGTCGATTTGCTGATCTCGAATGCCGGTATTGCATCTTCAGCACCGCTGGATGAAACGACACTGGAAATCTGGGAACGTAACCAGGATATTCTGGTCAAGGGTTACTTCCTAGTCAGCCGCAGCGCATTCCGTATCATGAAGCAACAGCAAATCGGTGGCAGCATGGTGTTTGTGGCCAGCAAAAATGGTCTGGTTGCTTCTGCTGGTGCATCTGCATATTGCACGGCAAAAGCGGCTGAAATCCACCTGGCACGCTGTATCGCCCTCGAAGGTGCGGCCCATGGCATACGCGTCAATGTAGTCAACCCGGATGCAGTGATTCGTGGCTCCCGTATCTGGGATGGCAAATGGAAAGAAGAGCGTGCTGTCTCGAATAAAATCGATGCAGATGATATTGAAGAATTCTACCGTCAGCGCAGCATGCTGAAACTCAGCGTATTGCCGGAAGATATCGCAGAAGCAGTGTACTTCCTGGCCAGCGACAAGTCTGCCAAGAGCACAGGTAACATCATCAACGTAGATGCAGGCAATGCTGCTGCATTCACGCGCTAAAATATAAAAAGTAGATTGACCTGAATCAAATATCTGATTCAGGTCAGCAATGAGACGGAGACATAAGATGGATAAAGTAATTGACCGCGGCCAAGTGGCAGAACATAACGCCAAACTACAACAGAATCTGGATGCCGACTACGCTGCCCTGGGTAGCATTCTGGCCAGACGCGGACAGGATATCGAACAACTGACAGCCAAAGCCCAGACTTTTGCCGTAGCCTTGCCAAGCTGGGGTGTCGGTACCGGTGGTACCCGCTTTGCACGTTTCCCAGGCAAGGGCGAGCCACGCGATGTCATGGAAAAGCTGGAAGACTGTGCTGTCATCCATCAACTGACACAGGCTACACCTACCGTATCCCTGCATTTTCCCTGGGATAAAAGCAGTGATCCTGTTGCCATGCGTGAATTTGCCAGCAAACATGGCTTGGGATTTGATACCGTCAATTCGAACACTTTCCAGGATCAGGCCAATCAGGAACAGACCTATAAATTCGGCAGCCTGACAGCCAATGCCAAAGCCGTGCGCGAGCAGGCGGTAGCACACAATATCGAATGCATAGAATTGGGGCGTGCACTGGGTTCCAAAGGCTTGACCGTATGGGTAGGCGATGGAGCCAATTTCCCGGGCCAGCATAATTTGCGTGGTGCGCTTGAGCGCTATCTCGACAGCATGCGCGACATCTACAAGGCCCTGCCTGCAGACTGGCTGATGTACATCGAGCACAAACTGTTTGAGCCGGCATTTTATGCCACCACGATTGCTGACTGGGGCACTAGCTATGCCTGCGCTAATGAGTTAGGCCCTAAAGCAAAATGTCTGGTTGATCTTGGTCACCATGCACCAAATACCAACATAGAAATGATCGTTGCCCGCCTTGCGCAATTTGGCAAACTGGGTGGCTTCCATTTTAATGACAGCAAGTATGGTGATGACGATCTGGATTCTGGCAGTATCAATCCTTTCCAGCTGTTCCTGATTTTCAATGAGCTGGCCGATGTAGCACAGCGTGACGGTGATACCTTCAAACCATCCTACATGCTGGATCAGTCACATAATGTGACCGATCCTATAGAAAGTCTGATGTCCAGTGCTATCGAAGTACAACGTTCTTTCGTACAGTCTGCACTGGTAGACCGCAAGGCATTGAGCGCATATCAGGAAAACAATGACGTGCTGCTGGCAGCACAAACACTGAAACAGGCTTTCCGCACTGATGTCAGTCCTATCCTGGCTATGGCACGCGCCCGTTCCGGTGCGGCTATTGATCCGGTTGCCTGCTATCGTGCAACTGGCTATCGTGAAAAACAGGCTACACTCCGTCCACCAAAGGCTGGCGCCAGCGGTAGCGGTATAGTCTGATTCAACTCCCTCTGAAGCATATTTGCTGTTGCGCATTTTTGCGTAATGGTGATCTGCTTCAGGGGGATTTTTTCATAGCCATGTCTCCGGATGGAATAGACTTAGCAATAAGCTGATGCCCATTCAGGATAGACGCCTGTTCTCTATTTGTCTGGATTATCATTTTCTATGACCAAGTCTACCTTGCCTGCATTTGCGCTTAATAAATTGCGCACCTGCGTCCTGCTTTCTCTTGCCATGCTATGTGCCGCACCAACAATGGCACAAACCAGGGCAGCGGCGAATTCTCCATCTGTGAAAGAAGTCGTCAAAGCCTTTGCCACACCGCCCGATGATGCACGTCCCATGGTGCGCTGGTGGTGGTTTGGACCATCAGTGGAAAAGAAGCAACTGGAACGCGAAATACTGGACATGAAGGCAGGTGGTTTTGGTGGTTTTGAGATTCAGGCCGTCTACCCCATGGAGCTGGATGATGCGGCCAAAGGTACACACAATTATCCGTATTTGTCGAAGCAATTTCTTGAACACGTCAGTTTTGCCAATGACAAGGCACGTGCCAACAAACTCAGGGTTGATATTACCCTGGGCAGTGGCTGGCCATACGGCGGTCCACATGTCACTGTAGGTGATGCTGCCGGTCGTTTGCGGGTAGCTGTGATTGAGCTGCCAGCCGGTAATGAGAGTTTTGCCTTGCCGGCTATCATGAATGGTGAAAAATTACTGGCCAGCTTCGTGGCCGATGGTACGCCAAAACAGTTGGATAGCAGCAAATTGACTTTATTTGAACCCCAGCTACTGGCAAGTAAAAGTGGCCGTGCAGGCGTCAAGGCTGCAGCCGCTGACCGCGTAGTGGTGTGTTATATCGCCAGCCGTACCGGCCAGCAGGTTAAACGTGCCGCTTTAGGGGCAGAAGGTTTTGTACTTGACCATCTGAGCCGCAACGCCATTGATCATCACCTGAAAACCGTGGCGGAACCACTGTTGAAGGCTTTTGGAAAAAATCCACCATACGCCGTATTTTCTGACAGCCTGGAAGCCTATGGTACCGACTGGACAGATGATTTCCTGGCCGAATTCCAGCGTCGTCGTGGCTATGAGCTGAAACCACATCTGCCAAAAATTGAATCTGGCATTGGTGCGGATGCCGCCGCCATACGGCGTGACTGGGCTTTGACGCAGACCGAACTGGCAAACGAACGTTATCTGGTGCCAGTGAATCAATGGGCCAAAGCCCATGGTACCCGCTTCCGTTCCCAAACCTATGGTGAACCGGCTGTGACCATGTCGAGTAATAAACTGGTTGATTTGCCAGAAGGCGAGGACTATCAGTTCCGCCAGTTTTCATTTACACGCTGGGCAACATCCGCGGGTCACCTTTATGGCCGCCCCGTCATTTCTGCTGAAACCTGGACCTGGCTGCATTCACCAGCTTTCAGCGCGACACCGCTAGATATGAAAGTCGAAGCTGACCGCATGCTGTTGCAAGGCGTTAATCAGTTCGTTGGCCATGGCTGGCCCTATACACCACCAGGGACGCTGGAACCTGGCTATGCATTCTATGCGGCGGCAGTATTCAACACCCATCTGCCATGGTGGAATGTCATGCCTGACGTCAATGGTTATCTGCAAAGAATGAGTTATCTGATGCGTCAGGGGAAACCGGCAAATCAGGTTGCTGTTTTCCTGCCTACGGATGACGTGTACGCGACCCTGTCTTTGGGCAAGGTGTCTGTGTCCGCAGAAATGGGCAAGTATGTGACGCCGGAATTGAGTGCCCAGATACTCGATGCCGGACATAACATTGACTACGTGGATGCTGAATCCGTCATGGAACTGGGCATCAATTATCCCGTTCTGATTTTGCCGCATGTGACCCGGCTGTCACCGGCAGTCGTTGCCAAATTGAGTGATTATGTGCGTGCCGGTGGCAAAATCATTGCGGTTGGCAGCAAACCATCGCTGGCACCAGGCTATTTGAATGCAGCGCGCATCAGTGCAGAAGTGCAAACTGCATCAGATGCCCTGTTTGCCAATCAGGACAAGGTCAGCCTGGTCAGCAGCGACAGTGCCGTGGGCGCCACTTTGAAGGCTGCAGTTCCCGCAGACATGGAGTTGAGTGCTGAAAAAGAAAACATAGGCTTCATCCGTCGACAACTGACTGATTCTGATGTCTATTTCATCGCCAATACCAGCAATCGTGATGTGACCGCGAATGCCGCCTTCCGCAGCAAGTACAAGACCGCTTACTGGTGGAATCCGTATGACGGCAAGATCAGCAATGCCGATGTCAAGCCGACTTTGCGTCTGGCACCATATGAATCACGGGTGCTGGTACTGACCGATACGCCGCAGAATGCACAGCAGGAAGCAAAACTGGCAGATGCCACCACCGTTGTTGATTTAAGTCGTGACTGGAAAGTGCAGTTCAGCGAAAAACCACAGGCGGTCAACATGTCCAGTCTGCGTTCATGGACTGAAGATGAGGCAACGCGCTATTTTTCTGGTATCGCAAGCTATACCAAAGACCTTGAATTGACCGCGGCACAATTAAAGGACAGCAGGCTGACGCTGGATTTCGGTCCGGGGACGCCATTAGAGGTTACACCCAAAGTACCAAGCGGCATGCGTGCCATGCTTGACAGCCCGGTACGGGAGGCTGCGGTCGTTTTCGTCAATGGTCAGCGTGCCGGTTCGGTATGGAAACCGCCTTATCAACTGGATGTCAGCAAATTGCTGCGTGCCGGTAATAACCGTCTTGAGATACAGGTCGCCAACCTGGGATTGAATGCGCTGGCCGGCCATGCCTTACCAGATTATCGCCTGCTGTCTGCCAAGTATGGACAACGATTCGTCCCTCAGGATACGCATCTGATACAGGCTCAACCTGCCGGTATTCTTGGACCAGTCAAATTGATAGGCGCAAAGTTGCAATGAAATTGCTAGCCCGGCGCTGGTTGCGCCATACTGAAATGGTATTTGTCTTGCCTGTGCTTTTGCATCTGGCAGTCGCTGCGGCTTTGATGTCCGTATTGCTATTGACATCGTTTATCGCAGCGGCAAAAGAAATCAGTGCCAGTACCTACGGTGCCAACGGCGATGGCAAGACGCTCAATACCAGCGCTATACAGAGCGCCATTGATGCTGCTGCCAAAGAGGGTGGTACGCTGACTTTTCCGGCGGGCACCTACCTGACCGGTGCCCTGTTCCTTAAAACCGGCGTGACGCTACGCCTGGACAAGGGCGTGACCTTGCTGGGTTCACAAAACATACAGGATTATCCTGTCATGCCTACCCGGGTTGCCGGCATAGAGATGAGCTGGCCAGCAGCGCTGATCAATGTGTATGAACAAAACAAGGTTGCCATCACTGGTGAAGGTGTGATTGACGGTGACGGCAAGGTATTCTGGGAAAGTTACTGGAACCTGCGCAAGGCCTATGAACCACGTGGCCTGAGATGGGCATCGGACTATGACGCTGGTCGCCCTCGCTTGTTACAAATCTATAAGGCATCCGATGTACGTGTGGGTGACGGCTTGCTGTTACGTCGCTCAGGTTTCTGGACTTTGCATATCTGTTACTCGAACAAAGTGGTCGTAGATCGTCTCACCATTCGCAATAACGAAGGCGGACATGGCCCATCCACTGATGGCATAGATATCGATTCATCCAAAGACATTCTGGTCCAGCATGCAGATATTGCCGTCAATGATGATGCGATCGTTTTGAAGGCCGGGCGGGATTCTGATGGCCTGCGGGTCAATCGCCCAACAGAAGATGTTGTCATACGCGATATCACTGTCCGGGAAGCAGTTGCCGGATTGAGTTTTGGTAGCGAGACTTCAGGTGGATTCCGTCGTATTGAAGCATATCGCTTTACGGTAATGAAAGATGTGCCGGTAGGCATACTGTTTAAATCGGCACATACACGTGGTGGTTTTGGCGAAGACCTGAATATCCATGATTTTGTCATGAATGACGTGCCAGTGGTATTGCGCGTGATCATGAACTGGAATCCGCAATACAGCTATGCAAAAATTCCTGATGATGTGAAAGATATCCCGGCTTACTGGAAAGTACTGGTCACGCCGGTACCAGAAAAAGACGGCATATCCAGACTGCGTCGTGTCAATATTTCCGGCATCAAGGCGCGTGGCGCAAAAACCGCCTTTGAAATTGAAGGATACGCGCAAGCGCCGCTTGAAGATTTTAAGCTCAGTAAACTCGATATTGAAGCAAACACCGGTGGTTTTATCCGTTACGTAAAACGCTGGAAAATATCGGATTCCAGGCTGGTTTTTGAAGATGGTAAACCGGTAAATATTTCCGCAGATTCTGAGGTGTCCGGCCTGAGCGTCAATGGTTCCGGGCCTGCAAAATAAGAATGAAGTAAACAACAATAAAATGAAGGAGAGCACTTTGAAATTTCAAAAAAAATACCTGATGCTTGCCAGCCTGGGTTTTGTCGGCAGCATGTTGCCAGCCCTGGCCTGGACGCAGAACTATCCGCTTCCTACGCCGGTCATGCAGGCTATCATCGACAAGGATACTTCGCGTCATTTTGGTGATGCACCTGCTGATGGCGGCCCTCTGGCAACCGACCTGTCCGCAGAGCTGGAACCAGCAGCGATAGAAAAAGTCTTGCGCAAGGTGGCGGATTGGCAACTGGCCCGTTCGCAGGCGCACTTTGGGCGTATCTGGACATCCAGCGTGATGTACACCGGCTTCATGGCAGCGTCTGAAGCCACAAATGACAGCAAATATAAAGACGCCATGCTGGCCATGAGCCAGCAACATCAATGGCAGTTGGCGAAACGCCTGCCGAATGCGGATGACCAAAGTGTGGCGCAGACTTATCTGGATTTGTATTTCCTCAACAAGCAACCAGAATTCATCGCCCCAACCAAAGGCGACCTCGATACCCTGATTGACCTGAAGACTCTTAAACCAGGTGACGACCGTCTGCCATGGTGGTGGTGTGACGCCTTGTTCATGGCGCCGCCGGTATGGGCGAAAATGTATGTGGCAACAGGTGAGCGCAAATACCTGGATTATGTCCACACGCAATGGAAAAACACCTACGATCTGCTGTACGACAAACAAGAACACCTTTATGCCCGCGACGTCAGCTATATCAACAAGACTGAACCCAATGGCAAGAAAATTTTCTGGTCACGCGGCGAAGGTTGGGTCATGGGTGGTATAGCCAGGACACTGGACTATATTCCCAAAGATGATCCACAACGTCCATTCTACATACAGCAGTTACGTGAAATGTCAGCCCGCATAGCACAGCTTCAGGATGAAAACGGACTGTGGCATGCCGGTTTGCTGGATCCTGCAACTTATCCCTTGCCTGAAATTTCTGGCTCAGCCCTGTTTGTATATGGCATGGCTTATGGCATCAATCGCGGCATTCTTGATCCCAAAGAATATCAGCCAGTGATCGCCAGGGCATGGAAAGGTATCCTGAAACATGTATATGCAGATGGCCGATTGGGTGGCATACAACAAACTGGCGCCGAACCGGCCTTTTACAGGCCCGCATCCAGCTTTGATTATGGCGTCGGTGGCTTCATGCTGGCCGCTGCCGAATTGAAGAAGATGGTGACAGTCAAACCTGCTAAATGAAAGCAGGAGAGCCAGCCATGATAACCCGTGCTTTCCGCATGAAGCTGAAACCTGGCAATGTAGCGGAATATCAGCGCCGCCACGATGAGTTATGGCCAGACCTGGCAGATGCATTGCACGCTGCCGGTATTTACGATTATTCCATTTTTCTGGATGAAGAGACTTTGCATTTGTTTGGCGTACTTAAATTGCATCCCAACCACCAGATCGATAACTTGCCTACGCACCCCGTCATGCGACATTGGTGGGATTACATGGCGGATCTGATGGAAGTCGAAGCCGATAACCGTCCCCAGCAATTAGCGTTAAAACCCGTATTTTATTTCGAATAAATAAAAAATCGCTAGCCTGTACATGACATGGGCTGGCGATTTTTGTATCTCTGTTTTTGTATCTCTGTTTTTGTATCTCTGTTTTTGTATCTCTGTTTTTGTATGTCTGTGTCGCTTATTTTCTGCTGCTTATTTTTCTGATTGGTTGTCGGTTTGCAGTATTTTTCTATCCCTCAGCCATTCTTCGGTGCGATGCGGCCATTCCGATGCATTGCCGTTACCAAGACGCATGGCCATGCCATGCGTGCCGCGTTCAAACAGGAGCATTTCCGCCGGTACACCAGCTTTGGTCAGGGCTTGATAAAACAGGATGCTGTTTTCGACTGGAACAGTTTTGTCATTCTGGGTATGGATCAACAAAGTGGGGGGCGTTGTGCTGCTGACCTGTTTTTCCAGTGACATCAACTGCACGGATTCTGCGCTGGGTGATGCACCCAAAAGGGCTTTGCGGGATCCTGCATGTACCGACGGGTCTTGCATGGTGATGACGGGATACATCAGTATCATAAAGTCAGGGCGCGCATTGACACCGTCAAGTGCAGCGCCGGTGCGCCCCAGCGGGTGATCAAACAGGGTGCCAGCGCTGGCTGCCAGATGGCCGCCCGCCGAACTGCCCATCACACCGATGCGGTTAGGGTCTATGCCATATTGCGCTGCGCTGGAACGCACCAGACGAATAGCACGCAAGACATCCTGTAAAGGGGCAGGGTGGCCAAATTCGGCCAGGCGGGATTTAAGCACAAAGCTGCTG
Organism: Undibacterium sp. Tian12W; assembly: GCF_049339405.1. NCBI lineage: Bacteria > Pseudomonadati > Pseudomonadota > Betaproteobacteria > Burkholderiales > Oxalobacteraceae > Undibacterium > Undibacterium sp. Tian12W. The sequence goes on from NZ_JBMPPK010000023.1 coordinate 58,604, forward strand.
ATACCCAGGGTACTTAGCCAGTGTGCGTATTGCTCGCCTTCACGCAGGGTAGACAGACGTACATAGCCGCCGCCGGGGCAAATGATCACGACGCTGCCATTTTTTCTGTCGGCAGCAGCGGGGTAAAAAGTCAGGTTCGGTTCGCTGACATTCGAAGTGCGGCCATCGGCCACTTGTTCTGGCCCTATGTTTTTCGCGCGCGGTACGCCTTCTGGCCACAAGCTGATGACACCGGATTGTGCATGAGAAGAAATGGCCGACAAGGTCAGTAACAAAGTGAAAAAAAGTCGTTTCATGGCAGTAAATGAAGTATGTTATAAAAAAATCCAGCTATCCTGTGTAAAGCAGTTTTGTATCAATACAAAAAAATATCGATTCCATTTGAGAAAGAACATCATGCGTCAACTTTCCCGTTTTTTGAAGTCTTTTCAATTATCTGTATTGCCTGTGGCATCCATTCTGTCTGTTATGGTCATTCCTGTTGCCAATGCGGATGAACTGTTCAATGGCCGCGATTTCAAGGGTTGGGAAATTCAAACTACACCGGCAAGCAAGATTGAGGAAGTCTTCAGTATCACAGCGGATGGTGTGATTGCTTCTGCTGGCAAACCTTCAGGCTACATTGCTACGACGGAAAACTATAAAAATTTTTCGCTACATGCCGAATGGCGCTGGACAGCTGCACCTGGCAATGGTGGCGTGTTGATACACATCAGTTCTGGTCCCAAAGACAAAGTCTGGCCACTGAGCCTGCAAATCCAGACCAAATATAAAAATGTTGGCGACCTGCTGCCTATGGCTGGTGCCAGCTTTGCCGAACCCCTTACAACGGCCGAGGGCGTATATCCTCCGATTAAGGCAAAACTGGCTGATAGCGAAAAACCGGTCGGTGAATGGAATAGCTGCGACATTCTTGCCAAAGATGGATCGGTTGAAGTCAAAATTAATGGCATAGTACAAAACAAAATCAGCAAATCCAGTCCGGATTCTGGTCACATCGGCTTTCAGCTTGAAGGCACTGCCTATGAACTGCGCAATGTGCGTATTCAAAAACTTGATTGATGATCGATTGATGGCCGATTGATACAGGATTGATACACGATTAATGTCCGCAAGCCAGGCCATGCTCGCCACATGACCTGGACAGCTTGGTCAATTGGATACAGGAATAATGCAGATATTCAGTGTCCGGTTGTCTGCCGACAGCATGGCCGACTGGATTTCTATCTTCTTGCCGTCCGGGCTGAATGTTGGGTGAGGGTGATCGGCCGCTGTATCCTTGTGTCCGGTGCTGAGCAGGCTCATCTTGCCGCTTAAGCGGTCTATCAGATAGATGCTGCGGCTGAAATCATCGCCGACAGCCCAGCGTCCATCGCTTGATCCATGCACATGCCATAAGCCGCTACCTGATGGTGTTTGTCCTGCAATACGCATTTCACGTGTGCGCAAATTCACAATGGCAAGGCCACTGGGTTTTTCGCGTGTGCCGGCATTGCCCCAACCCGGATCTTGCCCCGGATTGGCACCTTCAACGGCATTGCCTTTGTTGGCGCTATTATTTGTTCCGCCTATATTGCGATGCCCCATAATCGCCATTGCCACTTCATCTTTTGAAATGACGGCTTCGTGGGTCACCCATTCATAGTCGGCTTCCGGGTACAGTGGACGCAAGCCGCTACCATCCGCCATCACCACCCAGGTACGCTGCGGTGATTTGCCGCCGGTTTCCCAGCAAAAAATAATTTCTCCTGGATTCCACAGATTGGCCTGGATATGACCGATCTGGAAGGGCACCGAAACAACGTGGCGGATTTCACCCGTCTTCACATGCATTTTTGCAATGCCGCCGGGGCCGGCACCCATGTTTCTGGGGCCGAAGCTTTTCTCTATGCGTGCATTTTTAGCCAGGTATTTTGCCGCCTCCTGTGATGTCTCGCGGAAGTATATCCATTCATCGGCAGCATCCAGCGCCAGGTCGGTAGCTTGTCCGACTTCAGCAGGTACTACGCCGCATATGCGCTGGTAGCTTTCTGCAGGCTTCATCTTGCCAGCTTTGCTATCGGCAAATACCGCAGCAAGATCAACCTCTACCAGTTCTACCGGCGATGCCTGACGTGGCCGGCCAGCTTTTCCTTCGCGTGGAGATTTATCCGTGCTACGCATGAAATACAGCTTCATGGCACGTGTCGATATATTCAGCATGCCGGTATAGCCACCTTCAGACACCTGCACGATATCCCCGGTTTGCTCATTGACGGCCATCGCTTCACCTTTTGCGATGCCTGAACGAAAGATCACCCATTGCCCATCGGAAGTCCATTGTGGATGGGTAGGATAGATTTTTGAATCACCATGCGGCTGGCTGGTCAGAAAGGTCAGCATGACTCCAGTAACAGGGTCTTTGACCACTTTGCGTTCACTGGGGAAACGATGCCCTATTTGCGCAAAGGCTGATGTGGACAACAGGCAGAACAGGCACAGGAAAAGATTCAGAAAAAGACTGGGCATGCGAGCAGGCAAGATACGAACAGAGGTACGAACAGATAAGCGGTTCATGGAATTTTGGTATGTGTGGGAGTGATCGGTTAAATCCCGGATGCGCATTTTCTCAACATGCTTGAGTGGAGTGGCATCAGTGCTGCCTATTGTGCTTGGTTTTCAGGCAGTTTTTTCATAATTTGCACTGCACAATCAATAGTGATCATTTTTTTGATTCTTTAAGCAAGTCTTGCAGTCAGTTACAAGCTCTCGAATAAAATGAAATCATATGTCGAGGCTGTTGATTTTCCCACATGCACTCACGTGTATGATGACCTTCAGTCTTTCGCTTCCCGACGATACTTAACCATTATTCCTGTCATCCATTTATGAATACCAGTATGTCTGCGGTACGCCGCCTGATCTGTGTAAGTGTGCTGGGCTGGACTTGTTCTACCCTGGCGCAAACTACGCCCCCTCCAGCGGTGAATACCGATCCCAATGCAGCAGCACGTATCGTATTGCCGGAACCGGCGAATCCGCAATTGCCTTCAGTTTTTTTTATCGGTGATTCAACCGTGCGCAATGGCCGGGATGATGGTCAGAACAAGGGCGCAGAAGGGCAGTGGGGCTGGGGTAATCCCATCAAGGCTTATTTTCAGACGGATAAAATCAATGTCGTGAACCGCGCCATCGGCGGTCTTAGCAGCCGCACTTACCTGACTGGCGGGCACTGGCAAAGAAGCCTGGCATTGATGAAGCCAGGTGATTTCGTCATCATGCAATTTGGCCACAATGATAATGGCCCCTTGAACGATACAAGTCGTGCAAGGGGGACTATCAAAGGTATCGGTGAAGAGGCTGAAGAAATCGATAACCTGCTGACAAAATTGCCGGAAACAGTACACAGCTACGGCTGGTATTTACGGAAATTTATTGCCGAGGCCAGAGCCAAAGGCGTGCAGGCCATCGTATGTTCCCCCATACCTCGCAAGAACTGGGATGCAAATGGAAAAATAAATCGCGGCAAAGCCAGCTATGGTGGTTGGGCTGAACAGGTGGCGAAACAGGAAAAAGCGGATTTCATCGATCTGAATGAAAACATCGCCGCTGCCTATGACATCATGGGTAAGGATGAGGTGATGAAACTGTTCCCCGTAGTGACACCGGATGAACATACCCACACCAATCTGGCCGGTGCAGAATTCAATGCAAGTGTGGTTGTGGCGGGTATCAAGACCCTGCAATATGCACAGTTGAAGAACTATTTGAATGATAAATCGGTCGATATAAAATCGACTGCAGCTTCACAAAAATAGTAATTCAGGAAATCATATTTATGTTTCATTTGCAAACAGTTTCGCGCCCGGCTTGCAAGATTACTGCGGTCGTTATTTTGGTAGTTGTTGCGGTCGTTGTTGCAATGGTGTCTGCCTTGCCTGCGGTAGCACAATCCAGCGAAGCCACTTGTAGTCTATGGGGCAAGCCTGGCAAACTGATTTACCAGGATGATTTTGATACAGATCTGAGGCAGTGGCAGGTAGAGTCTGCCGACACAAAAAATTCCGACATCAGTGTTGCCAATCACCAGCTTTTGATTGATGCAGCGAAAGGTGCAACGGTGTGGTTCAAGCAAAAATTATCTGGCGATATCTTGATCAGGTATACCCGCAGGGTCGTCATGGAACAGGGACGCAATGACCGGCTGTCTGACTTGAATCAATTCTGGATGGCGACCGACCCGCGTGATCAAAACATCTTTACCCGCAAGGGCGTTTTTGAACAATACGATGATTTACGTCTGTATTACGCTGGCATAGGCGGCAACACCAATACCACGACCAGGTTTCGCAAATACCAGGGCAATGGTGAACGTAGCTTGCTGACCGAGTTGAATGAACGCGACACCTTATTGCAGGCGAACCACGACTACGTCATAGAAACTACTGTGTACCAAGGCTGCACACGCGTTCTGGTCGATGGCAAAGTGTTCTTTTCATACAAGGACAAAGATGCCTTGCGGGATGGCTACTTTGGATTCCGGACCACCCAATCCCGGCAACAAGTACGTGATTTCAAGATTTATCAGTTGGAATGAATACCCGCAAGATTTATTTATAGAGCAAAAAAGATGATAAAGATGAGACAAAAAAACCAGTCAGGCCTGCGTTCAACATTGAAATTATTGGCCATCGCAGGCATCAGTTGCATGCTGCCATTAAGTATGGGCATGAGCACGGCAGTAGCCGCAGGCAAAACAAACAATACAGGCAAACCAGCCAATGACGTAACAGCGCCACTGCATTTGATGCAACCAGATTACCCCACACCATACGGGCAACCGACAGCAGAAGATGTCAAGAAAGTGCTGTACCGTGTGCATACCTATCTGGACAATGTTACGCCTGCCAAAATTATTGATAGCAAAACAAAAAAGCAGATTACTGATTTTTCCCAGATCAATGACGATACGATACTGGCCCCGGGCGATTATCGCCTGACCAGCTACGAATGGGGCGTCACCTACGCAGGCATGCTGCTGGCTGGCAGTGCCACGGGTGATAAACGTTTCAGCAATTACGCCAGTGAACGCCTTGGTTTGCTGGCTGACCTGGCACCGCATTACATTGCCCGTCTGAAGGCCAATCCGAAGAGCCCTTCACCTATCCGTTCATTGTTGCAGCCCCATGCACTGGATGATGCAGGTGCGATGTGTGCCGCCATGATCAAAGCTACCAGGGAAGGTGTGTCCAATAAACTGTCCAGCCTGATTGATATTTGCAGTAGCTACGTCAGCACCAAAGAGTTCCGTCTGCCGGATGGCACCCTGGCCCGTAACCGTCCGCAACCGAATACCCTGTGGCTGGATGATCTGTTTATGAGCGTGCCAGCCCTGGCGCAAATGGGCAAATTAACTGGCGACGCCAAATATTATGACGATGCAGTAAAACAGGTCAAACTGTTTTCTGAGCGCATGTTCAACAAGGAAAAAGGCGTGTACATGCATGGCTGGGTGCAGGATATGGGTGTGCATCCGCAATTCCACTGGGCCAGGGCCAATGGCTGGGCCGTCATGACCATGGTTGAATTGCTGGATGTACTGCCACCAGACCACCCTGGCTATGCCGACGTATTGGCGCAATTGCAGGCCCATGTCAAAGGTCTGGCTTCTTACCAACATGGCACAGGCTTCTGGCACCAACTGCTGGACCGCAATGACAGTTACCTGGAAACGTCTGCCACTGCCATCTACACCTATGCCATGGCACACGCCATCAATCGCGGCTTTATCGATAAACGTGCTTATGCACCAGTAGTCATGCTGGCATGGAATGCGGTAGCCAGTAAAGTGACACAAAAAGGCCAGGTGGAAGGTACTTGTGTCGGTACTGGGATGGGCTTTGACCCGGCGTTTTATTACTACCGCCCGGTAAATGTATTTGCCGCGCATAGTTACGGCCCGGTATTGCTGGCCGGTGCAGAGGTCATCAACCTGATGAAGGCCAATACCTTTGAAATCAATGATAGCTCATTGCAGCTCAAACCAGGGAAGCCCTGAATAAGCCCTCATTGAGTGATCTTTAGTGATCTTCGAGGCTAGTCTGGAATAAATTGGTATCGACAGTGCCTCATAAATCAGGAGGAGAAATGTTTGTGTTGAAAGCCAGCATAAAGGCAGGCATATTTTGTTCGGTAGTGCTTGTATTTGCGGCTATTGCCGTTCCGGTTTTTGCTGGCAATCAAGTCAGTATCAGCATTGATGCGAAAAAACCTGGCCCTGTCATTAATAAAAATGTTTACGGCCAGTTTGCAGAACATTTGGGCAGGGGTGTTTATGAAGGCATGTGGGTAGGACCAGATTCAGCTATTCCAAATACAAAGGGATGGCGCAATGATGTTGTCGCGGCGCTAAAAAAGATACATGTGCTATTGGTACGTTGGCCCGGTGGTTGTTTTGCGGATGAATATCATTGGCGGGACGGCATAGGCGTACGTGAGAACCGTCCAGTCAAGATGAACACCAACTGGGGCAATGTGGAAGAACGCAATGCCGTTGGTACCCATGAGTTTTTTGACTTGATTGATCTGCTGGGGGCAGATGCCTATGTGAATGGCAATCTTGGTTCTGGCACGCCGCAGGAAATGGCAGAATGGCTGGAGTATATGACGGGTGACGGCAAGTCCACCCTGGCAGAATTACGCCGCAAAAACGGCCGTGACAAGCCATTTAAAGTAGCTTTCTTTGGTATCGGCAATGAGGCCTGGGGTTGTGGTGGCAATATGAAAGTTGATCACTACACCAGCCTGTTCAATCAATACGCCAGTTTTTTGAAAGCTCCAAAGGCTTATATGCCAAAAATCATTGCCAGTGGTGGTCATGATGATGACACCAGTTGGACAGATTATTTGACCAGGAACATCCACGAACAATGGAACATGCGTTTTGATGGTGTCAGCTTTCATTATTACACTCTACCAACCGGCACTTGGGAAAAGAAAGGCAAGGCGCTTGGTTTTGGGGAGGATCAATGGATATCCACGCTAAAAAATACAATGCGCATGGATAGCCTGATCAGGAATAACGTTGCCAAGATGGAGGTCAATGACCCCAAAAACAAAATTGCTTTCAATGTGGATGAGTGGGGAACATGGTATGACGTGGAACCGGGTACGAATCCTGGATTTTTATATCAACAAAACAGTTTGCGCGATGCTCTGGTTGCTGCCTTGAATTTCAATATTTTTCATGAACATGCAGCGCGTGTGCGTATGACCAATATTGCCCAGATGGTTAATGTCTTGCAGGCCATGATATTGACTGATAAAGACAAAATTTTACTAACGCCAACTTATCACGCATTTGAAATGTATGTGCCATTCCAAAATGCGACAAACTTGCCACTCACGATAAGCAATAACCACGAATACAGTTTTGGCAAAACCAGTATCCCTGCAATAAGTGCTTCTGCAGCTCGTGCGCTTGATGGAAAAGTATATTTGTCGCTGGTGAACACTAATCCTAATGAGAGTGTTGAGATAGATGTTGATGTTGCAGGCGAAAAAATAGAAGCTGCCAAAGGCCGCGTACTGACTGCAAAGACCATGGATGCACACAACACTTTTATCCGGCCACAATCAGTACAGCCAGACAATTTTAATTCCAGTGCAAAAGCAGGCAGATTGACACTGAATGTCCCAGCCAAGGCGATAGTTGTGGTGGTGCTTGAATAATTACCAGATACCTGTTGTTCAACTATCTGAAATCATGCCGATGATGAAGTTAGTGCAAGAAGCAGAGCCGCTGTCGTAATGCAATCAGGCAAACAGTTCAGTTTAAAGGCGAATTGCATGAAATCTCTCTGTTTGTACTTCATGGTTAGTATTTTTTGTTTGCAGCCGCAATGTCAACTTGCCGCTGCAGAAGTCAGTGTGCACGACCCTGTGATGGCAAAAGAGAGAGATACTTATTACCTGTTCAGCACCGGGCCAGGCATTACTTTCTATAGCTCTGCCAATATGAAAGACTGGCGGCCTGAGGGCAGGGTGTTCGCTGGTGAACCTGTCTGGGCACGCAATACTGTGCCGGACTTCAATGGCCACATTTGGGCGCCAGACATACAGTTCCACAGCGGAAAATACTATTTATATTATTCAATATCTGGATTTGGCAAGCTGACTTCAGCTATTGGTGTCACGGTTAACAAGACGCTCAATCCTCACTCACCGGATTATCGCTGGGAAGATCAGGGAATTATATTGCAGTCCGTTCCGGGGCGCGATTTGTGGAATGCCATTGACCCGAATATTGTCACCGACAGCGAAGGCCAGGCCTGGATGTCATTTGGTTCGTTCTGGTCTGGTATCAAACTGGTGAAATTGAACGAGGCATGGACAGGTTTGGCAGAGCCACAGGATTGGCATGCGATTGCACAGCGCGCTCGTCCGGCTTTTACACCGGATGAAACAGCTGGGCCTGCAGAAATTGAAGCACCTTTTATTTTTAAAAGAGGGGATTACTACTATCTTTTCGTTTCCTGGGGCCTATGCTGTCAGGGAGGAAAAAGCACCTATCATCTGGTTGTCGGACGCTCCAAAAGTCTGACGGGGCCGTATCTGGACAAAGATGGCAAAGCTATGCTTGAAGGCGGCGGCTCTCTGTTTTTACATGGCACTGAGCACTGGAAGGCGCTGGGACACAATAGTGCCTATCATTTCAATGGCAGGGATTATTTGGTATTACACGCGTATGAGACCGCTGATAAATACCTGCAAAAACTGAAAATTCTTGACATGCAATGGGACTCAGAACTATGGCCATTCGTTGATGTCTCTCAACTCGACACTTACCGCAGCGTACAGTTGCCAGGAAAATAGCATGAATTATCCATCATGATTGTTTATATTGCATCATTGCGGGACAAAGCCTGCTGAGCGTATCGAGTTAACTTTAATAACTCACATCAAATAAAAAAGGCTTGCAGATAAGATATCTGCAAGCCTTTTTGTATTCATTGGTCGGGGCGAGAGGATTCGAACCTCCGACCCCGTGCACCCCATGCACGTACGCTACCAGGCTGCGCTACGCCCCGACACTGAGCGAAAGATTATAGTATATCGTGGCGAATTTTGCTATGTTTGACCAGAAACTTCTTAAATGCTTGCCTTGGTGAAAATATTTGTCCGATTTTATTCATTATTTGACTGAAATATTTTCATAATTCAGAAAAAACTGTGAAAATACCAGTCCTAGGTCGCCGTATCACTACGGTGCTTAAAAACATTTCTGAATAAATACAAGATGACAATTAAAATCAGTCAGAACTTCGACGCGGGAGCGATCGAAGTCGTCAAGGCGGAACAGGCGGGGGCCATCGATTTGGAATTGCGCAAGGATTCACATGCCGATATCTGGCAATGGTTTCACTTTCGCTTGCAGGGTGCACGTGGGCAAGAGACTGTCATGCGCATTCTCAATGCGGGTGATGCCACTTATGCCAAGGGCTGGGAAGGCTATCGCGCAGTAGCAAGTTATGACAGGGCCAACTGGTTCCGCGTGGATACCGAGTTTGACGGCAAGATCATGACCATACGCCATACCCCTGAGCGTGACAGCGTGTATTACGCTTATTTTGAGCCTTACACATGGGAGCGTCACCTGGCCTTGCTGGGCGGAGTGGAAAATTCTTCAGTTGCCCGTGTTGAAGACCTTGGTAATACCGTCGATGGCCGTGATCTGAACCTGATTGTTGTCGGTGACCCTTCGGCTGAAAAGAAAGTCTGGATCATTGCGCGTCAGCATCCGGGTGAAACCATGGCTGAATGGCTGGTGGAAGGCACTTTGAATGCTCTGCTAGACCCATCCAATCCAATCGCCCGCAGCATTCTGGATAAAGCGGTTGTGTATATAGTGCCTAACATGAACCCGGATGGTTCTGTACGCGGCAACTTGCGTACCAATGCCGCCGGTGCCAACCTGAACCGTGAATGGATGACACCGTCACTGGAAAACAGCCCGGAAGTGTATTACGTCAAGAACAAAATCCATGAAACTGGTTGTGACCTGTTTCTGGATATCCATGGAGATGAAGCCTTACCTTACATCTTCGTGGCTGGTAGTGAAATGCTGGCGGGTTTTAGCGAAAAGCAGGCGCAGGAGCAGCAGCATTTTGTCGATAGTTTTTGCAATGCCAGCCCAGACTTCCAGACTAAATATGGTTACGAAGCATCCAAATACAATGAAGATGTATTGAAATTGGCATCCAAGTATATTGGTCATACCTTCAAATGCGTTTCACTGACTCTGGAATTGCCATTCAAGGACAATGCCAATTTGCCAGATGCGGAAGTAGGCTGGGATGGTTCGCGCAGTATCAAACTCGGTGAAGCAATGTTGCAACCGATTTTGGCGACATTGAGTGCATAATTCCGGTATTTATTGATCGGAGTAGTAATGGGCGTAGAGATTGAACGCAAATTCCTTGTTGTGAATCAGGATTTCAAACAACAGGGGCAGGGCACATTTCTGCGCCAGGGTTATATTTGTTCTGACCCAGGTCGCATCGTACGGGTACGCATAGAAGCAGAGCGTGCGATGCTGACCATCAAAGGGCTATCAACCGGCATTAGCTGTGGCGAATGGGAATACCCCATTCCACTGGCTGATGCACAAATCTTGCTGGATACAGTCTGCCAGCAACCTCTCATCGAAAAAACACGTTATCGCATTCCTGCTGCCGGTTTGATCTGGGAAGTGGATGAATTCATCGGTGATAATCTTGGTCTTATCGTGGCCGAGGTCGAACTAGAATTTGAACAGCAGCAATTTGACCCTCCGGCCTGGCTGGGTGAAGAAGTCAGCCACGACCGGCGTTATGCCAATGCGAACTTGCTCAAGCATCCTTACAAGGACTGGGCATAATCATGGCCAGGCTGATTTTCACCCAGCAACTCAGTCGCTTTACTGAAGTTCCTGAGGTGGAAACTGCGGCTGACAATTTGCGTGATGCGCTGGAAACAGCATTCGAGGGGAACCCTACTTTACGTGGCTATATCCTGGATGAACAGGGCGATCTGCGTTTTCATGTGGTGGTTTTTATCGACGGCAAACGCGTCATGCAGCGCAGTGGCTTGCGTGACCCTTTAAATTCAAATAGCCAGGTCTATGTCTTGCAGGCACTTTCAGGAGGCTGATGATGAAAGCAATGGTAGCAACCCGCAAGGGTTTGTTTGAAATGATCCATATTGACGGCAAGTGGAAGCTGGATCAGATCAGTTTTCTGGGTGAACCTCTTAGCATGTGCCTGCATGACAAACGCGATGGCGCTGTCTATGCAGCATTGAACCTCGGACACTTTGGGGTAAAGCTGCACAGACGCGATGAAGGTCGTGACGACTGGGCAGAGATCGCCGTGCCAGCCTATCCTGAACACGCAAAGATAGACGACGATGTCGAATGGAAGCTCAAGGCAATCTGGTCTATGGAAGCCGGTGGTGGTGACGAGCCTGGCGTATTGTGGGCTGGTACCTTGCCAGGTGGCTTGTTCCGCTCAGCCGATCGTGGCAACAGTTGGGAATTAGTGCGCAGTCTGTGGGATAAGGAGGAGCGCAAGGAGTGGATGGGCGGTGGTTATGACACACCTGGCATACATTCGATCTGTGTCAACCCGCGCAATCCTCTGCATATTTTGCTGGGTATCTCCTGTGGTGGTGCCTGGAAAACTGAAGATGGCGGCAAGAACTGGGGGTTATGTGCATCCGGTATGCATGCCGTTTATATGCCGCCTGATCTGGCAGACAAGCAAAATATCCAGGACCCGCACCTGATCACCCGCAGCAAATTCGCCAGCCATGTTTTGTGGTGCCAGCATCACAATGGCATCTGGCGCAGTGAAGATGATGCAGCAAGCTGGCAACAATTGCATTTACCTGAAGGTATTCCAGACTTTGGTTTTGCTGTAGCGGCTCACCCGCGCAACCCCGATGTCGCCTGGTTTGTGCCTGCCGTGGCAGATCAAAAGCGTGTACCCCTGCATGGTGCCATGAGTGTCACGCGTACACGGGATGGTGGCAAGACCTTTGAGTCTTTGAGAAACGGCCTGCCACAACAAGATTGCTATGACCTGGTGTATCGCCATGGCTTGGCAGTGTCGGAAAATGGCAAGAATTTGTTGATGGCGTCGACTACCGGTAATTTATGGGCGAGTGAGAATGAGGGGGATGACTGGTACCAGATATCAGCTAATCTGCCGCCTATTTACGCCGTCAAATTTTATTAATCTCGTACACATGGAGGCAATAAGGCCAGAGTATGCACTTTGGCCATATTGCATTTCACGCAGTAGGTCTTTGTGGAATGCGCTGCGCGGGGTCATAGAAGAAGGTTTCTTCTGCTATGCATTCACCTTCCCAGCGCTGGTAGGCAAGTTCTTCCATTTGCGTCACGCTGCCGTCCAGCCACTCGAATCTGAAAATCCAGCGAATAACGACATGGTCGCCATTCACCAATACCGGATGAACACAGGTAGATGTTACTGACTTGGCGCGTGACATGACGGCATGTTCAGCGTTTACATGTGCCGCACGGCCTATTCTGGGCTTGGCCTGGTTTTCCTGCATGCTGGAATTTTCGGTATAAAACTCTTCACACGCAGCAGCATGTTCGTTTGCTTCAACTTTGGCGATAAAGCGTTTTAATGTATCTGGACTGGGCATGGACTCGGTCTCGGAAAGATAGGGTTTAGCAGGACTAATAGGCCCGTGAAATTGATTCTGCCACGCATACTGGTTTATCCTGGCCTTCTCGTTCTATCGTCACTTCCCAGGTAAGTTGCGCACCATCCTTGATGTCTTCGATTTCCAGCAATTTCAAACGTGCGCGTACCCGGCTACCGACAGGCACAGGGGAGGGGAAGCGTACTTTATTGAGTCCATAATTCACGCCCATTTTGACGTAAGTAAGCCTGATGGCATTGGCAACCAGCATGGGCAGCAAGGACAAAGTCAAAAAGCCATGTGCAATCGGGCCACCAAATGGGGACTCACGTTTGGCTCTTTCTACATCGATGTGTATCCATTGATGGTCGCCAGTTGCATCAGCAAAAGTGTTCACTCTTTCCTGGCTGATTTCTACCCATTCTGATTGCGCAACTTCCTGGCCTATCAAGTCTTTTAATTCAGCAAGGCTATTAAATTCTCTCATCATGTCTCCTTATTATTTATTTTTATTCTGGACGACGGCCAAACATGCCCATGCCAGTAATCGTGCAAACCAGCTTGCCTTCCTGGTTATGTGCTTTCCATAAAGTATTGATAACGCCGCGGTCTGGTTTTGAAGTAGATAGTTTGCTACCTGTGGTCTCGGCTGTGACAGTCAGGGTGTCTCCAGGGCGTACTGGCAGTATCCAGCGTATTTCATCGACGCCAGGTGAACCCATGCTGCTTGAATTGGCCAGGAAGCCATCGACCACCATACGCATGATCATGCCGCAGGTATGCCAGCCACTGGCGATGACGCCACCAAAGATGGAATGGCTGGCGGCTTCTTTATCGACGTGAAAAGATTGCGGGTCAAATTGCCTGGCGAATGTGATGATTTCTTCTTCCGTTACTACGCGCTGCCCCAGTTCTATGACTGTGCCAGGAACAAAATCTTCAAAATACCAGCGATCTGTTTTGATACTCATAGTGTGTCCTCGTTATTTCCTTATTGTTTTAAAAGGCAAAAAAAATCCCGAACACAGTCGGGATTTTTCTACAGCATTCAGGCTGCGCTTTTAAAGCCGGGTTGTGCGACAAATCTGGCCAGGTGATGATCAGTGTCACCCAGTGTCAGCTCTATCGTGGTCAGGCGTTTGAACATGTGGGCAACCGGAAGTTCATTGGTGACGCCCATGCCTCCGTGCAATTGCACGGCTTGCTGGCCTATGTATTTGGCGGCCTGGCCTACCCTGGCCTTGGCGGCGGATACCGTGCGGCGGCGTTCTTCGACATCATCAGAGGCTATCTTGACGGCAGCCAGCGTTGCCATCGAACGGGCCTGTTCCATTTCCATGAACATTTCTGCCATGCGATGTTGCAAGACCTGGAATTTGCCGATAGGTACACCAAATTGCTGACGTGTTTTCAGATAATCGAGTGTGGCTGCCGTAATTGCTTCCATGATGCCTATCGATTCTGCGCACAGCAGGGTAACGCCGTAATCGGCCACCGCATCCAGCAATTCCCAACCGCCATCGACTGTGCTTAACAGCGCATCTGCGCCGACTTGCACATTGCTGAAACTGATATCAGCAGCACGATAACCATCAATAGTGCGGTAATCGCGGCGGCTGATACCTTCTGAATTGGCATCAACGATAAACAGGCTGATGCCATTCTTATCGCGTTGCGCACCGCTACTGCGTGCAGAGACGATCAGTTTGTCTGCCTGGGCACCGTGCAGCACCACGGTCTTGCTGCCATTGAGTACAAAACCATCGCCAATTTTGCTGGCAGTGGTGGCAATGTCAAACAGGTCGTGACGTGATTGCCTTTCGCCCAGTGCATTCGCCAGCTTGACTTCGCCGCCAGCGATTTGCTCCAGCACATCTGCATGCTTGCCGGATTTTTTCAAAAACTCTGCACCCATGACCGTAGCAAAGTAGGGCTCAATAACAATGCCGCGCCCCAACTCCTGCATGATCACCAGCATGTCGATGGCAGAACCATTGAAGCCGCCTTGTTCTTCTGGTACAGGCAAGGCCAGTGCGCCCAGCTCTGCCAGACCACCCCACGCTTTATCGGATATACCTTCAGCCGATTCTATAATCTGCTTGCGCTGTTCAAAGCCATAGTCTTTTTCTACCCAGCGACGCAAGGCATCAGCAAACTGTGTTTGTTCTTGTGTTAAGTTGAAATCCATTGTGCTCTCCTCACAGACCCAGGATCATCTGAGTGATGATATTTTTTTGAATTTCGTTGGAACCACCATAAATGGAAGTCTTGCGGAAATTGAAGTAGTACGGCGCCAAAGGCGCAGCATCATCGTCACCAACTATGCTATGTTCAGTCTCACCTTCGAGGAAGGCCGGATCAAATGGCAAGCCGTACGGGCCAACTGCTTCTACCATCAACTCCGTCAACCTTTGCTGGATTTCGGTACCCTTGATTTTGAGTAGCGATGCTTCCGGGCCAGGGCGGCCACTGTCTTGAGAGATAACGCGCAGGACTGTAATTTCCAGCGCCATCAATTCCACTTCCAGACTGGCGACCTTGCTGGCATACACCGCATCATCAATCAGCGGCAGGCCGTTCTTTTGATGTTTGGCGGCGATGCGCTTGAGGAATTGCAATTCACGTTTGGCACGGCCTACTGCTGCGATATTCGTGCGTTCATGGCCGAGCAGGTATTTGGCATAGGTCCAGCCCTTGTTTTCTTCGCCTATCAGGTTCTCTACCGGAACTTTGACATTGTCGAAGAAGACTTCATTTACTTCATGCTCTTCATCAAGCATGATGATAGGGCGCACGGTAATACCCGGTGTCTTCATATCGATGAGCAAGAAGGAGATGCCTTCCTGCTTGCGTACGCCAGTGTCTGTGCGCACCAGGCAGAAAATCATATCGGCGTGCTGGGCCAGGGTGGTCCAGGTTTTTTGGCCATTGACGATGTAGTGGTCTCCTTCGCGCTCGGCGCGGGTCTTCAGGGATGCCAAGTCAGAGCCTGATCCTGGTTCTGAGTAACCCTGGCACCACCAGTCTTCGCAGCTCAGTATGCGTGGCAGGTAATAGTCTTTTTGTGCCTGGTTGCCAAAGGCCATGATGACAGGGGCCACCATATTCACGCCAAACGGCAGGATGGCTGGCGTGCCAGCGCGGGCGCATTCTTCTTCAAAGATATGGCGTTGAGTGGCTGTCCAGCCTGTGCCACCGTATTCTGCTGGCCAGCCTGTGGCTACCCATCCTTGTTTGGCGAGTATTTTGTGCCAGCGAACAAAGTCTTCTCTGGACAGACGTTTATGATTCAGTACTTTTTGCTGCAGGTCTTGTGGAAGATTGGCTTCCAGGTAGGTGCGCACCTGATCCCGGAAGGCAAGGTCTTCTGCCGTATAGTTCAAATCCATGTTGTCTCCTGTTTTATGATGGCCGCAGCAAGCAATTAATAAGAAAGCAGAAAAAAGCACGACCGTTCAAAACTAATTGTACAACGGATTTTCACAAATGTGCCAGGCAAAATTGGCAGCCAGCATTTGAGTGGTAAAAACTTGTTACAGGTGGGCTTAAGGCTTTTGCATGGGCAAAAAGGCAATGCCATGCATTTCTACTATCTCGCCTTTGGCCATGAAGCCAAAGCGCTCATAAACGGCAATGGCACTAAGGGAAGAATTGACAGTGAAACTACCTGTATGACCTTGTGCGGGGGCATGCTGACTAGCACGCTGCCATAGCTTGCTTGCAAATTTGTGCCCCTGATATGAGGGATGAACGAACAGGTGAAACAGGTGGCTCAGGTCGCGCATGGCGATGAAGCCAGCCAGCGTTTCACCGTGCAATGCAAGAATGTAATGATAGCGTGAATCAGAGAGATAAGAAAGTTCGGCAGATTCTGATACTGACTGTAAAAATAAATCGGCACCGCTGCCATCCGGATTGACGCAAAAATCCCGGGCGAACAACGCGATCAATTGACTGATGATCAAAGCGTCAGCAGCAAAGCCGTCTCTGAAATGAAATTCAGAGCTCATGCCAGAAATGGCTTGCTCGCTTGCATGTGCATATCTGTCCATGGCTGTCATCTATTGCATCATGCTATACAAATGAGGACGCTCAGTGAAAGTGTGTTGCACCTGGAGTAGGTGTGTCATCGGGCATTTCTGTATGTACCAGATCATTTTCCCGGTCTGCAAACAAGGGGGTGCCGCAATCATCGCAGAATTCCATCGCGAAAATTTCTTCCAGCTGAATAATGTCGGTAACACCGCACTCTTGCAAAATGCCGGGGATTTCGCCAGCAAGTTGCTCGTTTTCATCCAGATTGACGGCAATGATCTGATCTTCTGCCTGATATAGCGGCCAGACTACGCCATAGATCACTTCAGGAGCATCGCGCAGGCAAAAACTGATACGGTATTCATCAATTTGTCCCGGATTTTCCTGCTCACCAAAAGATGCAATGATGACGGTGAACTGATCTGCCTCTTTACCCAGAGTTTGCGTCAGATAAAACATGGCAGAGCGTATGGTCGCCGGACGTATTCTGATATCTGCTTCACGACAGGCTGTGTAATAAGCTTCGGGCAGTAAAAGTTCTATGCCGCATCCAGGTAACAGGCGCTTGATGGTTGCGTCGGTTTGTTGCTGCCATTCCAGCAAAGCATCGCTCTTGGCTTGTGCGCAATCATAGGGTGCGTCAATAGTTTGCCACTGGAAAAGTGGGGCGCCTTTTTTGACAAGCAGCACCCCGAGCACATACCGTATATCTGCCAAAAAAGGAATGGTGTGAGCACGTTCAGCTTCTGCCGGTGCAGGCAGATGTTTTAACATGGCCAGACTATGCCGCTCCAGCAAAGCATAGGTTTCTACATGGCTGCGTGGCAATTGATCTATGGAGTACAAACCTGGTAGCAAGCGCAATTGCGCTTCATCTGCCAGCAAATGTGCGTTTAATTGCGTGTGCAATATGCTCAGCGTTTCTGTGGGAATGCTGCCCGAGGCAATTTCAAAACGCGTCCATGCCAATATGGGGGCAGCGATCAACAAGCTGGTATAGGATTGCCCATCATGCTCAAATTGCGCACAGGTGCTCACGGATTCCAGCGTTTCGGTCAGGACCTCATAGCCATTCGGATGAGTTTGGAACAAGTGCTCAGTGGCTGCCTCCAGCATATCCTGGTGGTGTTGCTTGAGGCTCTTGGTCACCAGGGCATCCAGTTTGGCTTGCCAGTCCAGGTCTTCTATGCGGCTGGCAGATTGTGCAACTGCGAGCGCAAGATTGGCGACGCGCTGGCTTTCAGCGGCGAGTTTAAGACGGTTTCTTTTTATAGGGCGACGCATACTGAAATAGAGTAGAGGGGGTTAAGCCCATTGTAACGGCAATTTGCCTCGCCCCCGGTGAATGAGTTTATTTCTTTGCGTACTGTGTTTTTCCAAACAAAACTTCTCTTGCCTTGTCATTATTTTCCAGCGGTTTGCGCAAGTCAGCCAATACTTGCACGCCGCGTTGTACGGCAGGGCGCTGGCTGATGGCATCAAACCAGCGCTTGGCATTCGGGAATTCTGCCCAGTCTACACCCTGATTGGCAAATGAACGTGTCCATGGGAAAGTCGCTATATCGGCGATGCCATATTCCTCTCCTGCCAGATAAGTGGTTTTCTCAAGCTGTTTATCGATGACGCCGTAGATGCGTCTGGTTTCGTTGGTATAGCGATCTACAGCATAGGCTATTTTTTCAGGCGCATAGATGCGGAAGTGGTGGGCTTGACCCAGCATGGGGCCAACGCTACCCATCTGGAACATCAGCCATTGCAGCGCTTCATATTTCTCCCTGTCAGTCTTCCCGAGGAATAAACCCGTTTTTCCAGCCAGGTAAATTAGTATCGCGCCTGATTCAAACAGGGCGATAGGTTTGCCGTCAGGGCCATCTGCATCAACGATGGCAGGTATTTTGTTGTTAGGTGAAATTGCCAGGAAATCGGCTTTGAATTGATCGCCAGCACCAATATCAACTGGAATGGCGCGGTAAGGCAAGCCGCATTCTTCCAGCATGATGTGTACTTTGTGCCCGTTTGGTGTCGGCCAGGAATAAACGTCTATCATTGCTTCCCTCTTTAATGGGTTGATGAAAACAGCAAGTATCCATTATGCATAGATTCATGCATTTGCGCTTTAATCCAAAATAAAAGTGCTGCACCTGTATCTGACATGTTGCATGAACGGCTTATACTTCGGCTTTATATTTCGCGCCCGTCAAGCAAATAGATGATATGAAAAAAACTGCACTGCCTGCTTTATTTGCCCTGCATATTGCCGTTTTTTTATTCGGTGCTGCAGGTGTGCTTGGCAAGTCGCTGGCCGTCAGTTCTTTAATGCTGGTATTTGGACGTACCTTGTTTGCCGCCCTTTGCCTGATACCTGTATTGGCATATCAGCGACAATTGCATGTTCGAGATGTTTCAAAGAGTGTCGTCCTTTGCGGTTTTCTACTGGCTATACACTGGCTGACTTTTTTTGCCTCACTCGATTTTGCGCCAGTTGCTTTTGGCTTGATGGGCTTTGCAAGTTTCCCTCTATTTGTGGCATTGCTGGAGCCGTGGTTTTTTAAAGAGCCAAGAAGGACGCAGGA
The DNA here is from genome assembly GCF_049339405.1 of Undibacterium sp. Tian12W. Taxonomy (NCBI): domain Bacteria; kingdom Pseudomonadati; phylum Pseudomonadota; class Betaproteobacteria; order Burkholderiales; family Oxalobacteraceae; genus Undibacterium; species Undibacterium sp. Tian12W. Next base: position 77,902 of record NZ_JBMPPK010000023.1, read on the forward strand.
CGCCTGGGCTGCCTTGTTCGTTGTATTGGGCATGGTAGTGATGGTTAGTGGCACTTCTTGGGGGAATGGTGCACTCCTTGCTTTGGGGCTGGGGATATTATCCGGCTTCAGTTTTGCTTTGCTGGCGATGGTAAATCGCTGGCAGGGTAGCCATATCCCTCCATTTAAATTGGCCTTTCTGCAAAATGCTGTGGCAGCTTTTTTGCTTTTGCCTTTCGTATTATTGACAGGTGACCTGGCAGGCAACACCACACAAACCTGGTCGGGGTTGATATTGCTGGGAGTGGTGTTTACCGCTTTATCTCATGGTTTATTCATGTTCAGCCTGCGTCATTTATCCACCAATTTTGCAAGTATCATGACTTCACTGGAACCAGTGTATGGCATGTTGCTGGCATTCCTGTTTTTGCGGGAAACACCGGGAATGCTCGAATTAACCGGCGCTTTCATCATCATGGCAGCCACCGCTTATGCCAGCTATCGGCACCAGGCACACTAGTTTGTTGACCGTCCAGGTCTGCCCCTGTCTTTTCCGTTAAGCCCATCATTTGTGTCTTTTTTGCATCTGTCTTGATTTTGCATAGAAGTAGATAAAATGGTCTAGACAAAATGATCTAGACCATATAATCTACATCTTAATCAATTATCTACAAGAGCACGATATGGGCAAAATCATTTCACGTAAACCGACGACTGCCGAGCTGGATTTGTTGCGCCTGATGTGGCAACTGGGACCATCAACTGTCAAGGATGTACATCAGGCAGCGGTGCAGGACAGGCCGGAGTTGTCTTATGCAACCATATTGCGGCTCATGCAGGTCATGCATACCAAAGGGTTGCTCAGCAGGGACGAAACCCAGCGTTCCCATGTCTATGCTGCGGCTCAGGCACAAGATTCTCTACAGACGAATCTCTTGAAAGATTTGATCCACAAGGCTTTTTCAGGCTCAGCCAAAGATTTGGTGATGGCAGCCCTGCGTGGCCATGTCAGTAAAGAAGAGCGCGAAGAAATTCAGAAATTGCTGAATGAGGAAAAAAAATGAGCCCATTTTTCCAACACCTCGTCACTGCCTTGGGCTGGGCTTTGTTGCATTTTATCTGGCAAGGTCTGTTGATCGCCTTGCTGCTGGCTATGTCCTTGTATTGTATTGGTTCTACCCAGGTAAGAACACGTTATGCAGTTGCCTATATTGCCTTGCTTGCCTGCATTAGCCTTCCTGCCAGAGAGTTTCTCCTGAGGATCGATGGGGCTCATGTCAGTAAAGGAATCTATGTGCTGAGTGAAGTTCCTGTTTACTTAAGGTTTGATACTTCATCGGCGTGGATAGGGATTTTTGCATGGGTAGAAATACATTTGAGCGATATGGTGGGAGCATGGCTCATCTGTGTCGCCGCTTTGGCAATACGCCTGTGCACGGGCTTACTCTGGATTTCTGCCTATACCCACCCTCATCGCAGCACATCCAATTCACTATGGCAGTCGCGCATTGATCAAATGAGCGAAAAATTTCTCATCCGCAGCAAGGTGATATTCAGGGTAGTTGACGATCTGAAGGGGCCTGTTACTGTTGGCATAGTCCGCCCCATGATACTCCTGCCCAGCGCAATGCTTACGGGCATGCCAGTTGATTTGCTGGAAATGCTGGTGGCGCATGAGATGGCGCACATCAAACGGCATGACTATTTACTGAATTTGATTCAATCGCTGATAGAAATCATCTTGTTTTACCACCCGGCAGTGTGGTGGATATCGAGGCAGATTCGTAATAACAGAGAAGAAATTGCGGATGATCTAGCCGCAAGAGTTACAGGCGAACCGCGGCGTCTTGCTCTTGCACTTTCTGAATTGGCGAATTTCCAATTCATAACCCCTCAACTGGCCCAGGCGGCCCATGGAGGAAATCTTATGTCCCGTATCAAACGGCTTGTTAAACCTGAAGTAAGAACCCTGAACTGGAAAGCCGCATTCCTTATTCTTGGCTTGGTATCAAGTTCCTTGACCTTGTTTGCTCATGCCAATGTATCGTCTCCAAATGCTACAAAAGAAACTGGCACTGCGAAAGATGCCAGCACTGCAAAAATGCTTTACCGGGATGATGATAAGAAAGGTGATAAAAGACCCGTCATTGATTTTGCCAAATGTCGTCCCATGTATCCCAAAGAATCCATGGAGAAAAAAGAATCCGGAATGGTATATATGTCAGTACTGGTTGGGGCAGATGGTGACATACTGAATACTAAAGTAGATCGTTCCTCCGGTTACCGGATCCTGGACAGTGCGGTGGTAGCTGCGTTAAGAAGCTGCAAGGAAAAAGCGATACCAGGCAAAATCAATGGCGAGTATGCGCAAATCTGGACGAAAGTGCAGTTTGTCTGGAAATTAGAGTAAGCATGTTTTACTGGTGGCAGACTGCCTGCCACCAGCTTTTAATTGGGATATTGTCAGCATATCCCTTCACACATATCAACGGAAGTGCTTCGGTGACTTGCCAGCAGACATTACCGGGCTGGATGTTGAATTGAAGTCTTTCAAGGCTGATACAGACGAGATCTCGGGTCTATTAGATACATAATTCAGTGAAAGGCCAGTGCCAGGCATCAATGTATGCGATAAATCTATCGTGAGCGAGTCGTTTTTTGCCGGTTGCATTGATGTGCAAAAGAATCCCCTAATTGTATTAACATGACCATGCTTTAAAAAATACCAGAAAATCATTTATGCAATTAACCCATTTTACTGACCTGGGACTACGCGTGCTCATGTATCTGAGTCATAAAGACAGACAAGAGCCTGTGACAATCAGTGAGATTGCCAGTAAATTTTCCATTTCCCGTAATCATCTTGTCAAGGTGGTGCATTTTCTTGCGCAAAAGGGCTGGATTATCACGACCAGAGGGAAGGGCGGCGGCATGGCCCTGGCGCAAGACGTAAAGTCTTATAGGCTGGGCAGCATTATTCGCACGCTCGAAGGTGGGGATGCCTTGATAGACTGCGCCGCTCCTCCTTGTGTACTGCGTGGCAATTGCCAGCTTAAATCTTTGCTTGATGAGGCATTGCGAGTGTTTTATACGACGCTTGATCAATACACGCTACAAGATGCTGTCGGCGGCCAGACGCAGGAAGCAATCATCATGTTGCATCAATCTGGTTTTATCGATAGTGCAAAATTCAAGCATCTTCCTTAAATACCCTGGTAACGGACAATCTATTTGCTCGGGCGATATACCATCTCTTTCGTCATTGAATCTTGCATTGCTTATTCCTCATTATTGTTTTTTAAAAAATGCTAATATGCTTACAAGGTCATGTAATAAGACCATCTGGCACGTAGGCATCATGTTTTTGCAAACAAGATAGTTTCTTGGCAAGAAATAGCTACGGCTGTGAAAGCGCCAATATGAGCATTTAGCTAATGCCAGGAGTTCAGATGACAGTGTCCCAGATGCAAGCCCGCATTTTGATCGTCGATGATGAAACCGCACACATGCAGGCCTTGTGCGATTTGTTGCGTGACCATAACTATGAAACTACAGGTTTTGCCAATGGCATCGAAGCACTTGCACATCTTCGCAACCATACATTTGATTTATTGCTGACAGACTTGATGATGCCTGATCTTGATGGCATCGCTATGGTCGAGTCCGCCCGCAAGATCGATAGTGACCTCGCATGCATAGTCATGACAGGCGAGGGCAGCATCTCATCCGCAGTCAAGGCGATGAAAGTAGGCGCACTTGACTACATTATCAAGCCATTCAAGATTTCAGCCATATTACCAGTGCTGGTACGTGCCATGGAGACGCGCCAACTGCGCATGGCAAATGCCAGACTGGAGCAGCAATTACGCGAACATACTGCCGAACTGGTGATTTTGAATCAGGACCTGGAGCAAGCCAGGATGCAGGCAGAAATTGCAAATCGTGCAAAATCGACATTTTTGTCGAACATGAGCCATGAATTACGCACACCTCTGAATGCCATACTAGGTTTTGCCCAGATTCTGGCATCTGATCATCTGCAAACCAGTCTTGAAGAGAAAAAAGAATTCGCCAAGCATATAGAAGAAGCCGGCAGCCACTTATTAGCCTTGATTAATGAAATTCTTGATCTGGCAAAAGTAGAGTCCGGCGCAATGAAATTATCTGCAGAAGTCATTACTCTTGATGAGGTATTCGCAGAGTGTAAAACAATGATAGATCCGCTGGCCCAGAAGCGTGGAATTAATGTCGCTTTTGCAGAAAACACTTGTCTGCATGTGAATGCAGACCGCATTCGACTCAAGCAGGTATTGATTAATCTACTATCGAATGCCATCAAATATAACCGGCAAAGCGGCACTGTCAGCGTTGCCGCCTATCTGGAAGATGAGGTTCATGTCTGTATTCAAGTCACAGATACTGGTGTAGGGCTCAGTTCGGTTCAATTGGAAACCATTTTCCAGCCGTTTAACCGTCTCGGGCGGGAAGTATTCAATGAAGAAGGAACGGGCATCGGTCTTTCCTTGGTCAAGCATCTTGTCGAAGCCATGGACGGCTGCATAGGCATTAATAGCCAGGTAGGTGCTGGCAGTACATTTTGGGTCAGATTCCCCGGTTATGCTGCCGACAGTCAGTACCGTAAGCCAGACATCAAAACGATGGTTTATGAAACGGTGCAAGGCGAGAGATCAAGTGCACAGAAATGCCTGTTGTATGTGGAAGACAATCCTACCAATTTGAGACTGGTCGCTGAATTGATACGGCTGCGCTCTGATCTGATTTTGTTGACCGCGACTGACGGTTTGCTAGGTATAGAGCAGGCGCGCCTGCATTTGCCAGACCTTATTTTGATGGATATCAATTTACCAGGTATAGACGGTATAGAAACCATGCGTTTTTTGCAGAGTGACCCGAGGACTGCGCACATCCCGGTCATTGCTGTGACAGCAAATGCAATGCCTGCTGATCTTGAAAATGGTAAAGCAGCTGGTTTTTTTTCTTACATAACCAAGCCCATCAATATTGAAGAGTTTGGATTGGCTGTGGACAAAGCACTTGAGTTCGTTGCAAATAAATCCCCTATTTAAAGCATCAGCATCGTCATGCTGATGAACACTTTTTAGTGTTTTACATCAGAAAGGATGGCCATGGAGCAGACATCAGGAAATAGCCTTGCACACATAGACAGGTGGCAAAAGAACAGACAAAAGGCATTCAAGACCATCCCGCAAGAAGGTAAAGTAGTGAAATACTTGGGAAAAGAATTTCTGGTTTTTCCTGAAACCTTCTGGCCATTCACAGACAGCCAGCCGCTGGTGCAGAGTTTTAAGATCAAACCGGGTGAAAGCGTGCTCGATGTAGGCACTGGCTCCGGGGTGATTGCTATTTTTGCCTGCTACGGCGGCGCCAGCAAGGTGACGGCTGTCGATATTAATCCTGCCGCTATAAAAAGTGCCAAACACAATGCGAAGCTGCATGGTTTTGACAAACTTATGAAAGTCAAAAAATCCAACCTGTTTCAGGCACTGGAAGGAGAGCAGTTTGACGTCATTACCGCTAACCTGCCATTTCGCAACAAGCCCGCACACGATGTAGTCGCCAGTTCACAATGGGATACTGATTTCAAGACGAATACGCAATTTTTTGCGGAAGTTGGCAAGTACCTCAAACCAGAAGGTCGTATTTATTTTTCTCAATCCAATTTTGGTGCCATTGATGAAATCAAGGCATTGGCAAAAGCTGCCGGTTTGACTGTCAGAACACTGGCGAGCGCAGCGGCAGACAAGGCAGAAACAAAAAAATTCTATGCCTTTGTGATGAGGCGTGCAAAGCAGCCGGGTTAATGATGGACGTCATAGACGCTGTCAATGATTTGCGCCAGATAGCGCATACCGATCTGGCCGCGCGGGTCAGGAACGTGGCAGTTATCCTGACGTCGCCCAGATCAGGTTCCAGCCTGCTGAAAAGCGTGCTGTCATCGCACCCTGGGATAGCCTCACTTGACGGAGAAATGGAACCATTTCTCGCGCTGACGAGAAATGGTTTCTCCTTCAATGCAGATAGTGATGCCCTCAAGTCCATCAACAATCAAGACAGCTTGCTGGACAATATTTTTGATGACATGACTGTGCCGGCGGAGGGTGAGTCTGACTATGTGTTTTTGAAAAGCAGATGGCGAAAACGTTTGTTAATGCAATTTCCAGCCTTATTCTCTGAAGAGCGGGCCTATCACCAACTCTTGCATGACCTGGACGCGGTTTTTCGTCTGGCGACAGAAAAGAGGATACAGGGTGAGGCCGTGCTGCAAGATTTGGTGCTGTCGCGTGTGTTCAAAAGTGAAACCTGGAGACAGGATTATTACGACGGAAAAAAAAATCCTGCAGCCAGTCATTGTTTTAATGAGCCCTTCAAGCTCGAAGAACCACCATTCGTCATCCCGCGCCAGCATAGACGGCACTTGGAAGCTGCTGATGTAGAGCAAAAAGTTTTGCTATTCAAGACACCTCCTGATGTTTATAGGATAGGCATGTATGAACAGCTCTTTCCAAATGCCAGGATCAAGTATCTGCATCTGACCAGGGGTTATGCGCAATCAGTGAACGGTTTAATGGATGGATGGTTGTCGCCGGTTGCTTTTTTTTCACGCGATATGCAGCGTCTGGGGCTTGATCTATCGATCAAGGGTTATTCCGATACTGTCAGTTTTGGCAAACGTTGGTGGAAATTTGATTTGCCGCCGAACTGGCAAGAATATAGGCGTGCCAATCTGGAAGAAGTTTGTCTGAATCAATGGTTGTCTGCGCATCAGGCCATTATTGCCAGCCAGGTTTCCTCTCTGTCTGTTTCATTTGAAGAATTTTTATCCAGCCCCGCCGCAGTCATGCAAAAAATCACTTCTTACCTGGATTTGCCAGAGATGCGGAGTTTACCTGTATTCGCAGTGACGATGGCGACAGAAGCACCTAAAATCCGGCGCTGGCATAAGCGTGAAACCAGTTTGCTGCGTATGGGCGAAAGAAAGGAAGTGCAAATGATGATGGATACCTTGGCTTATTCCATGAATCCTGAAACCTGGCTATGAATAAGCATTTACTCATTCCATTTCTGACCGGACAAAGAAGGGATGGTCTTGGCCGCGTCAATGATGTCAGTGCTCATCCCTGGGAAATAGTAAATATTCCTGAATTCAAAGAAACTGCTATTACTGATGCGAATGAAAAGTTGCGCAGGATGGGACATATTTATGCAAATCTTGCCAGCCGTGTCCAGCAAATCACTGAGCAAGGTGACCGGGCAGTCTGCATTGCTGGCGACTGTTTTTCTACTATAGCTGTAGTCACGGGACTGCAAAAAGCGGGCAGGCAGCCTGACCGCATATTGTGGCTGGACGCGCACGGCGATTTTCACACTTGGGGAACTACGCAAACCAAATATCTGGGCGGTATGCCCCTGGCCATCCTGGTTGGGCGGCATGACAGGCGCAAAAATGAGCGTGATGCCATTGGCTCTTTTTTTCAGGCAGTTGGCGCCAAGGCGTATCCGGAAGAACAAATCATTCTGTCTGATGCCCGGGACCTCGATCCTGGGGAAAAGGAATCTTTGGAAAGTTCAAAAATACGGACTTGCAAAATTGAAGAGATCAGCAAATATCTATCGCTGGATGAAAACATTTATTTGCATTTTGATACCGATGTGATTGATGACAGGCCCGAAATGCCTGCACTTAAATATCATGTCCGGCAGGGGCCATCTCATGCACAGATATTGGCACTTTTTTCTGTATTGCGACAATTTAAAATTGTCGCAGTGTCTGTTTCTGCCTGGCATGAAGAACAAGACCTGGATAATAAAACCGCTATTGCTTGCTTAAATTTACTTGAAGAACTAGAATAAAAAACAATGTTTCATCATTGCATGATGTGATGCAAGTTGCAATGCAAAATAAATACTTGTATCAATCTTGAATGTTCGGCGCGGCTCTCACGCTTGTCTTATATATTGTTGCATGAGTTGGTAAGGTGGATTGAAAAGAGGGAAGCGGCATGGCAGGCATAAAGCTCGGGCAATTTTCTTACAAGTCAGTTCTCATCTGGCTTGCCTGTATGCTTGGTGCAATCCTTTTCTTGAGTTTGATTTATGTCTGGCTCATCCGCGCACCGGTGTCCAAGGTGCCGCTGGAACAAGTCATCATCGCTACCAATACTGAATATGTAGGCACCTGTTCCATTACCGCAGCCCGCGAGCGGGGTTACTTCGCCAAAGAAGGTATTGTTGTACTCATACAGTCACACTCCAGTGGCAAAGCTGCCATGGAAGCTGTGGTTCAGGGGCAGGCGCACCTCGGAACCGTAGCCGATATTCCTGTCATGTTTGCCGGGTTGGACCAAAGACCGGTTGCAGCGATAGCCACCATTTTTAAAACCGACAAAGACCATGGCATAGTCGGACGCCGTGACCGGGGCATACTGCAGCCTGCGGACCTCAAAGGCAAGCGGGTCGGCGTCACGCTTAGCACCTCAAGTCATTTCACCCTCAGCGCTTTTTTGAACCGCCAGAAACTGTCGGTCAAAGACGTGACCATGATTAATTACAAGCCCGAAGAATTTGCTGACGCGATAGAACGTGGCGAAGTCGATGCAGTCGCCACATGGGAGCCATTTCTGAATACCATGATGACCAGGCTAGGTGATAATGGCGTGGTTTTTTATGGCAAAGATGTATATGAAAGCCTGTACAACGTAGTTGGCATGCGCAGTTATATTTCTGCCGAGCCTGAAACCATCAACAAGGTATTGCGTGCACTTGATCAGGGAAGTAATTACTGCAATGAGATGCCTGACGCTGCCCGCATATTGCATGAGGCAGGCAAAAAGACCAATACCAAAGAACAAAGAACGGCATGGAATACCTATCGTTTTGAAATTGGTCTTGACCAGGGCTTATTGCTGGCACTGGAAGATCAGGCCAGGTGGGCAATCAAGAACAAGCTGACCAATAAAACTGAAGTACCAAATTACCTTGATTATATATATTTGGACGGCATGGAAAAAGTCAAACCATCGGCAGTGACCATCATTCATTGAGATTCCAAAGTGAAAATTTCAACCCGACTGAAATTTGCGGAATTAATATCTTTAGCCATCGTGGCAATGATTGTTGTCATCCTGTTGTCCACGACTTTGCAAATGAAGCGGGAAATCGCCAAAAATGAAGCAGCTGGCGAGTTATTGCAGGCGGTAACTTCTTTGCGCTATCTGACGCTGGAATATGCCTTGCGCCATGACGAACGCACCAAGGCTCAATGGCAATTGCGCAGTATTTCTTTGGCAAAGCGCCTGGCTGGACCTGAGGAATTTACCGAGCCAGCGGATAAAGAGGCAATAGCTGAATTGAGAGATGGCAATGAAAATATAGCGCAGCTTTTTGCTTTATTGGTAGGTAATCATCATGAGTTGATGAAGGAAAAAGACAAGGCCGAGATACTGGAGGAATTGGAATCCCGCTTATTGGGGCAAATCACCAATAAAACCCAGGCCATGATTTCTGATGCCTTGAGTTTGTCTGAACAAAGCCGTATCGGCGCATTAAACGCCCAGCAGCGGGCCTTTAATGCGGTGATTTTGTTTGGTGGCATAGTCGTATTGGTCGTGACTGTCACTATCTATATTACGCTGCGCAGTGTCAGCCGGCCTCTGGAAAAACTGCGTGAAGGCACGGCGATTGTCGGCGCAGGCAATCTTGATTTTTCCCTGCGGTTTGACAGTCAGGACGAAATAGGGGATTTGGCCCGCGCATTTGATGGGATGACAGAAAAACTCAAACTGACCACTGTCTCCCGTGATTCCCTGGTTGATATTAACGAAACCTTGCAGGCAGAAATCATAGAGCGTCAGCAAATCGAGAAAAAAGCACAGGCGCAGCTTGCCCGTTTGAATCTGCTGCATCAGATTACACGCTCCATAGGAGAGCGTCAGGATTTACGGAGTATCTTCCAGGTTGTCATCCGTAGCCTCGAAGACCATCTTCCTGTTGATTTCAGTTGCGTTTGCCTGTATGACCAAGGTAAAAATCAGTTGCAGGTCACCAGTGTTGGCTTGCACAGTGAGTCTTTGGCGCAACAATTATCCATGACCCAGAATACCCAGGTCTCTATTGATGAGAACGGCCTGTCGCGCTGTGTGCGTGGCCAACTGGTCTATGAAGCGGACATCAGTAAAGTCGATTTCCCTTTTCCACAAAGACTGGCTGCTGGCGGACTCAATGCCCTGGTCATGGCACCGCTGAGGGCAGAAAGTACCGTGTTTGGCGTGCTGGTTGTCGCCAAGCGCGAAGCCCATAGTTTTAATAGTGGTGAATGTGAGTTTTTAAGACAGTTGAGTGAGCATGTCGCTCTGGCTGCCAATCAGGCGCAACTTTATACTGCATTACAACAAGCTTATGATGACCTGCGCCAGACGCAGCAATCCATCATGCAACAAGAACGTCTGCGTGCGCTGGGGCAAATGGCCAGCGGTATAGCTCATGACATCAACAATGCAATCTCACCTGTTGCTCTCTACACTGAATCTTTACTCGAAACAGAAAAAAACCTGAGTGTAAAAGGCAGAAATTATCTGGAAGTCATTTCACGGGCAATTGATGACGTTGCCGCAACTGTTGCCAGGATGAGAGAATTTTATCGCCAGCGCGCACCACAATTATCTCTGTCGCCTGTCAATGTGAACAGCCTGGTGCAACAAGTCCTTGACCTGACCCGTGCCAGATGGAGCGACATGCCACAACAGCGAGGCATCGTCATCAATGTGCATACCGAACTCACACCAGATTTGCCGGACATCATGGGCGTGCATGGCGAAATACGGGAAGCGCTGACCAATCTGATTTTTAATGCTGTTGATGCGATGCCTGAAGGTGGGATACTCACTTTACGCACCAGTGTCGTTCAGGATTTGCTGGAATCGACTAAAGAAGTTATCTTGAAACAAGTCCACATTGAAGTCAGCGATTCAGGTGTAGGCATGTCTGACGATACTAGACGCAGATGTCTGGAGCCGTTCTTTACCACCAAAGGTGAGCGCGGAACCGGGCTGGGCCTGGCCATGGTATATGGCATGATAGAAAGACACAGCGCTCATATTAATATCCTGACCGAAGTTGGCAGGGGTACTACCATGCGCATGAGTTTTCTGGTACCCACGACTATCAGCCCGGTTGCCAGGACGCCAGCACCGGAGGCAGTGCCGACTCATAGACGCATACTTGTGGTCGATGATGATCCCATGGTATTAAAATCATTGCGTGACATATTGGAGATTGACGGCCATAGCGTACTCTCGGCTGATGGCGGTCAGGCCGGGATCAATGCATTTTCTGAGGCTCATGAAAGGGGAGATACTTTCGCCGTTGTCATCACCGATCTTGGTATGCCTTATATCGATGGCCGTAAACTGGCTAGCTCAATCAAGCAAGTGTCACCCACGACTCCCATCATCATGTTGACAGGTTGGGGACAGCGCCTGGTTGAAGATGGGGATTCCCCTTCACATGTGGATTGCGTACTCAGCAAACCACCAAAGCTATCGGAGCTGCGTGAGGCATTGAGGAAGATACTTTGATTTTTTGTAGTCTTAAGCCCGCTTCAAGCCTGACTGGCTCATCAACTGCTTTTTCCAGATACCTGCACGATAAATTTGATAAATGTCTAAATTGCAATTTATGCACATCTGATATCGACATCTGAACTGCTAACGGCAAAATTCCATGTAATTCATTAAAGTTCGCACAAAATAGTGAACTTTCCCCCTGTTTTTAAGACTAAACTGTCGCGCCTTGGACTTGCTCCAGGGTACCAAGAGGGAATCACTCATAATTTTCACATCTTTTTATAACAATATGATGAAAAAAACACTTACCACGCTGGCGGTCATGAGCCTTTGCCAGATAGCTAGCGCAGATGAAGGCATGTGGATGCCTCAGCAGTTGCCACAAGTCGCCAAGCAACTTAAGGCAGACGGCTTAAAACTGGACCCCGCAACATTGACCAAATTGACAGAGTTTCCTATGGGGGCCATTGTCAGTCTCGGCGGTTGCTCAGCTTCCTTTGTATCCCCGCAAGGCTTGGTTGCAACCAACCATCACTGCGTCTATAACAGTGTTGCCCATAATTCAAAACCAGAGCGTAACTTGCTGGCCAATGGTTTTCTGGCAAACAGCCTTGAAGAAGAATTGCCTGCCTCGCCTGGCTCACGTATCTTTGTGACGAAAGAAGTCAACAATGTCAGTAGCAAGATCATCGACAAAAATACTGCCAAATTGAATGGCAAGGCGCGTGTCGATGCCATTGAAAAAAATTCCAAAGTCATCATTGCTGAATGCGAAAAAGACGCCGGCCATCGCTGCAACGTCTATCCTTACTACGGTGGCCTTGAGTATTACCTCATCAAGCAACTGGAAATCAAGGATGTGCGTTTGGTTCACGCACCGCCTGAAGGTGTAGGCAAATTTGGTGGCGATACCGACAACTGGATGTGGCCGCGCCACACCGGTGACTATGGTTTTTACCGCGCGTATGTCAGTAAAGACGGCAAATCTGCCGACTACAGCAAAGACAATGTACCTTACGTCCCAAAACATTTCCTGAAACTGGCCAAAGACAATCTCAAGGAAGGTGACTTCATCATGGTGCTGGGCTACCCAGGCCGCACCAACCGTCATCGCCTGCCATCAGAAGTTGCTTACACATTTGACTGGAACTATCCGACGTTTGTGAAGAGTTCAGGTGACATGCTGGCCATCATCGCCAAAGAAACCAGCAGCAATCCAGATGCGAAACTCAAATACGCCGGTCAGGTCGCAGGCATCAACAACTACTACAAAAACCGTCAGGGTATGCTCGACAGCTATGCGGGCAGCGATATCCTGGCACGCAAAACCAAAGAGCATGAAGAGCTGAAAACCTGGATCAACAGCAATCCCGCACGCGCCAAAGAATTTGCCAGCGATATAGATCAAGTTGAAAAACTGATCGCAGAACGCGATGCCCTGGGTAAGCGCGATTTTTATCTGGGCAGTTCTTCTCCACGATTCCTGTCTACAGCGCGTACTTTGTACCGCTTGTCGAATGAATCGACAAAGGCGGATGCGGAACGCAAAGCAGGCTTCCAGGTACGCGACCTGCCTCGCTTCAAAGCTTCAGTAGATGCGGTCGAACGCAGTTATGATGAAAAAGTCGATAAGGCTCTGGTCTTGTACAACCTGAGCAAATACGCTGCGCAAGCCAAGGCTGACCGTAATGCCAATTTTGATGCAGCGTTGGGCATCAAGGACGGCATGTCTGAAGCTGATTTGAAATCCCTGCTTGATAACCTGTATGCTGGTAGCAAACTGGGCGACAAGGCAGCACGTAGCGCGTGGCTGACGGCAAAACCAGAAGACTTCAAAGCCAGCAATGACAGCTTTGTCAAAGCAGCCGTGGCGATGTATGAAGGTGGCTTGAAACGTGAAGCTGAGGATGAAGAATTGACAGGCAAAATCCAGCAAGCCTACGGCAATTACATGAAGGCAAAAATCGCCTACATGAAGAGCAAAGGGCAGGCAGTATATCCAGATGCCAACAGTACCTTGCGCGTTACCTTCGGCAAAGTGACTGGACGTGATCACGGTACGGCTGATGGCCTGGCATGGAGCGCCTTCACGACAGTCAATGGCATCCCACCAAAAGCAACCGGCACTGGCGAATTCAATGCACCAGTTGCGCAATTGGCTGCGATCAAGGCCAAAGATTTCGGCAAATATGTTGATCCGCAACTGAAGACAGTTCCGGTGAACTATCTGGCGACTTTGGATATCACGGGCGGCAATTCTGGTTCCGCTGCTTTGAATGCCAAAGGCGAATTCATCGGTCTGGCATTTGATGGCACCCTGGATTCCATTATTTCTGACTGGGACTACAACAAAGCTAACTCCCGTTCCATACAAGTTGATCTGCGTTATATGTTATGGCAGATGAAACATGTAGATAAGGCTGATCGTCTGTTGAAGGAAATGGGCGCAGAGTAATCAAGCAACTGCCTCAAAGTTAAAAGCCCTGCAAGTCACATTGCAGGGCTTTTTCTCATCGATGATGTTAAAGCTCGTATTTATTGCCTGCGGTGGAACGGATAGGGTGCGTGTCATAGATCAAGTCCAGATACTTGATTTTGCTGCTATCCGCATCAAACGTAAACAGGTCCATGACCTTGAAAGTAATTAAAGTCCCGTCACGAACTGTCCAGTCATATTGAAAATAAGCTGTCGCATGATGTTTCTTTGTTGTGCTGACAAAGATGTCGATAGGGGTAATTACATTGCGGCTGGAAGCTTCTGCCAGTCTGTCAAAGAAAGGGCTGGCTGCCATTTCCCCAAGAAACGGCGAAAGAACTTTCCCATCTTCTGCAAACAAGCTCTTGATAGTGTCATAGTCGGCATTACCAAGCGCCTTCATATAGATTTGCAAAACAGAAATGTACTCTGACATTGATGTCTCCTTTTGATTAATGTCTCACAAATGTATCACTTTTTGTGCAGTCGCCAGGTTTGCTCAGGCCACATCGACGGTTTTCATTGATGACAGTTCCTGGCTAAGCAAAAGCATGAGCTCACTTTGCTCGAATTGTTTTATCAGTAAAGGAACTGCAAATACAAACTCAGATTCATCGCGCTTGAGTACATACGCTAATTGCAGACGGGACAGAGCATGACGCATGGTTTCTGGTTCTACAGTCAGACCATTGTAAGCAAGCAGGGCGGCAAGTGCAGATAAACTCGTTTTGCCCTTGAGCGCCGTGTGATAGACGACGATGCGGTCGAGGCGGCAAGAGGCTTCATCGTTACTTAATTTACCCCAACCAGCCAAAGCGTCTTGCACAGCTTGCGAAGATAGCGCGTGCGTGACATGGCGGACTTCTATGGCACGCTCTCCTGGCTGCAAAGCCTCAAGGCATTCCTGGCAAAGGATGGCGAGCAAATTGGCGCGCTGGCCACTGGCTTCCACCAGCTTATCTACTAACTGGTTGCTGGAAAAACCAAAGCGCAAGCGCGATAAAGGTACGGTGACCAATTCTTTACAGGCATCTTGCTCCAGTCCACCTATCGTCAATACTTCGCCAAAATTGCGCAGCGGGGACTGATAATCAAGCACAGCAGTTGCATATAAATCCCAAAATCCTGCCAGCATAAACCAGCAACGGCCTTCATCACTCAAGGAGCGCAGGGCAGATAATTGCGGGTAATTATTAATGGATTCATCGCGGAAAAAGAGATCAGCTTCGTCGATCAACAGGAATAATCGTTTGCCTGCGAAGTTGGCTTCCAGATGAGAAATAATATCTTCGATAGGTGTAGTTGCATCAAGGCCAAACTGAAGTGCCATGCGAGGAGCCAAACGATGGTCTCGCAAAGAAATGTAATGACAGACTATGTGCGGGTGTCCCTGCAGGCTACGCTGGACAGCTTTCAAGAGGCTGCTTTTCCCAAGCTGGCGGCCACCCACGACAAGGTAATTGGAGGGGTCACGACCGATGACGCGGGACAGTAATTTTTCCCGCCCAAAAAATGCACCCGCACTGGTAACTGCTCCCCTGGTCTGGTAGGGCGATATGCGCGTTACACGGAGTTGCTCAGCAAGAAGGCGCAACAAGACAGCTGCAGGTTGTCTGCTAAGCATGCATTCTGTCTGGCTCGCGCCGTCGAGCATGACAAACATATTGGCTTTATCTCCGCAGTAAGCTTGCAGTGCAATGTGTTCTGTTTCACTCTCGGATCTGGCAAGTATCAGCATTACGTCGGAACCAATTTGTGCGGATATCAGTGCACCTATCAATACCTCATCGCTGGCATCAACATAGGGGATAAACACCAGGCATCTGTCTAGCGACACGGGCAGGTTGCTGGAAAATTGCCACTCAAAAACCTGGCCAGGAAGCGACCACCCTGTGCTGACTTTGCTTTGTACTGATAGCCGCGTAGCCAGATATTCCTGCTGTCTATTTGCACCTTCATTGACATAGCCAACGGCGCGCTGCCAGGAAGCAGTGGAGATACCTGCCGCTTGCAGCGTTGCCTGTCTTCTGCCAGTAATGCCCAGCAAACGATCGAGATTGGGCAAGATACGGTAGGGTGTGCGTCTCAGGCGGTCAGGGCGCAATTGTGATGGCCCCAGTAAAGGGTGTCTTACGACGGCAAAAATACCAGCCGCAATGAAAATCAATGCGCAAACCAGGGGCAAGGTCTTTAGCTTACTGAGAGTTACCGTGTCAGAAGTAGCACCTTCGCAATTCATTGGCATGAATTTGGCCGGCATGGGTGGCGTGCCGGCGCGACATTTCCATGAGTGATTTGATGGAATGAACTCAAGTATCAATTGTGTCCCCGACAGGGAGCCTAACTGAGCATATTTTATAAAATTGATCTGCAATATATTGGGCCGGGGCGAAGTCACTGCGAGATATGGCGTAATCGTCTGCGGTTCGAACTTTTTAATATCAGAAGGCCATTCATCGTTAATGTTACGCATCTCAGACAAAGCGAGGCGCCACTGGTTTATGTCACTCCAGATAGGGCCAACATTTTCAGCAGCAAGCACACCATCCCTGGTAAAGGGATTCAGCTTTGGTGCGATAAGTGCAGTTCCAAGCAGTAATGTCAGCGTGATGATGAAAATGGTACGCAGCATTTTTTTGGGCAGCTGCAGCAATAGATTTTCCTGCATCATTCAAGCACCATCAAGCCAGCTTCACGGATAATGTCGCAACGCCAGCAAAGCCGGGCCTGATCACCTTGTCCACGGACGTGTATCAGGTTTCCCCAAAAAAGGCGGCGCAAATCCTCATCCTGAAGATAGGGACGAGCCCGCCCCAGATCATCGGTCTCCAGCAAGCTGCGCAGACGCAGCAGAGAAGCTGGGTTTTGTGTCAGCGGCAAAAAGGTCTGCCACAAGCGGGCACTCTGAGTTAAAAATGTGCGTAATGCTGCCGCATCGTTTTCCATCGAAGCCTGATTATCAACCAGCCATTGCATACCTTCTTCAAAGAGCGCCGGATGACCGCCACACATGGATGCCAGTGCAGTCAGCCTGGAAGATGCGATGACATGCTCTGGCCAGCGTTGCTTGACGAGGATATGCAAATCTTCTGTGTCTGCATCTGGCCAATGGCTGACCTGGGCGATATTCAATAGCGAGAGATCGCCGCTGCGGTATTTCAAGTCGGCCAGTGCCTCACCACCGCATAACAAAAGGTGCAGGCGACCACCATGCATTTCACTCAGGCTGCGCAAGATGCCTGCCAATGCTTCGCGCAAGACTGGTGTGCCTTGTTCAAACCGGCTGACCAGGCAAAATACGCGTTCACCTGCTTGCAGTCTCTGTTCCAGTGCCGCTTCAAATTCATAATCTGAACTGACATTCTCAAACCCACATTGGCGTCCTATTGCCGCAAAATATTCACTGCTGTCTGCGCTGATGCTGTAAGGGGGCTGTATATGGAGTGTCGCCTTTTCACCGTACTGTACGCGTGCGCGGGCCAGTAATTTTTCCCTGAATGGAGGTTGTCCCCAGTGCGCCTGCGACAGTAACAGGGTGATAGGGTAGGGCGTAGATTGAGCCAGTCGCACAAATAATTGATCCATGAATTCCGCAAACGGTGTTTCATTGATTTCTTCGTTTTGTAATGGGAATTCAGGTGCAAGACCCGCAGCAGCAAAAAAAAGATTGGTTTCAGTTTCTGTCAGCCTGAGATAACGCGCACACGCATGCAAACTGTCGCGCGATCTGGCGCTGGGGAGCGAAGTTCCATTTCTCCAGTTATTGACTGACTCCCGGCTTAGTCCAATTTCTGCGGCAACGCCGGCCGCACTGGCACGTATCCTGCGCATGTATTGCGATAGCAGATGAGAGAAGGTGTCTGAAAACATGTATAGCCTGTTTTAATCAGCCAAATAAGGCTATTGATTTTTGGGGAGCAAATATTAAAGATGCGCCTGTTTGCGAGCGCCATTTTATCAGCGTGCGGTGTCGGTGCAGATATTGATGCTGTCAGCCGGCTGCCGCATCAACTTGACATACTGTCAACCGGGTATTCAGTTTTTGCGGAATGGTTTGGGATTGTAGATCGCAGCTTTGGCTTTATCTTGCTGTGTCTGCCCATGGTTTCTCGTTGCCTGCATCAACAGTATCAATAAGAGACACATGTTTAATGTCAGACTGAGGACTAAAATTTCGTCTTTGTAGATTGCAAATAGAGCAATCAGATGGTCAGTGATTTTGATGAGTTCATTCATATGAAAGCGGTAATTTTATTGTCTTGATGCAATTCGGCTGTCGTGTTTCGATAGGGTGTTTGATTAGTAATGCATGCCCGTCAGGTTTCTATTTATGGGGTAATCGTATCTTTCGTGCATTGAGGTGCGGTAGCCGATTTTCTCTATACGTTTCAAAGACTTACAATCGGCTCGGAGCGAATTTTCAATGGAACTGAGATTTGTGTGCACCAAGTTTGTGAATATGCTTATTCGAGTAGACGAGTCGAAAACAACAGTATTTCCGCTTACCCAAGCGTGCCTTCAACTGCATCGTTGAATTTATAAAGTGAATTTCAAATGTCCAAGTGAAAATGTTTTATACTAATTACCACATTAATTCCTTTGTTAGTGCAAATTGGCGAAGATCCTCACACCCGACTTTGGCATAAATCGGCCCTTGGCTTTCCACAAACTTGTCGGAAAGATCATAGATCGAAAGAAGCGCAATTTGGTTCGCGGCTACGCGGCTCGTCCAACACTCTCTGGCGAGGAGATTAAGAACATACGCTTGGGAAACAGCGCTGCGGACGCAGTCGTGATTGGCTCGCTACTGCGAGGGCCGTCTGGGCTAATTAGCTCACCCAATCGGGCCAAGCAGACTGTTGACGTTTTTCGAATGAGTTCAACACAGCCGATAGACTGGAAGAGCGAGCTCAACTTCGCGATCGGCTACTTGAACGCTATGGAATCTGAAGTTCTAAGGATACTTCCATATTTCGAGCAACTGGCATGTTTTGATCGGCTCGATACATTGACCTCCTTGTCTGCCATGCAGCAACTCGCCGAGGATCAAGGTGCGTCAAACTATCTGGCTTATAAGATTGCGTATCTGCGTTCTGCGCGCGAATTTCAAACGCCGGAAGTAATTGAAGCGCTCGCTAAGCTTGAGGATCAAGTTGGCCACAGGCTTGATCCTGGGCTGCACTTCAGTGCCGTGGAGAACGTCAGTCCAAAGATCGCACTGTTCAGTGTGGCTCAGCGCCGTGTCAGCAGTTACGCATCACGAATTCAGGGAACGTTCCGATCAGTATTGAGTCTTCACAATTTCGTACCAACGCCGATCAACTACCTGGATTTAGGACCATTCATTCTTCGAATGACCGAGTGTTCGCTTTGCGATACGTTGTATGCGTTTCTCGTATTACTGAGTCTCGCCGAACGGTTTCCCGAGGCGCAGCAGGAGATGGAGCAATCCCTGCGTGTGACTATTTTCGATGGATTGAAGTTGATTGTCGAGCGAGCATCACGGGAATCCCCTGATGCCCCAGTAACGGAGTTTTATGCATCTCAGAACCAAGCGGCCAACCATTCACTATCGCTTTATCGGGTCGCCAGCGCTTTCCTAGAACGGAGGTCTTTGGCTCAGTATCGCCATGGCCTCGATCGAGTAATTAGCATTCGCATGCTTGCAGATGTGGTGGATCTGGGCAAAATGCAAAGTACCTACGGAGTCCCGAAGAAGTCGCAATTGTTGGCTCCGAGTGAGACGATAATTAGCAAAGTCCCCTGCATACGAATTGATACATTCATGCGCACTGCGCTCTTTCTGGAGTTCGTGTCCAATAAACTAAATTTTGGTTCTCTCAGCGATGAGGAGATCCGGTTCATATTCGAAAATACAATGAGCCTTGACTCATTGTTGACAGAAAAAGAATTAACCGCTTTTTCTTTGAGCGCAGAGTCGCAGGCACGTGCGCTCATCGCGGTTTTATCCTTGGCTCTATATAGAGCCAAGTCGATCGACCCAGACGTTGACTTTGAATTCCGGGATGATTTCGTAGCCATGATCTGCGACGAATACGATGGCTCGATTAAAAAGTTCATCGATTTCCTGGTTGAGGAGTCCCCGCAAGTAGCAACTTATATGGTCCACTCACTGGACGAAGTGACCCTTGAAAAAATGTATTTGTTGGTAAAAAACGCTACCCAAGCCTCTGAAATCCGCAGCGAAATTTTGAGAACCGTAGGGACGAAGCTCAAGCGAGTTGAATTCTTCGTCGAAGCGGACAGCATTCATACAAGATCGAAGTTCGCAAAGTTGCAAAAATACTTCGACAGCAGCCGCATGTATGTCGATAGCATTGCTCTCAAGAAATGGCTCGACAGTAATCCAACTGTATCGACGGAACAATATAAGACCATCGCAGCAAAGGACCAGCACAGGAAGGCTAAGAACGATTTGACAGAGCCATCGTCGCTGGAATTGAAAGAAGAATATGAGTACCTTGTACTTCAGATTGCGAAGGATGCGTTCTATCAATTCTGCACTAACAACGAGTTCGGTATCGAGTCGTATCTGGGGCGTCGGATTCGACACAATACGCTTGAAGGTGTCACAACCGCCCCGGTGATTGCCGTGCTAAAGAATGATGCCTATAGCATGCTGCTCGGATCGCCCAGCATGAAGCGCAACGTCGAAAACTGGTTACAAGCATATCAGGACATTATTAGCCGCCTTCGGCACGATAAGCTCCAGTTTGATGGGCCAACACCTCTTTTCGACTCTGCATTGAACGCTGGGGACACATTTACCAAGGAAAACATAAAAACGTTGATAGCACAGCTTGGTATCACAAATAGTGATGAGCTATTGAATGACCTGATCATTGCGTTTTGCTGGCGCCAAATCGCTCCGCAATTGGAAGGGGCTGCTCGCGAAATCAAGACCAAGGTTTTGACTGATTCGATCACGATTATCAACAAGTTCTTTGGTTCCATGAACGGAGCCTTGGAGCATCAGTTGGCTTCGGAATTGCGCGTCGCCGTCAATGAAACACTCCGCCGTGTCGCAGACTGGTTCCAAGTTCCGCAAACGGGATTTATTCCGGCCACTGTTACCCAGCTAGGGCAAATCATCCTCGACGAAAGCACAGACGCTAAGCCGGTGAACTATGTTGGCAACGCCGTCGAAAGTCGCTATACGGGCATTAGTGTCCACCGACTGTATGATTGCTTGGCGGCGCTGCTGAAAAACGCATGCATTCATGGCGCACCTGGTGAGACGATCAAGATCGAAGCTAATTCATGTAAGGTTGATGACAGTCATCTGCTTGAAGAGGTATCAGTAACTTTGACCTCCCGAGTGCCTCAAGCAGAATATGAACACGCGAAGTCACGCATTTCTGGTGCAATCAGCGTTTGCGAAACGGGAGACGAGATGATCACTGAGGGCTATACAGGTATCCGAAAGGTGAAGTTCATCACGAGGGGAAGCGAGGGCCACCACACTGTTCAATTTTCATTTGATGACAGTAGTTGTCAACTTAGTCTTGGTTTTTCGATTCGTGTCGAGTGTGCCACCGATGAAAATAGACTTGCGGAGGCAGCTTGAACATATTGCTCGTTGAGGACGAAGCTCATAAGCGAGAGGAACTTACACTGTGTATCCGAGAGGTGCTCGAACAAGAGCCGACGATTGTTGATGCCGTTAGCAATGCCGTGCACGCAGTGAAGACACAGGTATTCGATATCATCGTACTCGATATGGCACTGTCAACCTTCGGGGATACGGCATCCGATGATAAAAAGGGCCACGATCAAGCACAGGGTGGAATTGAAGTGCTTCGCGCGCTGAAGTCCGTCGAACGGTTTCCCAAAATCATTATTGTGACCCAGTATGGAGATTTCTATTTGGGCGACAAGAAAATCAAGCTTCGCGATTCTGCGAAAGTTATTCGGGAGCGCTACAAGTTGCAGGTCGTAGGCGCAATTCTTTACCACTATAAATCCAAGGCCACACTACAGCAAGTGCGGTCCGTTTTGAGGCAATGTTTATGAAGATAATGCTGATCGAAGATGACAAGCACAAGGCAAAAATCATTTCAGATTACGTCACGAGCAAGGGCATTGATCTGGATTCGATTATTTTCGCCGAAAACCTCGCCGAAGTTCCTGCCGGCTTGAAGCACGATATTGAATTGTTCATCATCGACCTTAAACTGCCTAGTATCCCGAATGGAACGGCCACCAACAGCGGCAAAACCATTCTCCAGATGATAGTGAATTCCGGGCAGACGAATGCGTCATTGTTGGCCATTAGTTCCTACCCGGCTGAATTTCCAGAGCTACGAGACGAATACGAATCGCATGGATGTGTACTAGCGGACTATTCAGATCCCGGCAAGTGGAAAACCGCTCTCGATCATCAGCTAGTTAGGTTAAAACTTCAGGTTAGAAAAGAATTCATCATTTTTTGCGCGCTTCGAGAAGAGCGGAAACCCTACATTGGACTAACCGAATTTAGCCGCGAGAACCGATTTGGTGTCGAGTTCATGGATGTGACAATTGGCGGACGAAAAGGGACCATCGCGCTCCTTCCGCAAATGGGACTTGTCAATGCAGCCGTCACTGCTGCGCTATGTATAGACCGGCTGAAACCGGCACTGGTTTGCATGAGCGGGATATGTGGAGGGTTTAAAGACCGAGCCGAATTAGGGCAGCTAGTGTTTTCAACGATGGCCTATGAGTATCAGTCGGGCAAATGGGCAAACGACGGTTTTCGACAAGAACCATATCAAGTAAAGATCGACCATCTGGTAGATACGATGTTAAAAGCTATGGCTGATGAGCCGGGATTCTTAGCGGCGCTAGAAAAAGATTTTGATGGTGCCCACCGTGCATATACACGCAGCGATGTTTTGCCTGGAATCTTCACCAGTGGCTCAGCGGTGATAGCGCAAGAGAAATTTATGGGGCAAGTGGCGTCCTTTCACCGCAAAGTACATGCTCTGGACATGGAAATTTACGCGGTTCAGCGCGCCGCAGAACTATCCCCGCGAAAGCCAGCTTGTATCTGTGCCAAAACCGTGGTGGATCTTGGATTGGAAGACAAGGACGATAAGCTGCACCCTTACGGCTCGTACATCTCCGCCAAGTTCATCATCAGAGCAGTGGAGGAGTTCTTTGCAGAGTTTCCAGACGGCGTAGTCAAGGAAAAGTGAAGTTATCGCTAGATTAATAATCTCATCGCCGCTGCTAGCGACTCCCAAAGTTCGTTGCGACTACCAGAGTTGTCAGCACAATCCTGGCTGCGTCCAGACGTTGAACCAATCCTGTTTTCCGAGCGGCCGCCTGATATAGCGGCCGTTTGTTTTGCTATCAAATCAGACGTTTAGATACTTGCCGTTTTTCATGAAGAATTCTAATGTTGATACGACACAAGAATAGCGATAGACTCGCATCAAAACGTCTGGTGTGCCAGACATCAAAGATCGCGTAGCGCATACTTTAATAATTTGAAGAAAATTCAGGAATGAGTACATCAAAAAAATACACTCGCTTTCTCAACGTACTCTATGCAACAATTTGCGCGCTGACCATTCAGAGTTTTGCTCAAGCTGCTTCCGGTGTGCAGGCCTTTGAAGTCATCGCGCCTAGTGGATACAAAAGCGTAATCCTCGGCAGTATGCACATCCCGGACACCAGGTTAAGGCAGCCAGTACCCTCGGTACTCGACGGATATACGCAGTTCATAGTCGAATTTGACACCAATAAGGCGTCTCTCCAAAAATCGCGACCTTTAAATGAAACAGTCATAGACGGAGGATTAGAGAGTCTGTTTCGCGGCACTCCAGTTCGTGCACCTTGGGCACTTGATTTGAATAATCGTCAAATCTCAATGCTTAAAAAGAACGTCATGTGCCAGTCCGGGCACGTTATCAAAGATGCAGAGACTTTTTTTAATGTAATTTTAATGTCAAGGAGCGCTGAATACGCCGCACATTTTGCTATGTACCCGTGTAGTGACGGAAGAAAATCGCGAGACGAGATTCTCATGAACGCGGCGATCGAACGGCGAGTAAAAATTGTCAGCCTTGACAATCCAGATGAGGTTGACCTATTGCGCCAACAAATTCCTGAGTCCTTTTACACTAGCGTAGTAAAACGGCTTCTTAGTAAAGAGCATGAGTACGACCTTCGAAAAGTCGTTGATGCGCTAAATGCGGGCGATATGGAAAGCCTTTATCGATTTGGCGTCGGAGACATGGCCAAACCCGAGATTGCAGCATTTGCAAAACTTATGATCGAGCAGCGCAATCTACTTTGGATACCGAAGTTAATCGAAGTACTAAATGAAGGAAAAGCATTTGTACTTGTAGGTGGAGCTCATCTTTCTGGAAAAACAGGTATTCTGAACCTTTTACGGAATCAAGGATTCGTTATTCATCCTGTGACCTTGCCATCGATTTGAAATTCTGAGCAACAGATTTTCTAGCGGTTAGCACTATCAGATATCAACATACCCATTCTCTGGGCATCAAATATCAAGGAATCATCAAGATGGGATCATTTTCTGGGCTCAATCTCGGACCATTTTCGATTACAGAAAGCAAGAACGAATTCGTTTCTCATCATAGAGAATTATTTCAGGAGCAGGATTTGGTTATCTCTCCCCTGCACGGATTTACTGAGCCTGAAGAGCACTACGAACGTCCATTAAGGCTGGTTCTGGAGAGGCTGGAGCTTTTGGGGCACACGCTTGAGCGGGCACGCCAAGAATTCGAAAACCCCAATCCCTATTCACTAGTTGACCCACTTCCACTTTCTTTCGATCAGGTGATGGATGTACTTCGCACAGTGGATGTCAGCAAGTTAAATGTTGGATACACAGATGTACGCGAAATTGGCAAGATTGCCCCCTTGGATATCCAACAGCTCATAGCTACCGTGCGCCCCCCAGATCAGTTTGAAAACGATCATTGGGATTTAGATGCACTGATCGAGAATTTTGATCCCTACACATTACTGAGAATTTTTGCAGAAAATCCAGTGAATTTGGAGCTACCTGTTATTTGGTATTTTGATGAGGTGGTCCAGGCAGGTTGGATAGAGCGCGACGAAATTCAAGTTGGGCTAAACAAATATGCTGCATACCTACTTGTTACTGAAGGCAGTTCGGATGCAAAGATACTTAGACATGCCTTTGAAGTTTTACGCCCTAACATCAGCGCGTTCTTCCGTTTTGTCGATATGGCAGACGGCTATCCATTCACCGGCACCGGTAACCTTGTGAATTTTGCCAAGGGTTTGGTCAGTATTCACATTCAAAACAATGTTGTTTTTATTTTTGACAATGATGCTGAAGGTGTTGCTAGTATGAACAAGTGCAATGCATTTGCACTTCCAGGCAATATGAAAATGATGAAATTGCCTGACCTTGACGCATTCAAGCGCTTTCCAACGATAGGTCCACAGGGACCAAGTTTAGATGATATCAATGGACGAGGCGCAGCCATCGAGTGTTACCTTGATTTGCCCGAAAATGCTTGCGTGCGCTGGAGTAATTACAACGAAGCACTGGGTGTCTATCAAGGAGCCTTGGAGCATAAAGACAAATACAAGAAGGAGTTTTTGAGCCTAAATGGTCGAGTCGAATCCTACGATTATCAGAAACTTGAGTGCATCCTAGATGCAATCATTGAAGTATGTGTTTCGATAACGACACAATCATAGAACGAGGCAAAGAGGAAAGCCCTGCCAACACATATATTATGGATTATCTCTTTGTGCGTGTTTTGCAGAAATTGCCCTGAACATCTAAAGCTGCCTCGACTAGACCGTAATATGAATTTTTCTCGGTAACATTATTGCTTTTACCGTGCAAAATTAATGTTACGTTCTGTATTATTCTATGTTTTTTTTTGGTCTATCAACGATTATCGATTTTTGCTTGGGAAATCGTTCCCAGGTCAATTAATGTGTTTAACGAATTTTTTTAAGGGGTTCAATTGCAAGAAATTTATATCAGTACAGATGTTGAAACTGACGGGCCAATCCCAGGCCCAAATTCCATGCTCAGTTTTGGATCGGCTGCTTATACTGCCGATAAAAATTTGATTGGTACTTTCAGCGCCAATTTGGAAACATTGCCTGATGCATCGGCTGATCCCGGCACCGCGGCATGGTGGCTTACCCAACCAGATGCTTGGGCTGCTTGTCGGTCGAATCTCGAATCGCCGGTAGTTGGCATGACAAGGTATGTTGCCTGGATCAAAACGCTGCCTGGCAAGCCAATTTTTGTAGCTTTCCCAGCGGGCTTTGATTTTATGTTCGTGTATTGGTATTTGATCCGCTATGCTGGCGAGAGTCCATTCAGTTTTTCTGCCCTGGATATGAAGTCGTTTGCTATGGCACTCATGAAGTCAGATTTCAAGAAAAGCGCGAAAAAATATATGCCTAAAGCCTGGTTCGATGATTTTCCTCATACGCATATTGCGCTTGACGATGCAATTGAACAAGGAGCCTTGTTCTGCAATATGCTGAAAGAAAACAGAAAGTAATGCGCTGTTTTGATCTGAGCTAGCGCCAGAAAAGAAGAAAGCTCCCAGATAGTTCCTGGGAGCTTTCTTCAAACACGAGCTCTCTCTTGGTTATTCGACTCCAGGTGGGTCCTCAAATAAAACTTGGTAATTATATATTTGCGTGGACCGTGTTAGGATAGTGTTTTATCTAAGCGTATGTGGGTAAAGCCATGAGTGACAACAATAGCAAATTTACCATGTCGATTGAAGGGCTGAGAAGCCTCACTTTCTTCCCAAAAACAGGAGAGGCTCACATTGAGGTATATTCGCCCTCCCTTCAGAGGAATGCTCGGATCGAGTTGTCGCAAGATGTAGTATACACACTGACTCTTGCTCTGAAAAAGTTAGAAGCCACTCGCGATAGATTAATGGAAAGCTCTTCATCAGAATCGAACGTGCAATTATTTTGACCAATGATTTGATGCACCCATTGTTGCATCACGATTGACTGTCAAACGGCTGTACTGATCGTAAGAGACTCTGCCTGTCTTTGGCATTCATCCGATGAAATGTCAGAATTCGCCAAGCCATTTCTGTATTCTGCCAAGTGTATGTCAATCCGCACTGTTCGTTGGCCAACAATATCGTACATATCAAATTGCTTCACCTTTTAATTCCAAGGCTGGGTTTCCATTCGATTTTTGCTAGTTGTGAAAGTAGCTTGTCCTTGGACACTCAGGATTTCTATTTCGTGCTTAGCTCCAGCAATTTTTTCTTATATTTATTATCGAGATAAAATCCACCCTGGCTGCATGTCTCTACAGCAATGTTTACGGCTTCAGCACAATAGTCTTTCGGAGATTTACTAATCATGGAATTTGCGGTATCGAGCGCAGACATTGTTGGTCCATAGTAAAGCGCCTTTTGTGCACCGAGAACCGCATCCATTTGATTACTGTATTCTTGTAAGGAACACGCCTTTAACCCTAAAAGCTGAACGTCGTGAGTATTTGCACCAAAACAGCCGGGGATTTTCCATTCAAATGGGCCGTATTTTTTTAATCCAAAAAAGCCACCAATTTGCATCTCAAACCTGCCACTGATTCGCACTCAAACCTGCCACAAGTTTTTGAGATCGCCTGCAACATTACCCGATGCCTTATTGTAAAGTGACAGCAGGAAGTAAAGTTCGAAATTCCGAACTTACTTCCTGCTGTCACTTTGCGGCCGAACTCTGCAACGGCAAATCGAAACAAGATCATCGGCAACTTTGTCTCGCTCTCAGATGAAGGTGTCTCGCCTGCGATAGTGCACACCCTGCGCCGTACCGTCGAAAAAGTATAAAACCTGTCAATCAACACTAAGCCAAACCTTCTGCATCCGTTCTAGCCGTGTTTGTCCGCCTTTGTCTCCTATCTCCGGAAACGGACACCGGGCGAAGTTCTTGCCGTCGAGATGAAGCATTTCACCACCTTAAAGACTGCGTTGGGGTGTTTCGACCTCATCGTGACAGACATGAACTTTACACGCAGCATGTTGATATGAGATTTAGTGACCCGTAGCAGCAGGTGGTGCGCCGCCATTAAGTTGGCGCTGCATCAGATCTTTGGCCGCCGCGAGTGCATCGTCCACCTTTGCCGCAACATCCGGGATGACGCCCGTGCCCTCCCAGTTTGTAAGGGTGATTGGGCTGATTGAGCGTCTACTTGGTATAAAGGCAGCAAAATACTCGCTGAGACGATATGGGCGCGAAGCGTTAGCGCCGCCCCAAGTGCGTTCGCCGATTACCGTGGCGCGTTTCAATGCCTGCATTTGGTACGCGAAGGATTCGGCGGCGGACTTAGTGTTGGGGCCTGCCAGGATGAGGACCGGCTTCTTGCCACCATAGCGTTTGCCGTCAAGCTTATCCTGCGTCCAATACTGCGTGGTGATGCCGGTCGTACGTTCCCAGGTGTCGTTGAGGCGGGTGCGCTCGTCAACAAGATAGCTGATCAGTAGCGCCACTGAGTCTCCGCCGCCACCACCGTTGTTGCGCAGATCGATGATGAGACCATCGGTGTCAGCGAGTTCATTCATCACTGCGGCGAACTTGTCGGACACGAGGAAAACTGGCCCGAAAGAGGAAATCTGCAGGTAGCCAATATTGGGGCTAAGGTGATCAGCCTTTTCCACGCCAAGGTTTGATGCGAGAATTTTTTCAAGAGCGGCAGGCGGCACCTGTTTTTCCCACTCCGCCCGCGTCTGAGGTGGCGGCGGCATTGCATCATCGGGCGGCACCGGGCGGGTGCTGACATATACCGCCATATGCTTGTCGTGGACAACGCCCTCAATATCATCCAACAGCTGTTTGGCCAGCTGTTTACCGTCCGTGATCCCGTCGTACTTGCCCTCACGCTGGTGCTGGCGCAAGACGACTCCGGCTTGTTGGGCTTTGTCTGGAAAAACGTAGTGGGCATTCAGCTTGGCAATCAGCGTATCGATGACCTCCAACCGGGTCGCACTATCGACCTCCCCTGTCGGAGGCGACGCGGGCGGGCCGGCGATTGCCCCTGTCACGGTCAGCAATAACAAAGACAGTGTGACTATCCATTTCTTTTTCATTATTTTCCTTTCAGATTAATATGTGGAAACGATTAATTGCGAACTGAACCAAAAAACGCGCCGTTGGCACGAAGGCGGCCGTTCAGCAGACGGGCTTCAACAGCCCTGCGCTGCCCGCATCTCTACAAGGGAAGGAGTTCGTGCTTGCAAGCGCCAACCGGTGGTCGGCGCATCGCTGCGCGATTCGAAACCCCGGTCCACCCCTGCTACATCTGGCGGAACTGTTTGGTAAACCCTTCACTAACGGTCAAGCGCTCGGTCCGGCCTTTCAGGATTACCTCCAGCCCAGCGCCGCCCCGCGCCCCGTATTCACTGCGTTCGATCCGGTCAATGGCCTGAAGATTGACGATGGCGCTGCGGTGGATTTGCGCGAACAGCTGCGGGTCCAGTTGCTCGAGCAGGGACTTGAGAGGCAAGCGAATCAGCGCATCGCCGTTCACCGTCACCACCCGCGTGTACTTTTCGTTCGACTGGAAGTACAACACTTCGCTCACCATCACCAGCCGCACCGAATTGCCGCTCGAAGCCTTAATCCACTTGAGGTACACCGGTGCACTCTCCTGTTCAAAAAGCTGTTTCCACACGGTCGGTGGCGGGCTTGCGGTCGTGCGCGACTTCAGACGGCGGATCGTCTGCAGCAGGCGTACGGTCGTCAACGGCTTGACCAGATAGTCGGACGCGCCGGCATCGAAAGCGGCCAAGGCATACTCCGCATGCGCCGTAACAAACACGACCTGGCACGACTCGGGAATATGGCGCGCCACCTCCATGCCGTTGAGGCCGGGCATCTGTATGTCCAGGAAGACGATGTCCGGTTTCAGTGCATCGATGCCTGCCACCGCTTCGATGCCGTTTTCGACTTGGCCGGCGATTTGTAGTTCGGGCCACAAGACACTCAGCTGGTCCATCAGCTCTGCCCGCAGCAGAGGCTCGTCTTCGACAATCAGGGCACGTGGCATCATGCTTGGCTCCCAACAACAGGCACGCTCAACAATGCACGTACTCCTTGTCCGTCGCCCGGCTCCACGAAAAGGCTGGCCTTGCGCCCGTATAGCAGCAACAAGCGCTCTGCGATATTAGCCAGCCCCGTGCCTTGTCCGGCTTGTTCGGTCAAGCCGATGCCGTCGTCGACCACAGACACGCTCAGCAGCTCGTCCTTCCCGTTGATCTCATGCCTTGCGCTGATGGTGATCAGGCCCGGTCGGCTGGCCCGCTCCAAACCGTGTTTGACGGCGTTTTCCACCAGCGAGATCAGCATCGCCGGCGGGAACGGCAGGCTGCGCAATTCCTCGGCCACTTCAACTGCGAAGCATAGGCGCGCGCCCATGCGGATGCGCATCACCGCCAGGTAGTCGTTAACCAGATCCATTTCTCGCCCCAGGGTCGAGGACACTGAGCGCATATCCGGCATCGCGTTCTGCAGGTAGCCGACCAGGTGGTCGAGCATGTCCTGCGCGGCCTGCTGGTCGGTGCGGATCAGGTACTTTAGATTTGCCAGGGTATTGAACAGGAAGTGCGGCTCGACTTGGGCCTGCAAGGCTGAGAGGCGCGCCTGCAGCGAGGTGCGTTCCAGCTCGCGCTCACGCCGAGCCGCGTCCAGTGCATTTGCATGGCGCGTGAGGCGCTGGCGCAGTTGAGCAGACACCACCTCGGCGGTCTTCAGCGACTCACCCTGCTGGATCGCGAACCAAGCCAGACCCGGGCGGCAGCGCAGCTCGATGCGGCAACTGGGGCCCAAATCGGACGATACCCTCACCTCGACATGGCGCCCCAGCGCCAACGGACGCCAGCGGCCCAGCACGATCCGGCCCTTGAAAGGGTCGTGGATGAACGCCGGCGGGCCGGAGTAGCCAAGTGCAGTGCCGAGCGCCAGCCCAGACAAGGACTCGGTGCACAGGTCGAAGGTAGTATAGGTATTGAACGGCGCATCAATGCGACGCGTCACCGAAGAAGCCATCGCCTCCGCACACAGCGCCTTGCCCTCCTCGCCAAGCTGGGTGAGAAAGCTTCGGGCGATCCCGCTAGAAATCAGCGCGAGCCAGGCCATCACCGCCAGCGCAACGCCACCGACAATGTACAGAGTCAGCTTGTGGTGCTCTACTTCGCCCGGCGCATCCGGACCGAAGTTCAGCCAGAGCGGCAGCAACGCGATCGCCAGCGACAGGAACAACAGCGAACCAGCGTTGAAGCGCAGCGCCGATTGCAGCAGGTAGCGGCGCACCAAGCGGCGGTCGTGCTCAACTTCCGGTACGGGAGGCTCGTTGAATGGCAGAAATGGGGGAGAACTCATTAAATTCCTCGTGTAGAACTTGCCCGCTATTCTAACGGCTCGGGTGCGCGTGTTTTCGCCCATGCGATAAATGCCCGCAAATCGGGGAGGAAACCGGTGCCGGCAGGATGAATGCCGCCGACCCAATCGCTGCCCGGGCCAGGCGATTTTGAAGGATACAAGTGTGTGCTCAAATTTGACTGGAGAGGTGCGACAGGCACGTGCATGGGGCAAGCGCACTAAATACAAGCGGCTCGCCAGGATGGTGCTATTGACCAGGCCATGTCAGCCTAAAAATGGAGGTCGCATACCTTGGAAGACATATTTGTAGAACCTGGACCAAAATAACGAGGCCAGCTTAAGCCGTTGAAGTGGTACCTGAAGGTCTGGAAATGGCCGATCTCGGCCTAAGGCAACAGGATACCAGCTTGCCGAAATGAAAATATCGCACATTTCCACAATTTGACGTGGAGGGCCGGTCTCCGCATCTTGCTACGCGAGGGTGTTCTCCCTTAAATTGCTTGTCAGCCCAGGCGCACGGTATGGATGGCTCAATCCTGATGGAAATCAGTGGCTTTTTTTGAAAATCAGTGGCACAAATATGCAAATAGGCGGACGCAAATGAAATTCGGTGGCTGTCCTTGCAAATTACTGGCTCATTTGGGATGCAAAGCAGTGGCCTTTTTATGCAAAGGACCGGCTTTTTTGAAATTAGAATTGATGGCTTGTTTCCATGAAAAAGGCTGACCCTTTTGGTATGCAAAAGAGTGGCTTCTTTAGGATGAAAAAAAGTGGCTGGCTCAATGAAAATACTCAACGTCGAGCGATCTTGGCGTGATTGGTTTACATTCGTCGCCCATGTTTGCAAATGAAATCAGGGCCGCTGCATGAGCATTTTTTAAATTCATGTCGAAAAACGGGCTCTCAAACAGCCATGATGTGAAGCCTAAGACAGTGATACACGCTACGGATATTTGAAAGTGTACTTCAAAAATCGAGTCAAAAAAATCAGTGAGAACTGCCAAGGAAAGATGAACGGCTATCGATAAAAGCGTTGTCCCCCAAATGAAGTTTCCTTCAATGAAAGTGTTCACCGATAGGATAGTGCAAGCTATAAAAACCACCGGCGCTACGTATACCCGAATCATAGATACCTCCCAATTTAAGCCGAAAAATGACTCGTAAAATATAAACTTGTTCACTGCAAGTTTCGTTCATCAAGAAGAAGCTCGTGTCCTTGAATCAAGTCGATGATGTGCTGCGTTGGCATGTCGTGTCTAAAACGGATGCTTAATCCGGGCTACTTTTGAGGTTTGCATCTTTTTCGTTATGAGCTTGCTTTTTCTTTCGCCCACGGGGAGTGCGGATCAGCAGCTTCGCATCCTGGAGTCGTTGGCCAATCACGTCATTTGCTGCTACCAGATCGAAATCTTTATCCATACCCAGGATACGGAGAGCCCTGAGATACCTTCCAATGGAGATAGATGCATCTCCCTTCTCCAGTCGATTCAAGGTATCGCGTGAGACATCCATGCGCTCGCAAAACAGTATTGTAGAAATCCCTCTGCGCAAACGGGCTTCTCTTAGACGCTGCCCAAAGTTCTTAAGCTGCAGTTCGGTGGATGGAAATGGACGTGGGGTTTTAGTTTTCATGTCCGATAATTTAGACAATATTGTGCTTATTGTCCATTTAAACGGACATAAAAACATCGATATGACATGAATACCCCTACAACTCTATGATAAGGTCGGGATCGAAGTTGGTATTTTCTGGTGAACCTGCTTTGGTCTTATATCCACATGGATTGCAAACCACACGGCAATCACCAATCTGATAATCGAAGGATTCGTGCATATGTCCATGTATCCACAGATCTGCTTGTGAAGCAATCTCGTCTAGATTTGACGCATAGGCAGCGGACACCATGTCCTGCGCATAGCGTTCAGATACTGATTTCATGGAGGGAGCCATATGTGTCACGACCACCGTTTTTCCTATAAAGGGTTCATCCAGTTTTTGTTTTAGCCAAGATTTATGCAGTGAGTGAAATTTTGCCGTGTCTGCCGACCTGAGCTTGCGATATCCTTCTCTGGCCAGCCTGATGCGCTTGTAGTCAACCATCACAGCTTCCGCCTCACGCATGGCTATTTGCCGATCGCCGTCTCCAAATAGGCGGAAGTCTGTCCACATAGTCGCACCGAGAAAACGCACGTTCCCGAGTGAAAATTCATTGCAGTTCAAGAAATGCACATTGCCTGCAACTGCGCATGCAGCTTCAATATTTTCCTGTACATGGTCCAGATGTTTACCATATGCCTCGTGGTTGCCATGGACATAAAGCACAGGTATTCCGGCAAATACGCAGGCAGCCCACTCAACAGCTTTTGCTCCGGTGTCAATATCCCCGGCCAATACAACCACATCCGGACGACTGGCCGTTAGGTCAATCATTGGCGCTGCTTCACGCCACAACTCTCGGTGCAAATCTGATAAAGGCAAAATACGCATGGTAACTACTGATAACTATCGATTCTGTATTATGACTAAAAAAATCCTTTAAGTGCTGAATCCAGACAATTGAAAATAAATTGCGCTATTTGAGCGTGTCTTGAGATATGTACAGGTGTTGCAGTGAGAAGTAAGAAATTTGAATAACCGCTAAGACACTACCTTAGTAATTATTTGCAAGGTGGCTGCAACAAATGTATGCTGATGCCATTGTTAGGTCTCCTGCAATTCGCGCATTTGTTGAGGATATGACCGAGAAGTGGTCTTCAGTCAGTTGGGCAGGCAGAGTAATCGGTAACTCTGAATAGTGGGGCAACGGATTAACGTTGGTGCTCTGAACCAACCTTGTTAAAGGGAAGCTAAAGAGAGGCATCGGACACCTTAGGATCTAACAAGTTCTTTTATAACGGCTGCTTGCGATAGCGGCCGTTTGTTTTGCTATCAAATCAGACGTTTAGATACTCGCTGTTTTTTAATGAAGAAGCCTATTGTTGATACGGCACAGGAAAGCTATATGCGATTGCAGAGAAATGAGTAAAGTTGATGCAAAAATCCGGCACATCACCAAGTCCGACGCAAACGTTTTTGCTGAACTTGGTTTTCCGCCCAATGAAGCTAAGCGTTATCTGGCAGAAGCTCGTGCTCAGATCCAGCACACTCGTTGTACTCAAGTTCCAGTCGCTGGAGAAGCTGATGCCATTGGCCACAGGATTATTATTCCAGATGAAATTCGATGACTGAAATTTTTTGTAAATGTCGCCTACAAAGAAAAATCCGCCTGCTGGCGGATTTTGTCCTTTACTAAGTTGAAACGCAGGAGGCTCTTAACCGTCGCGATGGCCGGTCCTGTCCGGGAGGTCCATCACCAAAGTGTATCTATTATAAGCAAATTCGGTATACAAATCGACACTTTGAATTCAAGCTATCAAATTGCTTCACCTTTCAACTCAAGGAAACTTATCGAGATCCGTGGCATTGGAGACTTACACGTTCTTGCCACGTTGACCAAGAGAATTTTGAAACGAGAAACATCTTTATCGCTGGAATTTCCTGGGTACGCTTACAGTCAGCAAAACTGGCATACCGAATTTCCATTGAATGATCCCATTGGACTTTTGTCACATGCAGTCAAAATGTAACTTCCCTGTCTCTGACGCAGCGGAGCGCAGTCACGACATCAGAGAAGAGCTTGTGTCAGCATATGAGATGGACGACGACGAACTAACATCTGGTCAGTTGGATCTAATCCGTCAGACAGTGCATCAGAGTGTTCATCGATCAGTAAAGTCAAAATTGTTCTGTCAAGAATGATTCGCTCAAGCATGAAGCCAGATTCGCTTGATCAAGTTCACATTTAGGAATAAATGATGAGTAGCTGGATTGTTTTAGTATGGGGGACGGCCGCACAGTTTAATGTAACCTGTTCCTCATCAGTCTAGCGGCACCTGAAAGCAGTTGCATTCTTAACCGGTATTCGGATAGCCGCGTGCTGCGAAACTCATTGGTCAAGATGCAGAACGACAGCGTAAGACCCATGCGTGTCTAAATCAAATTTGATCTGGTTTGATTGTTTTTTGTGTTGATGCAACCAGTGTTTTGTTGACTACAATGACGCCATCAGGCTGCTCCACATGGTAGAACAGCCTGACTCCTGACTTGGGTCGTTTCCCCTTTTGCTCAAGCATCTTTGCGTGCAAAGGTGCCAAGGACTGCACCTCTAATACTATATATCACGCCGTTATCGACTATTTGGCCATCGAGGAGGACGCTGTAGAAACCGGTCTGGAGCGCCTGATAAGTAACGGTCAAGCCACTTTTGAAGGTAATCACACCGTTACCTGTGTCACTGCTCAGTTTTGCGGTTGTGGAGGTGGTGGAAACACTAAGAGTCGAATAATTTTCACGCCCCTTGAACTGGAAAACGATACGAGTCTCGTTTCTGTTATCACCGCTGGCAATGACAACGGAGTTGCTATTTGGAGTCAGATTGGTAGTGACAGATTGTGATGTGACCAGATTTGCATTTGTGAGTTCAACTACCTGATGTTCAGACATGAAAGTAACTCCTGATAAGAAGAGCCGGCATTTGTATTAGTTCCCCCCCATAGCCGACAATCGGGGACGATATGACTATCTCCACATTTACTCATGTGGAAACTGATAAATCTAGACGAAATTGCTCTTTCAAACAATTGAATGTCAGTTTACGCTGGATTATATGTGTGGTTCACAGATTATGACCTGGCGTTTGCATCAAATTCTGACTCACGGCACCTGACCGCATAGCGATCACCATCGAACGGGCGAATTGCCAAATGAAAATTTTAGTCATCGACTTCTATTTGAAATAACTGTCCATTACCAAGGGCATCAACTCCTCCAATCATTGGACCTTGAGTACAACGGATGTGCTCTACCTGAGCACGAGATTCGATCTGATAATGATCGGCTTTGTTTGGCGGAAAACCAAGTTCTGCAAATAGGTTTGCGTCGCGCCTGTTGATGTGCGAGATTTTCGTGTCAACTTTATTCATGTCTTTGTTTGTACCTGTATTGCCACTGTTCAAAAGTACCCGGGAAATCGACGTTACATGTAGCAAAATCAAAAGGTGCTAGCAAGTGTACTGAATTATGGTTATTATTGCGTCACCGAAGCCGCTTAGGTATTTTGCCGAAAGCCTGCCAAAGTCCGGAGTATCGGAAAGGCTTAGCTGCTAGCGAGCATTGAAACAAGCTAAGCGCCACCACAAACCCAGTTTGCGGTTCCACCTGGAGTGGAATAATCAAGAGAGTTACTCGTGCATAAACAAAGCCCCATCAATGGGGCTTTGTTCTTCTCTGAGGCTGCACTGAATAAATCCTAGCGCCTTACTTCCTATTTTCTTTGAGCATATTGCAGAACAAGGCTCCTTGTTCAATTGCATCGTCAAGCGCAATATGCGTATGAGGAAAATCATCGAACCAGGCTTTAGGCATATATTTTTTGCGCTCTTCTTAAAATCTGACTTCATGAGTGCCATAGCAAACGACTTCATATCCAAAGCAGAGAAGCTGAATGGGCTCTCGCCTGCGAATCGAATCAAGTACCAATAGACGAACATGAAATCGAAACCCGCAGGGAAGGCGACGAAAATTGGTTTGCCAGGCAATGATTTGAGCCAGGTCACATACCGGGTCATTGCAACTTCTGGTGTTTCTAGATTCGACCGGCACGCTGCCCAGGCTTCTGGCTGAGTGAGCCACCATGCTGCAGTCGTGGGATCTGCGGATGCATCAAGTAATGTTTCCAAATTGGCGGTAAAAGTACCAATCAAGTTTTACCTGCTGTATAGGCGGCCGAACCAAAACTGAACATGGAGTACGGCCCAGGAATTGGGCCATCTGATTCGACGTCAGTGCTAATATAAATTTCTTGCAATTGAGTCCCTTACGATATTTTTTGTGACAAATTTAAATGAGAGAAAAACTAGCTACGGAATCTCTGATTAAGTCCCCGAGCAATGATTCAGAAACGGTAATATAAGCTTATTTTCCATTGAATCATAAATACCATGAGACAGACAACATTTGCCGAAGGTGGCTTTGAACGCTATGCCAAGAC
>NZ_JBMPPK010000024.1:0-111887 GCF_049339405.1 Undibacterium sp. Tian12W
GATTATATTCACTACTATAATCACGACCGGATCAAGGTCAAACTAAAAGGACTGAGTCCTGTGCAATACAGAATTCAGTCCTTGGCTACTTAAATAATTAAACGTCCAACTTTACGGGGTCACTTCACATTTGCCTGGTGGCTTTTTTCATATGCAGCAAATGCAGCAAATGCCACCCAGAAGGCGGCATAGTCTTATGCTGCCAGTTTTTTCTTCTCAGGCACTTTCGCGACTTGTACAGTCAGCGCCAGGCGATCCTCAGCGTTGCTGGCCAGATGCAGGCGCTGCACTTCTGTGACAAGCAGTTCCTGGGTTTTGAATACGCTGACGGCGGCACCGAGGGAGGCGGCCTGTTCTTCCAGCTTTGCAGTGGACTCACTCGCCATTTCCACCAGTCGGGTATTATCTTGCGTGATCTGATCGATATCGCCTATCGCCTGATTCACGTCAGAAATTCCTGTGCTTTGTTCCTGGCTGGCCTTGGCGATTTGCTTGATGAGTTCGGTCACCACTTCCACATTGTCAGAAATATTGCGCATGGTCTGGCCTGCTGTGTTAATCATTTTGCTGCCAGCTTCCACTGCCTGGCCTGAAGAAGCGATCAGGCCTTTAATCTCTTTTGCTGCATTCGCGCTGCGTTGCGCCAGGTTGCGTACTTCTGCAGCCACTACGGCAAAGCCACGGCCTTCCTGCCCGGCCCTGGCGGCTTCTACCGCAGCATTCAACGCCAGGATATTGGTCTGGAAGGCGATGCCGTCCATGACGCCGATGATTTCGGTGATTTTTTTAGAGCTTGCGCTGACGGTTTGCATGGACAAGATGCTGCTCTCCATCACTTCCAGCCCTTGTTGCACGCGCTCTGCCGAGCTATGCATGAGGCTGTTCGCCTGTGCCAGGTTACCGGCGTTCTCGGTAATGGTGGCGGTCAGTTCATCAATGGCCGTGGCGGTTTGTTGCAGGGATGTTGCCTGGCTTTCTGTGCGGTTGGCCAGGTCAGTATTCTCATCGTGAATTTCCCTCGCTATGATATCCACCGTTTGTGCGCTGTGGCGGATATTGGCAACCAGGTTACTCAACTCCACATTCATCCTGCCGACGGCATTGATTAACTGCGCCAGTTCATCTTTGCCACGGCTGCTGACGCGGTTCTGTAAATTACCGGCGGCTGTTTCTGCGATGGCTTTTGTCAGAGTGTTGACGTCCATTGTTAAGGCCTGATAGATCGCCACCAGAAGATAGCTGGCGATCAGCAAGAGCAAGATAATGCCTGCTGACATTTGCCATGCATATCGGTTCGCCTTTTCAATTTCATGTGCGAGATTGCTAGCGATAAGGCCGGCGATCGCTGTTTTCGTCGCGGCCAGTTTGTTCAGATTATCTGTGCCAGCTTGCAAAAATGCATCACCGCTGCTTTGATTGACGGATGCCAGCACTTCATCCTGTGAGCGCTCCAGGAATTTTTTTGCGTCAGCGATGCTGGCCTGCATGGTGGTGTTTGTCGATGCATATTCTTTTCCATGCGCGCCCAGGTTTTGCATACTCAGCGCAAGCTCGGATAAATTCAGCTTTGCCAGCATATGCAGGGAATTGAGCATGACATCTTCGCCAGCCTCAAACAAACCTGTATCTATGTAAGCGGCA
The DNA here is from genome assembly GCF_049339405.1 of Undibacterium sp. Tian12W. NCBI lineage: Bacteria > Pseudomonadati > Pseudomonadota > Betaproteobacteria > Burkholderiales > Oxalobacteraceae > Undibacterium > Undibacterium sp. Tian12W. Next base: position 1,642 of record NZ_JBMPPK010000024.1, read on the forward strand.
CCACGACCGGCAATGACGGACAATTTCTCTTCTATCTGCGGCAGGGTATTGATATAGATGCTGACCAGTTGATGAGTTGTTAAATCACTGTCCAGTGCCAACTTTGAACTATTGGCAATTTCTGTCATCTCAAGTTCCAGCGAATTTAACAGCTTGCCATATTCAATAAAACTTTCTGCTGACTTGAGTTGCGGCTCTTTTGCCAGTAGCGTAGCCCACAGATTTTTGGTCGGGCTGGCCTGATCAGTTTGCTTTAGCAGTGCGTCTATCTTGCCTTGGTTTTCGGTGATGCTGGCTGCGAGTTGCTTGTTGCCCAGCAGTCGCATGTGTTGCAAGGCGCGCTGCTTTTGTATCAGTAGGCGCAGATCATTTTTTGCGGCGATGCTTTTAATGGCAATTTGCTTTGCCCTGGTTTGCAATACATCTTCGCGCAAGTTTTGAAACAGCAGGGCCAGTACCACAAACAGGGGGATGGCAAAGGCAAGGGCGACAAAACTGAGTTTGTGGGCAATTTTAAAATTGCGTAATAGCCGGATGGCAGGGGAGGTAAGCAAGGTCATTTTGAGGTACCAAATGAGTTTGTGAAGGCATTAGGGCGAAGCCTAAACGGGCAATGTGACTATGCAGTGACAGCAGGCAACATCCTTATGAATAACAAGGATTTGTTTGAGCGTCGCATAGAGTTTTTGGATTGCAATTTGTTAATGCCTGGTATTTTTCAATGGAATAGTTAAATCAAACGTTTGATTTATATGTTAGTATGCATCGCATGAAAATACCCAGCCAGAAAAAAACCTCATCGCAACAAGCGCAACAAGCTCAGCGGGCCCAGCCAGATAGCCAGGCCCTTACTCCTGATGGAAAGATTTTGCGTGTTGATGGCATGGAGGCGCGTACACGTCTGCTGGACGCGGCCCTGATCTTGTTTGCCGAAAAAGGCTATGCCAAAACCTCGATACGTGAAATTGCCAAAGCGGCCGACGTCAATATTTCTGCCATCAGTTATTATTTTTCTGATAAAGCCGGTTTGTACCATGCCGTGTTCAATGACCCGCGTACCAATCCAAATGTCGATCCTGAGATATTTGAAGCGGACGTTGCAGACATGCGTGCTGTTTTGCTGAAACTGATCTGCACTTTTACCGATTCGCTAAAGCAGGGGGAAATCATGGAAACCTGCATGAAGCTGCATTTCCGCGAAATGCTGGAACCCACAGGCCTGTGGATGGAAGAAATCGACACCGTCATCAAACCTTCGCACCAGGGATTTGTCAGGCTCTTGTGCCGTTATCTTGGCATCACCAAGGCAGATGACGATGTACACAGACTGGCGATTTCAATTACCGGCCTGGCGATTTCACTGCTGATCAGCGGTGACGTGATACAGGCGACCAGACCATCTTTGATCGCCAAACCCAAGGCAATTGATGCCTATGCTTCACGCCTGGTCGATTACGCCATTGCCATGTGTGAAGATGAAAAGCGGCGCCGCTTGATAGCAAAAACTGATACTGATAAATTAACTTCTCCGACAGCGATATGACTATACGACGTTCTATTCTACTACCTGCCATTGCCGTAGCGCTGACAGCATGTTCAACTACCAGTCCTGTGACATCCAGTAATGGCAGCGTGCCTGCGCAATGGCAGGCGGTATTGCCCACTGCAGAAAAAAATACTGACTTGCGTAACTGGTGGCAAGCCAATGGCGATGCCAGTTTGCTGGAGCTGATTGAGTCGGCACAGAAGGTAAGTCCTACCATTGCACAGGCCTTGTCGCGTATAGAAACAGCCAGGGCAGCAAGAGTCGCCAGTGGCGCTGCGCTGTTGCCATCACTTGACGCTGTCGCCAATGCGACGCGGGCAAAAAACCAGCCAGGTTTTCCAGTGAGCACTACGTCGCAAGCTGGCTTGCAGACAGCCTGGGAAATCGATGTATTTGGCGCCAACCGCGCAACGAATCAGGCGGCCCAGGCAGAACTGGAAGGTACGCAGGCGCTTTGGCATGATGCGCGGATATCGGTAGCGGCTGAAGTAGCGCAACTGTATTTCTCTGTCATCAGCTGCCAGCAAACGGCAGACCTGACCTGACAAGACGCCAAGTCACGCGCAGAAACTGCCAGGCTGACAGAGCTCAGTGCCCAGGCAGGCATGTCATCCAGTGCGACATCCGCTCTGGCACGCGCCAGCGCTGCTGAAGGTAATAGCCGTGCGATACAGCAAGCGGCATTGTGTGATCTGGATATCAAAGCCCTGGTCGCGCTGACTGCCAAGCCAGAACCAGACCTCAGGCAATTATTGACAATTGCCCAGGCCAGTTTCAAAAACCTGCTGCCTTTGGCTGTCACCACCTTGCCTGCACAATTGCTGGCACAAAGGCCGGACGTGTATGCGGCCGAGAAAGAAGTGGCAACCGCCAGTGCCCAGGTCGGCGCTGCGGAGGCGCGGCGTTATCCGCGTCTGACCCTGAGTGGGTCCATCGGCACCATGCGCTATGACGTTGCTGGCAGTACGACGAGGATGGATACCTGGTCTGTCGGCCCACTGGCTTTAACCCTGCCCATCTTCAACGGCGGCCAGACCACGGCCAATATTGAAGCTGCCAAAGCACGCTACCTGAATGCCAGCAGCAATTATCACGGCAAGGTCAGGCAGGCGGTACGCGAAGTCGAAGAAGCACTGGTGAACCTGAACAGCACAGATGCCCGCCGCCTTGATTCTGAAATTTCTGCCAAAGGCTATGACCAGTCTTTGCAAGCCACTGCCCAGCGTTACAACAAGGGCATGGCCAGCTTGCTGGAACTGGAAGATACGCGGCGTACGGCCTTCGCTTCTCAGTCTGCCCTTATTGCCCTGCAACTGGAAAGAAATCGTGCCTGGATCGCGCTATACCGCGCCTTGGGCGGTGGTTGGGACTTGAATGCACAAGCAGCTACCCAGCCGCAATCCTAGCCTTAATCTTAGCCGCAGCGCCAAACAAATTCTTGAATTTAAAAATTAAACAGAAAGCGTATCAGACATGATGAAACTCATTTCACGCAAACCACTATCCCTGAGCCTGGCTGGCATGATTGCTGTTGGTGCTGGCGGTATCTGGCTGTCAGCAACGTCCAATGCGGCTGATGAGCCGGCCAAAACAGACAAAACAGCCAGCGCATCTGCATCTGCTGCCAAGGTCAAGCCGGCTTTGACAGTGACGACGACCAAAGCCAGCAGCGGCAATCTCGTCATCAAACTGGCTGCCAATGGTAGTGTCGCAGCCTGGCAGGAAGCCTTGATCGGTTCAGAGGCAACAGGCCTGCGCATACAGGAGTTGCATGCCAATATAGGTGATGTGGTGCAGCACGGCCAGTTGCTGGTCAGCTTTGCCAGCGAAACCGTCAAAGCTGATCTGGCACTGGCACAAGCCAGCCTGGCAGAAGCGCAGGCTAATCTGGCTGATGCTGCAGCCAATGCAGAACGTACCCGTGCCTTGCAAACCAGCGGCGCACTCAGTGCCCAGCAGGTAGGCCAATACCTGACGGCAGAACAAACTGCTAAGGCCAGAGTGGAATCGGCCAAGGCCAGTGTAGAAGCACAGCAATTACGTATGCGCCATACCCGCGTTCTGGCGCCTGACAGCGGCATCATTACTGCACGTGCGGCTACGCTGGGTTCTGTCGTTGGTAACGGAGCAGAATTGTTCCGCATGATACGTCAAGGCCGTTTGGAGTGGCGTGCTGAAGTAACGGCCAGTGAAATGGCAAGAATAGTGCCCGGTACTGAAGCCGTTGTTACTGCACCAGGTGGCACGCAATGGAAGGGTAAGGTCAGGGTGGTATCACCGACGGTAGATGCACAAACCAGGATGGGTTTGGTGTATGTTGATCTGCTGCCAGATGCAAGCAGTACAGCCAAACCACCGGCAGCCACGGCATCGCTGGCATTCAAGCCCGGCATGTATGCCAAGGGTGATTTTGTCATGGGTAGCTCACAAGCTTTGACCATACCGCAGCAGGCTGTGGTCGTCAGGGATGGTTTCAGCTATGCCTTCCGTGTTAATGCAGACAACCGCGTCACGCAAATCAAATTGCAGACCGGGCGTCGGGTATCCAATGCGCAAGGCGATCTGGTGGAGGTCGTCTCTGGTTTGAATGCAGACAGCACCATCGTCTCCAGCGGCGCGGGCTTCTTGAATGATGGCGATACCGTCAAAGTGGTGGCTGCAACCAAGCCAGCCATTGCTGCAAAAAACTAAGGGGTTCATGTGAATTTCTCTTCCCTCTCCATTAAGAATCCCATACCGGCGATCATGCTGTTTATCTTGCTGACGCTGGCAGGGATATTGTCGTTTCGCTCTACCATAGTCCAGGATTTCCCGGATATTGAATTACCCATCGTCACCGTCAGTGCACCTTTGTCTGGTGCTGCACCGGCACAGCTGGAAACTGAGGTCGCCCGCAAGATAGAAGATGCGGTCGCTTCACTGCAGGGCGTGAAAAACGTTTACACCAAAGTACTCGATGGTGATGTTGAAGTCACGGTCGAATTCGTTCTGGAAAAAGTGATTTCAGACGCAGTCAATGAAGTGCGTGATGCGGTGGCAACCGTGCGCGCGGACTTGCCTAGCGAAATGCGTGACCCTACCGTCACCAAGGCATCTACTGCTGGCCGTGTCATCATGACTTATACGGTAGAAGCTGCCGAAGATGGCAAGGACAGCAAAGTCGTCGCTGGCGAAAGCAGCAAACCAGATGCGCAAGAGCTGAGCTGGTTCGTCGCTAATACTGTAGCAAAACGCCTGCGTGCTGTGCCTGGTGTCGGTGCAGTCAGGCGCATGGGTGGTGTCAGCCGCGAAGTGCGGGTTGAACTCGATACCGACAAAATGGCGGCACTCAATGTCGCTGCGGTTGATGTATCGCGTCGTTTGAAGCTGGTGCAACAAGAAGCGCCGGGTGGTCGTGGTGACGTCAGTGGCGCCGAGCAATCTGTGCGTACCATTGCCACTGTCAAGACAGCGGCTGAACTGGCTGTACTGGATATTCCTTTGCCAGATGGCAGGCATATCCGTCTTGATCAGGTGGCACGTGTGCTTGATACCGTCAGCGAGCCACGTTCTGTGGCAACACTTGATGGCAAGCCAGTGGTCGGCTTTGAAGTGTTCCGTACCAAGGGAGCCAGTGAAGTTGATGTCGCCAGGGGCTCCCATGCTGCGGTCGATGAATTGCAGGCTGAGCATCCGAACATGAAGTTCCATCAGGCCATAGACAATGCCCAGCCTGTAGAAGAAAACTTTGATGGATCGATGGACTTGCTGTACGAGGGTGCTTTTCTGGCCATCCTGGTGGTATTCTGGTTCTTGCGTGACTGGCGTGCAACGCTGGTGGCAGCGGCGGCTTTGCCTTTGTCCGTGATACCTACCTTCCTTGGTCTCAAGTATTTTGGTTATACCCTCAACACCGTGACCTTGTTGTCCCTGGCCCTCGTGGTGGGGGTGCTGGTCGATGATGCGATTGTGGAAATTGAGAACATCGCCCGCCATTTGCACATGGGTAAAACCCCTATGCAGGCTGCCATGGAAGCGGCAGATGAAATTGGTATGGCCGTTATCGCCACCACCTTTGCTCTGGTTGCCGTGTTCTTGCCAACTGCTTTTATGGGTGGTGTGCCGGGTCTGTTCTTCAAGCAGTTTGGCTGGACGGCGGTGATCGCGATTCTGGCTTCGCTGGTAGTGGCGCGTTTGCTGACGCCGATGATGGCCGCTTACATCATGAAGTCACCCAAGCCTGGGAAGGCTGGTGAACATGGTCAGGCCGACGGCTGGCTCATGACGCGCTACATGAAAACCATGCAATGGTGCCTGCGTCACCGCTTCATCACGATGGCGGCTGCCACGGTATTTTTTGTCTGCTCGATTGCCTTGGTAGGTTTGCTGCCAACCGGTTTCGTTCCCTCTGCAGACCGCGCGCAAACACAGGTCAATATCGAGCTGCCACCAGGCAGTACCCTGGCAGAAACCCGCGCAGTCGCTGAGCAAGCCCGGATCGCCATCATGAAGAACAAAGAGATTATTAATGTCTTCAGTTCTGTCGGTGGTGGTTCCAGCGGTGATGCTTTTGCTCCTGGTGCGGCAGCAGAAGCCCGGCGCGCAGTCTTGACCGTGACTGCAGTACATAGAAATAAACGCAAAGATTCGATTGCTGATATTGACGCCAAAATCCGCACCGAGATAGCAGATATTTCTGGTGCCAGGTTTAACGTTGGCCCACCGGATACCGGCGTCAAGATGCAGTTAGTTTTGCAAAGTGAAGACCCGCTGGCCTTGCTCGAAGCGGCACAAAAAGTGGAGAGGGAATTGCGTACACTCAAAGGTGTGGGTAATGTCAGTTCCAGTGCTTCACTGGTACGTCCAGAAATCATTGTACGTCCCGATTCAGCGAGGGCCGCAGACCTGGGTGTGACTGCATCTGCCATAGGTGAAACTGTGCGGGTGGCGACAGCAGGTGATTATGATCAGGCTTTGCCAAAGCTGAATCTGTCACAACGCCAGGTGCCTATCCGCGTCAAGTTGCCGGACAGCTTCAGAGCAAACCTGGCTGAGATAGAGCGTCTGACCGTGCCTGGTAAAAATGGGCCTGTCATGCTGGGTAGCGTTGCTACTGTCACCATGGAATCTGGCCCTGCGCAGATAGACCGTTTGAACCGCAAACGTAATGTGACGCTGGATGTGGAACTTGGCAGCCGTCAGTTGGGTGAAGTCAATGAAGAGGCACGCGCCTTGCCCAGCATGAAAAACCTGCCACCGTCAGTCAGTATTGCTGAGCTTGGCGATGCGCAGGAGATGCAAGCCCTGTTTGCCAGCTTCGGTATTGCCATGTTGATTGGTGTGCTGTGTATCTATGGTGTGCTAGTTCTGTTGTTCAAAGACTTCCTGCAACCGGTGACTATCCTGGCTGCCTTGCCTTTGAGTATAGGTGGTGCTTTCGTGGCCTTGCTGGTCACTGGTCGTGCCTTGTCCATGCCATCGATGATAGGTCTGATCATGCTCATGGGTATCGTCACCAAGAACTCCATCCTCCTGGTCGATTATGCGGTACTGGCAAGGAATGCAGGTATGAGCCGTTTTGATGCTTTGGTCGATGCCTGCCACAAGCGTAGTCGCCCCATTATCATGACTACCATTGCCATGGGTGCCGGCATGATGCCGCTGGCCCTGGGTTGGGGTGCTGACCCCAGCTTCCGCTCACCGATGGCGATTGCAGTAATCGGCGGTTTGATTACCTCAACTTTGTTGAGCCTGTTAGTGGTACCCGCAGTGTTCACCTACATTGATGACTTTGAACATTTACTGGGGAAAATCAGACGCAAATTATCTGGCAATTCTTCCACAGTTGCCTCAGTTGAAGCTGGTTGAATATGTAATTAGCAGCTATATTCTTAGTGAAATAATCACATAAAGCGAGTTAGATAAGGACCGTGCAACGATTTCATGTTGCACGGTTTTTTTGTTTACGCATCAGAATTGATTTCATTATGAAATGATGAGCATGATAAAAATGATGGGCAGGTAATTAGTAAAGTTTAAGTCAACTTCGCCATATGGCTATGTGTCATTAATTGGCATCCGGACCAAAGCATTGCTTGTGCATTAGTTATCTGTTAGTGTCGCACATCATTCATTTTCAACCATAGCGGACCGCTGCTTATTCCATGATCACACGCATCCTTACATTAATTTTTTCCATACTGCTGACGGCATGCGCGGCCAGTGGCCCGATTTATCAAGCGGCCCCACCGCCAGCTGAAAATCACGCGAGAGTCTATATTTATCGCGTCAATACTTTTGCGGCCGGGGGCAGAGATGCTTACTTTTATGTCGACAAAAAGAATATTGTCGACCTGAGTGTAGAGGGTTATACCTGGTTCCATGTACCTGCGGGTGAGCACACCTTCCGTCAAAAATGGCCCGCTGATATTGGCACGTCGTCGGTGGCCATCAATTTGTGGCGCTGGTCAAGGCAGGGAGATTCTGATGCAGTCAATGCAAAGAATTTGCAAGAGGGATACGTCAATTGGGAAGCTGGAAAAACTTATTACTATCGCTTTCATACTAATACGTATGGCCTTCTCGGCATGCAATGGATTTTGCAGGAAGTCACTGCTGAACAAGCGTTACCAGAAATTAAAAAAAATAAATTGCAAGCTTCATTCAATAAATGAATGATCATGTTAAAAAATATGTGGATAACCAGGCAAATGACTAGTCAAGGACTTTGCCCGGCGTTCAACATTTTCTTGGCATCTTAAAAGACGTGCAAGAACCCTTGTTCTAAAGGTTCTTGTACCGTGGCTACTTATTTGTCAATCAATGAGCCATAGTTCATGAGTAACCCCACTTTGTAGCTCACTGCCGTAATATCCCTTTTGCTTTAAAAACTGCGCCTGGCGCAGTCAGGATTATTTGGCAAATATGGGGTTGCAATCTGGCAGCGTAATTATGTCGCCAAGGCAGCGCAGCTATTGCAGGTAACCTGTATTGTTATACTGGCCAATTGCCGGTCAATGCCGCCTTGTTTTATACGGTGAATGCCAACTTCAAGCTGCAACTGAATGTGGAAAATTTATCGGACAAGAAATACTATGCTTTTGCCAATGGCGATAACAACATCACTCTTGGCTCGCCTCGCGCATACCGTGTCAGCCCGCACGCGAATTTCTGATTCGTGATTTGATGTAAAAGACCCGCATGACCAAAAACGATGCGGGTCTTTTGAGTTTTACCTGTTCAGTTTTACATATCCATCTTCACAGACAGTTTGAGTAGTCTGGGCATGCCAGATGCCAGGCGTGTTCCTGCACCGGCCCAGTAACGCTTGTCGGTAGCATTTTCTACGTTTAACTGCCAGGTCGTCCGCTTGCCCAGGGTTTGCGTGACATAACGGCTGCCAGCACTGAACAGCGTCACGCCACCGAGATAAGCCTGATTCAGATCGTTCACAGGTCGGCTACCGTTATAGTAGGCCGCACCATTCAGGGATAGTCCACGCACGGAATCAAATTCATACGACAGGAAGGCGCTCGCTGTTTGCCTGGCTGCATTTTCTGGTGCCTTGCCATTGTAGGCGGTACTGATTTTTTGAAATTCCGGATTCAGGAGTTGCAAGGAAGTTTGCCACGATAACTGGGATGTCAATTTGCCCTGTGTCGATAATTCCATGCCACGATAGCGCTGCTCGCCATCTGCAACAAAGACATTGCTGGCATTGGTGTAATAACCGGGGCGGGTGATATCAAACAGGGCAGCAGAAACCAGTGTACCGCCGGACGTCAGCCAGCGTAGCCCCAGTTCTTTTTGCTTGCTGACGCCAGGTGCCAGGCGTTCATTCTGGTTCACTGTGCCTGTGGGCCCAGGTTCCCCTTCTTCCAATCCCTGCGCTGCCGAAGCATAAAACGACAGGGCAGGGGATAGTTTGTAAATGACAGAGGCCATGGGCGTGGTTTTACTCACATCATAATGGCTGCTGCCCTGATTGCTTTGATAGCTGGCGCGACGCACTCCCAGTACGCTCTGCCATTGTGGCGTAATTTCTATCCGGTCCAGCAAATACACGCCGCTGTCGCGCGTATCCAGTGCTACCGTAGTCGGACTGGTGGGCACAGCGCCAAAAGTGACAGCAGTAATGGGCGTAGGGTCATACAGGTTTTGTGCTGCAATCGTGTAGTTGCTTTGGTAAATCGGGTCCTGGGTTTTGGTAGTACGTGTCACACCCAAAGTCAGTTCATGTCTGAGTGGGCCTGTGCTCAGGCTGCCAGCAAGTTCTGCGCGTATCAGTTTCGATGCTGTCACCTGGTGTTGCATGTTGCCGGTAATGCGGCCAGCGCCAGTATTGATGACCGCAGTATTGTTGAAGCGAAAAATCGGCAAGCTGCGGTCACGCGCTGTTTCCGAACTACCTGTCTCCAGGGTAAAAGCCCAGTCATCCGTGATGGCATAGTCTGCACGCAACTGTGCATTTTTAGTCCTGGTTTCAAACCTTGCCCATTCAGGCCCTATCAGACGTTTTGGGTCCACTGCTATCGGTAATTGGATCAGTCCATTCACAGCAACCGGTAAGGCTATGCCAGCCTGCTCAATGAGTTTGCGGGTATCGTATTCAAGATCAGCCTTCAATAAAAACTGTTTGTTGACGCGCCAGTCCAGCGCAGCCGATGCAAAGCTGCGATTGCCATTATTAGCCCTCTCCAGGTAAGAGCCCAGCGCACCGCCTGCCGCATTAACGCGTATGCCAAATTCCTTTTCTGAGCCAAAGCGGCGGCTGAGATCGGTATTTGCAATGACACTGCCATTCTGGTCAGCCATCAGCCCTATGCTGCTGACGGGCATACTGCCAGCGCGTTTAGTCACGAAATTGACAACCCCTGCTGGTGAAGTGAAGCCGTAGTACAAGGCCGATGCCCCTTTCAGCACTTCTACTCTTTCTTTATTTTCCATCGATATCTGGGAAAAGTTCATGATGGGGAGTGAGCCGTTCAAGCGGTAGTTGGTACGGTTTTCGACTGCGATGCCACGTATCACCAACTGGTCCCAGGTATCTCCACCATTTTGCTGCCGGGTGACGCCAGCCGTATTGCGTAGTGCATCGTAGAGGCCTGCCGCTGCTTGCAGCTCCAGCATTTCCCGCGTAATGACATTTACGGTAGATGGCACGTCCATCATGTTTGATCCGCGAAAACTGCCTGCTGCCGTGCTTTTGGGGAGCAGGCCATCTGCCCGGGTGCTGGTGATTTTGACAGACTGCAAGATAGCTTCATCTGCTTCCTGGGCAATTGCCCGGCCAGGAGCATAGATGATGGATAGTAAAGTTGCCAAAGGAAGCAGGGTATGTGGATGACACTTGGGCATGATGCAAAAACTCTCTCTATGTGAAGTGATCAGGTGCGATTTGGCGGTGATAATCGGGCAAAACAGGGGGCATGCGAGGTGGTATAGTCGCAAATAAAAATGGCAGTAAATAAAATGGAATCAAAGTATTTTATCGCTAATGAGAATCATTCGCAATAAAATTAGAGTAGGCAGGCTGCTTGTCTATGCCGGCTGCTCGTTCAAGGGTGCTCCGGTGTGGCGTTTGGAATGCAAACAGCTGCATTCATGCTTGCCCGGTTTATCCAGATTTATGGAAACCTGACTGTGACTACCAAGCCACTTCCGGCTGGGTTGCCAGCCAGATCGATTTCTGCACTATGGTGATCAGCGATATTGCGCACGATGGAAAGGCCCAGCCCACAGCCCCAGACCTCGTTGCCATCCGGGCGGTAGAAACGGTCAAACAACCGGGCCCTGTATTGTTCTTCTACACCGGGGCCATTGTCTGTGACAAGCATGACAGCATGACCGTTTTCATAGGTGGCTGTGAGATCTACCTTGCCACCTTGCTGGGTGTAGCGTAAGGCATTATCAACAAGGTTATTCAACATGACATGCAGGCTTTCCTTATTGCCTTGTACTGTGATGGTCTCTGAAACCTCAGTACCAAGATCAATTGAGCGGCTGTCTGCATAAGCTGAATGATTAATGACTGCAGTCTGCAATAGCAACCTAAGATCAACAGCATGGATATTCGTCGCCGCATATCCGGTTTCATGTCTGGCCAGGCTCGATAGTTGCCGTACGAGATGTGCGCTGCGTTCAAGGCGTTCGTGCAGTTTCAAGCCAAGGTCAAGCAACAATAAATCGTATTCAAAGCCCAGCAATGCGAGCTCTGCATTGCGGCCATCGCGCACCCAGTCAACTGCGTAATTTTCGCTGCGCAAACCTTCCTGCACGCTCTCACCTGTCATCGGATCGTCTTCTATCAGTAATAAACGCACTCTGCCTACCTCATCTGTTTTGTCTTACCAGCTTTTTAAGCTGGTATCAAGACTGAGCTTGCGTACTGCCCACCTCTTTGTTGTAAATCCCTTAAAAGAAAAGGTATTTAACAATTGCAAACGCAAATGATATTGATTCTCATTGTCAATAATTGTATCATTCGTATTAATTCGTAATACATCTGCAGTAGAAAAATCTTTCCAATAATTTTCGTAAAAAATCAGGGACTTACATGAAACACTCGCAAGCGCAGAAACCAAAAAGCCTACGTGATACAGACGATCTGGTATTTGGTTCCATGAAAAAAACTACTTTGGCCTTGGGTATTTCCAGCGCGATGCTGATGCCTATGGTTGCGATGGCTCAAGACACAACGCCACCTGCTGCCAAGACACAAAAAGAAAAATTGCCAGAAGTAGAAATCCTGGGCAAGCGAGTAGAGTCCAATCCAAATGCAGAAGTTGGTTCCCCATACAAAGCCAGGACTTCTGCTGATTCCCGTCACACACGTCCACTGGCAGAAACACCACAGACAATTTCTGTGCTGACCCGTGCTGCGCTGGATGATTCTGGCCTGACAGACTTGAAACAAGTGCTGGGTGCACAGCCAGGTATCACACTGGGTACTGGTGAAAACGGTAATGCCTTTGGTGACCGTTATATCATCCGTGGCCAGGAAGCACGCAGCGACGTGTTCGTCGATGGCTTGCGTGACCCAGGTATGTCCACTCGCGAAAGTTTCGCCGTTGAACAAATAGAAATTTCCAAAGGTCCAAATTCCAGCTTCGCTGGCCGTGGTACTGCCGGTGGTGCGATCAATGCGATCACCAAACAAGCAACACTGGATCATGACTTTGAGCGTGTTTCCATAGGCATAGGCAGCGATTCACAAAAACGTATTTCTGCTGACATCAACAAAGGTTTTGGCGAGCATTTCGCATTGCGCACCAACTTGTTGTACGGCGATGAGGATGTACCTAACCGTTCACCAGCCAACCGTTCACGCAAAGGTATTGCATTGTCTGGTTTGTATGAAGTCAGCAAAGACCTGTCTGTGACACTGGACTACTATGGCCTGCGCACCAAAGATACATCACCAGATCTGGGTTACTACCTGGTTGGTACCGTACCAAGTCGCTTCCCTGCGACCAATGTGCCTGTCTATGGTCAGGCAAATGATTTCCTGAAGTCTGATGTCGATACTGTCACAGCGCGCGTCAACTGGACCATTGCTCCAGACATGAAAATCACCAGCCTGACACGTTATGGCAAATCCAGTAACGGCTATGTCACGACAGGTGCATCTTCTGCAACTCGTTACAACGGCACGACAGGTGTGGCATACACAACCGGCGTTCTTGATGGCGGCCACACTGGCTGGCAAGATATCGATTACTTTGCTCACCAGACCAACCTCCGCTGGGACAAGCAAATCGGTGGCATGAAGCATGAATTCATCTTCGGTGCTGAATATGCTGACCACAAAGTTGTCTCCGGTACTTATGGCATCACCAACACAGGCACATTCAATTGCAAAACCACAGCAGGTATTGGTGCTAACAATGGCTTCTGCTTCACAGACAGCAACGGCACACCTGTTGCCAATCTGAGCAACCTGGCTGGCCGTAATTCCACCCGTCTGAGCTGGAACCAGGATTGGCACATCAAGGCGCTGGCCCTGACTTTGATGGACACAGTTGATCTGACTGATAAATTTACTGCCTTCGGCGGTGTACGTGCAGACTCGTTTGACCTGAGCCTGACTCGTCGTAACAACACTACTGGCGTGATCACTGGTGACTATGGTTACAAAGATACTTTGCTGAACGGTCATTTTGGCCTGAGCTACAAGATCACTCCTAAACTGATCGCCTATGGTTCTGTCGCCAGTGCACAAGACATCAATGGTGGTGAAGCTGATGCCGGTACCAGCAGTGGTTACGGTGGCGCAGTGCTGTACCAAAACCAGATCGCCGGTGCCAAGCCAGAAACCTCAGTCAACTATGAGTTGGGCCTGAAATGGAACTTGATGGATGACAAATTGCTGGCAACAGCAGCCTTGTTCCAAACTACGAAAAAAGACGTGATGGAAGGTGCCAACTACGATACGGTCGGTACATTCAATACAGGTAAAAACCGTGTACAAGGTGTGGAATTTGGCCTGAGCGGTAACCTGACTGAAGATTTGTCTGTACAGTTTGGCGCAGCATTCATGGACTCCAAAGTGCTGGCATCGACAACAGCAGCCAATATTGGCAATCCTTTGAGTAACTTTGCCAAGAAGACTTTCTCGGCACAAGCCAAGTACCAATTGACGAATGCATTCTCGTTTGGCGGCGTTGCCCGTCACGAGAGTGACCGTTGCGGTGGTCAGCCAGATACGGCGGCTGGTTACACAACTGCCGGCCTGTGCTCACAACCAGTACCTGGCTTCACTGCGTATGACGTGTTCGCTGCTTATCGCTTCTCCCGCCGTTTTGACGTTCGTGTCAACGTCCTGAATGCGACTAACAAAGACTACTACACAGCGGTATACCGTTCTGGCGCATTCCTGTACAAAGGTGATGCACGCGCTGTTCGCTTTACTCTGAACTACGAAATGTAATCATTTGATGGAGAGCAAGAGCCCATGTCATCTACAGCAGTGGGTTCTTGCGATTCAGCTAGAATACGGGTTCTTTATTCATAATTTTCAGTGATGAAAAACCCTGCTATTCCTGCTGCTCTTGTTATTCCGCCAGACATACGCTGTGCCCAGGACTATGAGTTTGCAGCACAGCGTAGCATGGCCGCAACCAGCTACGCCTATGTGGCAGGCGGAAGCGGGCGTGACCTGACTGTTGCTGCCAACCTGGCAGCCTTTTCACAATGGTCAGTCTATCCCCGCGTTTTGCGCGATGTCACTGCCGGGCATACGCGAGTTAGCCTCGGCAATCAAAGTTTCCTTCATCCCATTTTGCTGGCACCTGTTGCTTTTCAAAAGCTGGCACATCCGGCTGGCGAAATCGACACGGCCCGCGCTGCCAGTGCAACTGACACTTGCATGGTATGCAGCACCTTGTCCTCCAGCCTGCTGGAAGATGTTGCGCAAGCTGCTGGCCCGCATAAATGGTTCCAGCTGTATTTTCAGACCAGTCGCAACGCTACCCGCAATTTGCTGGCAAGGGCAGAAGCGGCGGGCTATAGCGCGATTGTCGTGACTCTGGACGCATCGATACAGGTGGCAAGTGCACGCGCCATGGCGGCAGGATTCCGCATGCCAGCCGACTGCGTTGCGCTTAACCTGCAATCGACAGATGCCGATGTGCCCGTGCAACTTGCCGCTGACGACAGCCGTATCTTCCAGGGGGCGATGCATGCTGCTCCGGGTTGGCCAGATATGGAATGGTTGCTGGCTCAGACATCCTTGCCGGTCTGGGTCAAGGGTATCTTGCATCTCGATGACGCACTGGCTCTGAAGGTGGCAGGTGTGGCGGGTGTTGTTGTTTCCAATCATGGTGGCCGCAGCCTCGATGGTGCGCCTGCCAGTCTCGTCGTATTGCCTGCAATACGCGCTGCAGTCGGCGAAGATTTTCCCTTGTTGCTGGATGGTGGCATACGTTCAGGCGCTGATATCTTCAAGGCCCTGGCTTTGGGTGCCAATGCGGTATTGGTGGGGCGCCTGCAGATGTATGCGCTCAGTGTTGCCGGTGCTCTGGGTGTGGCGCACATGATAAAGCTGTTGCGGGAAGAGTTGGAGATATGCATGGCTCAGGCCGGATGTGCGACCCTGGCTGATATCAATAATACCGCCTTGCTGCGCAATGTATGATGCAATAAAAACAGGATGGATTTATGCTGAATGTGATTGAAGGGGTATTGAGCAAGGATGAGGTGCAACAGTTCCGTAGTTACCTGGATCAGGCTGACTGGCAGAACGGCGCCCGTACTGCGGGTACGCTTGCCTTGCAGGTCAAAAACAATCTGCAGATAGATGATGAATCAGATCTGGCAATTCAGCTTGGCAATCATATCTTGCGCAAACTCGGCGAGCATCCTGTGTTTATTTCCGCCGCCTTGCCACAAAAAATCTATCCACCAAAATTCAATCGCTATCAGGATGGTGGTGGCTATGGCCTGCATGTCGATAGTGCCGTCATGCTGATGCCCGGCACTCGCCAAAACCTGCGCAGCGATATATCTGCAACTCTGTTCCTGGCCGAGCCTGATGAATATGAAGGAGGGGAGCTTGAAATTGAAACCGACTTTGGCGCGCAGACTGTCAAGCTTGAAGCTGGCGACATGGTGCTCTATCCTTCTTCCAGTTTGCACAGGGTTACGCCTGTCACCGAGGGGGTAAGAGTGGCGTCCTTTTTCTGGATAGAAAGCATGGTCAGTGATGAGGCCGAGCGCAGTATGCTGTACGATCTGGATCAGTCCATACAAAAATTGACGCCCCTGGTGGATGCGCAAAATTCTGCGCTACTGAGGCTGACGGGCGTTTATCATAACTTGCTGCGCCGCTGGGCAATTACTTAATTTACTTTACACTGTCAGGAGTTATCCATGAGATTAAATAAACAAGCTATTTTTGCTGCAATCGTTCCAGTGGTATTTGCCATGTTTTCCGCTAGCGCCTGGGCGCACGGCGACGTCAAATGCACCACCGAGCCAAAAGAAAAATGGCGTCCACATACAGAATTGGAAGCAAAGCTGACCAAGGAAGGCTGGCAAATCCGCCGCATGGAAAAAACCACTAGCTGCTACGAAGTGTATGCCAAAGACCCTAAGGGCAAGCGTGTAGAAGCCTTCTTCAACCCGGTCACATTCGAACGCGTTGAAGAATAGTCTATCCCTACGGGATATACCCGTATGGGACTTGCCTGTGCGCCTGATACACTGGGCGCAGGTCATTGCTATCATCGCCGCATGGGTCACCAGCGGCATGACCAATTCTGTCCATGAATACGTGGGCTACAGTGCTGGCGTATTGGTACTCATGCGCCTGTTCTGGGGCGGCATCGGCAACCGCTACGCACGTTTCAGCCAATTCCTCAAGCCGGTTCCGGCAACCCTGCAGTATCTGCGTCTGGTCATTCGTTCCAAAGCTCCGCGTTATATAGGCCACAATCCCCTGGGTGGCTGGATGATGCTCGCACTTTTATCCTGCGTGGGTTTGCTGGTTTTGACCGGCTGGGCCATGGGCACGGACTTGCTCTGGGGTTATGCATGGCCAGTACGCGTGCATGTCGCTATCGCCTGGAGCATGGTTGGCCTGATTGCCCTGCATGTGCTGGGTGCCATCTATACCGGCTGGCAACACCGCGAAAACCTCGTCAAGGCCATGCTGACGGGTAACAAAGCAGCACCAGAACCTGGTGATGTCGATTGAATGCCGTTTGATAGTCGTTTGATAGTTAACTATCAAAATCGTCGATAAGTTTTTTTCAAAACTTCGTGGGAGTTTGCTGCGAAAGGAAGGGGAAATACTTGTACGATTTTCTTTGCCCGGGATAGTACGTCAACCGGTATTTGTTCATCTGAATTTTTGAGTTGTTGTGAGCTGCTATTTACGCCGCGTACATAAAAGCCTGGCACTTTGAAACTCTGAACTCTGTGCTACTTGTCCGTCATGCCTGATAAGGGCAGGGCGGAAAAAAAAGAGTTACTGGCCTTGGCAAGTAACTCTTTTCTAAATTTGGCTCCCCGACCTGGACTCGAACCAGGGACCTGCGGATTAACAGTCCGTCGCTCTACCAACTGAGCTATCAGGGAATAGAAGATATGATGATCTTCATTAAACTTGTAAAACTATTCTTCGGCAGTGATTATGGTCAAGTTCACTGCTCACTTCAATCTCTTGCTGCAAAACCCTTTCAGGATTTTACTTTTCATACTTCACCGGACAGTTCCGGTGGAAAAAAAAGAGTTACAAGCTTGAGCAAGTAACTCTGTCTTTATAAATTTGGCTCCCCGACCTGGACTCGAACCAGGGACCTGCGGATTAACAGTCCGTCGCTCTACCAACTGAGCTATCAGGGAATAGAAGATTTGATGATCTTCGTTAAACTTTATAATCTAATACTTGTTACTTCGTTCGCAGTGATTTTTTGATAAGTTCACTACTTACTTCGAATTCTGTGGCTCCCCGACCTGGACTCGAACCAGGGACCTGCGGATTAACAGTCCGTCGCTCTACCAACTGAGCTATCAGGGAACAGAGACAAAAATTATATTCTCTCGACCCCTGTTTGTCAATACGCAAGTCAAATCGAATTACAAAACCGCAGTAATTGCCGCAATAACGTTGTTAATATTCTTGTTATTGAGTGCAGCTACACAGATGCGGCCTGTATCAACAGCGTAGATGGAATTGTTCTCACGCAGTTTGCCAACCTGTTCTTTGGTCAGGCCAGAATACGAGAACATGCCGCGCTGCTGGACGACAAAATCAAAGTCATGGCCTGGAGCCTGTTCCTTGAGTTTGCTAACAAAGGCATTGCGCATTTCGCGTATACGTACGCGCATGCCAGCCAGTTCTTCTTCCCACAATTGACGCAGCTCTGGCGTTGCCAGCACGGTTGCCACTACCTGGCCACCATGGGTAGGTGGATTGGAGTAATTGGTGCGGATCACGCGTTTCAGTTGTGACATGATGCGCGCTGCTTCTTCTGCGCTGGAGGCAGCAATGCTCAGTGCACCGACACGTTCGCCATACAGGGAGAAGGATTTGGAGAAAGAGTTGGAGACAAACAGGGCACCGCCTGCTTCGGCAAAACGGCGTACCACTTTGCCATCTGCTTCAATGCCATCGCCAAAGCCCTGATAAGCCATGTCGAGGAAAGGGATGAGGTTACGCTGGGCAACTACGGCAATGACGTCTGTCCATTGATCATCAGTCAGATCAGCACCGGTTGGATTGTGGCAACAAGCGTGCAGCAATACGATGGAGCCTTCAGGCATGGATTTCAATGCATCCAGCATGCCAGCGAAATTGACGCCGCGTGTCGCTGGATCATAGTAAGGGTAGGAGTTGACTTTAAAACCAGCCGATTCAAACAGGGCGCGGTGGTTTTCCCAGCTTGGGTCGCTGATCCAGACTTCAGAATTTGGTGTAAAGCGCTGCAAGAAGTCTGCGCCCAGCTTCAGCGCGCCAGTACCGCCGATGGCCTGGGCAGTAATTGCACGCTTTTCCTTTACGACATCGCTGTCAGCACCGAACACCAGTTCCTGTACCGCTTTATCATAGGCAGCCAGGCCTTCGATAGGCAGGTAAGTGCGTGGGGCGAATTTTTCCATCAAAATAGCTTCAGCTTTTTTGACGCACTCCAGCAATGGTACCTTGCCATTGTCATCATAATAAACGCCTACACCCAGATTGACCTTGGCAGGGTTCTGGTCAGCATTAAAGGCTTCAGTGATGCCCAGGATAGGGTCGCGGGGGGCCATTTCTATGGCGGAAAACAGGGGTGAAGATGTGGAAGCAGTCATCGTGATAATATGGAAATATTTGTCGTTGCCGACAGTAATGGTTGGAATGAGGCAGATTGCATAGTACAGCCACCTATTTTAGCAAAGGTAATCGCATCATGGCCGTAGCACCAGTTAATTCAACAGCTTTGTCAGAACAGCTGGACGAATCAAAATTTATCAGTTTCCCTGATTCACCTTATCAGTTGTATCAAATGTTCCAGCCAGCGGGTGATCAGCCAGCGGCAATTGCACAATTGGTCGAGGGTATCAGTGACGGTTTGTTTTTTCAGACACTGCTGGGAGTGACGGGGTCGGGTAAGACTTACACGATGGCAAACGTGATCGCCAGGACAGGTAGGCCGGCCATCATTTTTGCACCTAATAAAACCCTGGCAGCACAGTTGTACAGTGAGTTCAGGGAATTCTTTCCACGCAATGCGGTAGAGTATTTTGTCAGTTATTACGATTACTATCAACCAGAAGCGTATGTGCCGCAGCGCGACTTGTTCATTGAGAAAGATTCTGCTATCAATGAACATATAGAACAGATGCGTTTGTCCTGTACCAAATCGCTGATGGAAAGACGGGATGTCATCATTGTGGCAACTGTCTCCGCCATCTATGGTATCGGTAACCCGAATGAATACCACAAGATGATATTGACCCTGCGTGCCAGGGACAAGGTCAGCCAGCGTGATGTCATCGCCCGCCTGATACAGATGCAGTACAAGCGCAATGAAGTTGATTTTGGACGCGGTACTTTCCGTGTGCGTGGTGACACCATTGATATCTTCCCGGCAGAACATGCCGAGATGGCTGTGCGCGTCGAAATGTTTGATGATGAAATCGAAAACCTGCAATTGTTTGATCCGCTGACCGGGCGTATCAAACAAAAGATACCGCGCTTTACAGTCTATCCAAGTTCTCACTATGTGACACCGCGTGAAACCGTCTTGCGTGCCATTGAGACCATCAAGGAGGAATTGCGTGAGCGCCTCGACTTCTTCCGCCGTGAAAACAAACTCATCGAAGAGCAGCGCATAGAACAGCGCACCCGCTTTGATTTGGAAATGATGGCCGAGATTGGCTTCACCAAGGGGATCGAAAATTACTCTCGTCACCTCAGTGGTGCCAAGGCCGGTGAACCGCCACCAACCCTGGTCGATTACCTGCCGCCAGATGCCCTGATGTTCCTGGATGAATCGCATGTGCTGACAGGCCAGTTGAATGGTATGTACAACGGTGACAGGGCGCGCAAGACTAATTTGGTCGATTATGGCTTCCGTCTGCCATCGGCACTGGATAACCGCCCGTTGAAGTTTGCAGAATTCGAAAGCAAGCTGCGCCAGACCGTATTTGTCTCAGCCACGCCAGGTGATTATGAAGACCAGCATTCTGACCAGACAGTAGAGCAACTGGTCAGGCCTACTGGCCTGGTCGATCCGGAAATTGAAGTGCGCCCAGCGCTGACGCAGGTCGATGATTTGATGAACCAGATTATCGAGCGAGTGAAAAAGCATGAGCGCGTACTGGTCACTACCCTGACCAAGCGCATGTCAGAACAATTGACCGAATTCCTCAACGAAAACGGCATCAAGGTGCGTTACCTGCATAGCGATATTGATACGGTAGAGCGTGTGGAAATTATCCGCGATCTGCGCCTCGGCACTTTTGATGTGCTGGTCGGTATTAACTTGCTGCGCGAAGGTCTGGATATCCCTGAGGTGTCGCTGGTGGCTATTCTTGATGCAGACAAAGAAGGTTTCCTGCGTTCTGAACGCAGCTTGATCCAAACCATAGGCCGTGCTGCGCGTAACCTGCACGGCAAGGCTATCTTGTATGCCGACAAGGTCACTGATTCCATGCGCCGCGCCATGGGAGAAACCGAGCGCCGCCGTAATAAACAACTGGCTTTTAATCTGGCCAATAATATTACGCCGGTAGGTATACGTAAGCAGATCAAGGACATCATCGATGGCGTTTACAATCCGCAAGAAGCGAAAGAAGACCTGGCAGTAGCGCAAGAGCAGGCGCGTTATGAAGTCATGAGCGAGAAACAGATCAGCCGCGAAATCAAGCGCCTGGAAAAACTCATGCTCGATCATGCCAAGAATCTGGAGTTTGAAAAAGCAGCCCAGGTCAGGGATCAGTTAGCGCATGTCAAGGAGCAGTTGTTTGGGGCGGGTGGGCACGATTCTGTGCTTTGATGCTGCTTGCCTATGCTGAAACAGCGTGAATTCCGGCCTGTGCGCCCTTGGAGAAAACCAGTTGTGCGCATGAGCCGGTCTGCGTTGAAACGGCAACTGCTTAGGGTGCTGGTGCTTGAGCATAACAACGGGAAAAGTAAACCCTTTCCCCATTGGGGATGGGAAAAGCCAGTATCAATGCACCAGTTGCGCAGGAGGCGATTGCGCCTCGCGAGACAATATGTTCTGGCGTATGAACCTGTAAGTGCGTTGGTTTTTAAAAGAACTCTTCCACGTGGAAAAAAGTGGCCAGGGACGGGAAAATTACTCTCATTGCCTGCTTCTTTGTGAAACGTGATGCGTGGGCTTATATTGTAGGTTGGGCTACGCTTCATCAGCCCAACACTTGGCGCTTAAATAAGGTATGCGTTTGTTGAGGCCCAGTGTTGGGCTGATAAGGCGTAGCCCAACCTACCGAGGATTGGGAACGCTATCATTTCCCACTAACACAAACCTGATTCCGCCCACCTTGCTTGGCTTGGTACAACATCGCATCTGCCTGCAAGAACATGGCATTTTCGGTATTCCAGGTCGGGAAGTCGGCGATGCCGCCGCTGAAGCTGAAATTTTTATTTTCACCTGGTTTGACTTCGAAGACGATTTTGCCAAAGGCTTCGCGCATGGCGTCGAGTTTTTGTTTGCCTTGTGCCGGTGTGCAATCCCAGAAAACCACGACAAATTCTTCGCCACCAAAACGGCTGAGCAAATCCTGTTCGCCCAGTTGTGCGGATAAGACCAAAGACAAACGCTTGATGACGATGTCACCAAAGTAATGGCCCCAGGTGTCATTGATGTTCTTGAACTTGTCGATGTCGATGATGCCGTAGGCCAGAGGTTTGTCTTCGCGACTGGCGCGGCGTATCCATTCCTGGGCTTTTTTCTGCAAACCGACTTTATTTAACAATCCAGTGGCGCGGTCGCGGCTGATCAGGTCTTTGCTGGCGCGTATTTTATTGACGCGGTTCAGTAGCTGGCGTGTCAGTACATCGGCGTCGCTGGGTGTCAGGATTTCATCAAAGCCGCTATCAAGTGCACGCCTGGCCATGGCCGGGTCAGGGCGGCTTTGCAGCAGGATGATTTCGCGGCCGGGGTCAAATTCTATATTCTTTTTGAGTACACGCACCAGGGCTTCGGTCTGCAAATATTGTGCTTCATCGATGATGACGATATCTGGCTGGGCTTCCTTGACGCGCACATGCAAAGAGCGGGCATCAGGATTGTGCAGCAGTTCTATATGGTTTTCTGCCAGCAGGGCAGTATCGAGTGAAGACAGTTCACCGCAAAGGACGATGGTATTGTTCTCGCCGCGCTTTTGGCGGGCGAAGATGTTGAACAGCTTATCAACCAGCACCTCATTGGTGATGGGTTTTTCTGCGTAGGCCATGCAATTGCTATCAACCAGTTTTTGTTGCAGCAAGAAACGCTCACCCTGGCGCACGGTCTGCAGGTAGATATAGCTTTGATCATCTGGCAGACGCTGCAACAAGTCGCTAAGGAACATGGTCTGGCGGCGGGTGTGCTGCATGTCATCCTGCATGTTGTACAGCACATCAAGGTCAATCACGAAAAGGTCATGACCTTCGGAAGTCTGTACAGCCTTCACAAAGTCACTCATCTGGTCAAAAAACAGTATATCGAAGTCGTACTTATGAGCACCGATCAACAATTCTTTCTTGTTATCGATGATGAAAAAGGTTTGCGTGAGCAGCAATACCCGATTTTTATACAGCGGTCCTGCTTCTGCCATGTTGTCTCCAGGCTATAAACGATACCCGCCCCGTATGATCGAATTCCAGAGCATGATTTGATTTTATACGAGTTCCTGTTACTGTTTGATTAATACGTCGCAAAATATCAATAAGAATGCGCAAAATATAGTTAATTTCCAGGTGGAAATTTTCTCATTCATGTAGTAACCCGTCATTACCTGCGATGCTGAAATTTGCTCAACAATGGGTCTCCTTCAAACCAATATTCAGGAGACATCATGGCAGCCAAAAAAATTCTTATGCTGGTCGGTGATTTTGTAGAAGATTATGAGGCAATGGTGCCTTTCCAAAGCCTGCTGGCTGTCGGGCATGCAGTACACGCAGTGTGCCCTGACAAAAAGCCAGGTGACTATGTGGCTACCGCCATCCATGATTTTGAAGGCCGGCAGACTTATACCGAAAAGCCAGGCCATAGATTCAGCATCACCCACGACTTTGCCAGTATCAATGCGCAGGATTATGATGCCTTGCTGATACCTGGTGGCCGCGCACCTGAATATCTGCGCCTGAATCCGAAAGTGATTGCTATCGTGCAACATTTCGCGCAGACAAAGAAGCCGATAGCAGCAGTTTGCCATGGTGCTCAGATTTTGGCTGCCGCCAAGGTGCTTGAGGGTATCAAATGCTCAGCTTACCCTGCTTGCCAGCCAGAAGTAGAGGCGGCCGGTGGCCATTACGCAAATATTGCTGTTACCGATGCAGTAACAGACAAGAATTTTGTCACTGCACCCGCATGGCCTGCACATCCAGCCTGGATAGGGCAGTTCCTGCAATTGCTGGGAACGGAAATCAAGTTGTAACTATATTATGGCTTGGCTTGCAAATCAGGCAAGTGCCGTATAATCGTCAGGAAATCTTTTTCTTGACGATATGCGGGAGGAAAAATGTGCGAGATTTTTATCAAAGCTGACCCTGGTCTGTATGAATCCAGGGCGCGTTCCCTGCGCCTGCATGGCGTGGTGACTTCCATCAGACTAGAAAATATATTCTGGAATGTGCTGGAAGAGATTGCCCAGCGCGATAGCATGAATACCAATCAACTCATCACCAAGCTGTATGATGAGTTGATTGCCTACCGCGGCCAAATTGACAATTTTTCGTCCTTCCTGCGGGTTTGCTGTTTGCGTTATACCTCGCTGATGCTGGACGGTGAGATCACCACTGACAAACATCTGCCGCTGGCAGGTTTGCACAATGTCAAACCTGAAACCAAGGGTTTCATGATTTGATGAGCAAGCGGATAAATGGATTAGCGGGTCTGTGCTGCATGAGAGGCAGGCCGCAATAGTTGAAGACATCAGTAATTAAAAAAGCCGGGCCAGTTGTAAACTGGTCCGGCTTTTTTGATGCGTGCAGCGAGTTTAACCGGCTGCAACACGCATGGCGATATGCGCCAGTGCCTCTTCTACCTGATCAATCAGGATCAGGCACAGGTCGCCTGCTTCCAGCCTGTCCATGGCCAGATCAATCGCAATGAATTCACCGTTGATTTCATCTATGCGCGAGGTTTTTGTTGCCTGCTTCAAGCCTTCACGCAAGAGCGCGACAACTTCACCATCTGCACGGCCACGCTGGCATTGATCCTGGTACAGCACTACATCATCAAAGGACTCACCAAGGATTTCAGTCTGCTGGCGTATATCCTGGTCACGACGGTCACCGGCACCGCTGATGACGACAGAGCGGCGTTTGGCAGGCATGGTTTCTACTGCACGTACCAGTGCCAGTATCGCATCCGGGTTGTGGCCGTAATCAGCAATCAGGGTTGCACCACGGAAGTTGAAGACATTGAAGCGGCCAGGCGCATTGTCGGCTTCATTGGCAAACGACAACAAGCCTGCGCGTATGCTGTCCCAGTCAATATTAATTGCCCAGGCTGCAGCGACGGATGCCATGACGTTCTCGACCTGGAATCCTATGCTGCCATTGCGGGTGATAGGGATATCAGCCAGTGGCACGCTATGGCGTGTCTTGCCTTCTGCAGCGATCAGATGGCCGTTTTCTATATATACCACGCGCTTGCCCTGAGCCCTGTGTGTTGCCATGACAGGGTGCTGGTGGTCCGCTGCAAAGAAGATGACGGCAGACGGGCAATTGTTGGCCATGGCCGCAACGATAGGGTCAGCCGCATTCAGCACGGCATAGCCGTTGTCGGCAACGTTTTGCACGATGACGCGTTTCAATACGGCCAGGTCTTCTACCGTGGTGATGTAATTCAAACCAAGGTGGTCACCAGAACCTATATTGGTGACGACAGCAACCTGGCAACGGTCATAGGCCAGGCCTTCACGCAAGACGCCGCCACGGGCAGTTTCAAACACGGCTGCATCGACATCCGGGTGGGACAGAACATTGCGGGCACTGCGTGGGCCGCTGCAATCGCCGCTATCAATCTGGCGGCCTGCAACATACACGCCATCCGTATTGGTCATGCCTGTACGCAGGCCGCTGGCACTCAGCAGATGGGCGATCAGGCGTACTGTCGTGGTTTTGCCATTCGTGCCGGTAACCGCAATGATAGGGATGCGGCCATCGTCATTATCATCAAACATCGAGGCGATAATAGCTTCACCAACTTGGCGGCCTTTGCCAAAGGAAGGCGAGAGATGCATACGCAAACCTGGCGCAGCATTGACTTCAACGATGCCGCCATTTTGCTGTTCTATCGGCTTCAAGACGCTGTCGCAGACCAGATCAACACCGCAGATGTCGAGACCTACCATTTGCGCGGCAGCCACTGCGCGAGCCGCAACTTCTGGATGCACATCATCCGTTACATCGGTCGCTGCGCCACCAGTAGAGAGATTGGCGTTATTGCGCAAGACCACCCGCTGGCCCTTGGGCGGAATGGAGTCAGCCACAAAACCCTGCTTGGCCAGGCTGGCCAGGGCAATATCATCAAAACGAATCTTGGTCAGGGAAGTGGAATGACCACTGCCACGGCGCGGGTCTTTATTGACTTGCTCAACCAGTTCACGCACGCTTTGTTTGCCATCACCCACCACTTGCGGCGGGTCACGGCGGGCAGCAGCAACCAGTTTGTTGCCCACCACCAGTAGGCGGAAGTCATTGCCGGGCAAGAAACGCTCGACCAGAATGTCATCACGGAATTCGCTGGCAGCATGGAAACCTGCATCCAGTTGCTCGCGTGTCGTCACGTTGACGGTGACGCCTTTACCCTGATTGCCATCTTTGGGTTTGACGACGACGGGCAGGCCGATTTCAAGGGCGGCTGCCCAGGCATCATCCGGGTCGGATACTGAGCGCCCCAAAGGCACTGGCACGCCAGCAGCATGCAAGAGCTTCTTGGTCAGTTCTTTATCTTGCGCAATGGCTTCGGCAATGGCGCTGGTGCCATCCATTTCCGCTGCCTGTATTTTGCGCTGGCGGCTACCCCAGCCAAAGGCAACCAGACTACCATCCGTCAGGCGGCGGTAAGGAATATTGCGGGCGACGGCGGCATTGACGATGGAGCCAGTCGATGGCCCCAGGCGCACGTCTTCATCCAGATCACGCAATTGTTCAAGCGCAGCAGCCAGGTCAAAAGCCTGGTCTTTCAATGCGGCATTGATGAGTTGTTCAGCCAGTTCTACGGCCAGACGACCTACGGCTTCTTCAGAATATTCAACGACGACCTGGAAAATACCTGTTTCCAGGGTTTGCGTAGTGCGGCTGAAGGTGACCGGGCAACCGGCTTCTGCCTGCAGGCCCAGGGTCAGCAATTCAAATACATGAGCCATGGGGATGGCATCATCATGGCCAGTCGGTTGCAAAATACTGAGTTGCGGGAATAGGGCGCGCAAACGGTCTTCAAAGCCGTTCAGGCCAGCAATTGACATCTCTTCATTTGTGCAGGCAACAATCGCTTCTACGGCCGTATGGTGGCTCCAGAGATTGGGACCGCGCAGGGCACGGATGCGTGATACTTCCATAAAACTTAGTCCTGTTGAAAAAGGCGTCAAACGAGGGTGTACTGATTTTTACAGCCTGAGCATGCAAGCACCAGAAATCACACCATCAGATAAATAGCAAATTCTAAGAGTAAACAATATATCTTGTATTTGTGCGGAGGCCAGATTTGACATCCGCACTATGCTTAAAGCAATCAGTAAGGAGCTTTCTTGCTTGAGTCAAAAGTCCTGAGGCCAGCACCTATCAGTTCTGGTGTGATGTTCAAGGCCCATGCTGCTGCAACTGCTGCCAGTACACTCTCTGCCTGGGCGACTTTTGCAGGTTTCAAGGCGCTCAGGGGCAGCAGAGCAGTTTCTGTCTCGCCATCTGCCAGTACGATATTGTCATCACGCAAAAACACCACGCGTTCACCAAGGGCGCGGTGGTTGACGATGGCTTCCAGTGCCGGGTCCTTGCCATAAAAAATCACCTTGCCATCGCAGAGCTCAGCCAGGTCTGCCACGGCAGAGTCGGCAGCATTCAATACCGCGACGCCGTCAGGCAAAATCACATCCACCTGGGTGCGCAATACTTTGCGCATCTGGTCTGGGCTGTCTATGTAATAAGGGCCCAGATCGGCATGGCCATCCAGATCGGTGACGACGCCAACGGCGCATTTGTCATAGGCGAGACCATCGCTGAGCATGGCTTTGGCATTGGTTTCAAATACGGCAGCTTCTACAGAACGGTTGATCAACAGTCTTTGGCCTGCTTCCCAATTCGCGCAATCGCCATCGGTGACCAGGCGTTTGTTCAGGAACAAGCCCTGGGCGCAAGCGACCCCGGTCTCCTTGCCGCTGATATTGATCAGGGCACCGATGAGGCGGGCAATCAGGCTGCAACCTTTGGTACCGGCAACGCCAACGATGCTGATGCGGCCACTTTCTTCAGGCGCAAACAAATGATTGATGATGGCCTTGCCAACCGGACGGCCTTCACCATTGGCAGGTTTGATATGGGCCAGCAAGCCTGGGCTGGCATTGACTTCAATAATTGCCGCGCCTTGTTCTGCCATGGGGCGGGAAATGTCTTCTGCCACCAGATCAACGCCAGCGATATCCAGACCGACGATACGTGCAGCGAGTGTCGCCGCATAGGCGATATCAGGATGGATCTTATCGGTGACATCAAGAGCGACATTGCCATTAGGCTGTATCAATACCTTTTGACCTGCCAGCGGGATGGAATTGGCATCCATGCCCTGACGTTTCAATTCAAGGATGATCTCTGCACCTGCTGCCGGGTCCAGCGCATTCAGGGGGTGGTCTTCAGTCGTACCACGGCGCGGATCAGTATTGATCTGGTCATCGACCAGTTCAGTAATATTTGATTTGCCATTGCCAGTGACCCACAGCGATTCACCTTTGCCTACAGCAACGACCTCGTTACCAACGACCAGCACACGGTGCTCGTCACCAGTGACAAAACGCTCAACGATGACACTCTTGCTGTCGCCTTTGCGTGAAGCCAGCTCATAGGCGGCAATCACGTCTTCCTTGCTCATCAGGTTCAGTGACACACCACGACCATGGTTGCCGTCATAAGGTTTGATGACAACGGGCAGGCCTATATCCTGTGCTTCTTCCCAGGCTTCTTCAGCACTGCGCACCAAGGAGCCTTCTGGCACAGGCACGCCGCAAGATTGCAGCAGGGTCTTGGTCAGGTCTTTATCGCTCGCAATGCTTTCAGCAATGGCGCTGGTGCGGTCAGTTTCTGCGGTCCAGATACGGCGCTGCGCTGCGCCATGGCCCAGTTGCACCAGATTGCCATCTGTCAGGCGTATGGACGGGATGCGGCGTTCAGTGGCGGCATCAACAATGCTGGCCGTACTTGGGCCCAGGCAACGGTCATCCACCAGTTCGCGCAATTCGGTGACTTTGGTTTGCAGGTCAAAAGGCTGATCTTCAATCGCCGCCATCAACAGATCACGGCCAATTTGCAGGGCAGTACGGCCTACCTGTTCTTCACGGGTGCGGAAAGCCATTTTATACACGCCAGTCACGTTGGTAGAACGGGTTTGGCCAAAACCGGTACGCATGCCTGCCAGGTTTTGCAGTTCGAGTACAACATGTTCAAGAATGTGACCAGACCAGGTGCCTTCACGCAGGCGTTCCAGAAATCCGCCACGTTCACCGACACCACAGCGATGCTCTATGATGCCGGGCAACCAGGTCGTCAGGCGTTCATACAGACCAGGGATTTTATTCGATGGAAATTCTTCCAGCTCACCTATGTCCAGCACTGCTTCAATGACAGGGCGATAAGTCCAGATATTCGGGCCCCGCAAGTGCGTTGCGCTGAGAATGCGGATGTCTTTCTTGTTTGTTGTCATGTATGTAAACTTTTATAAGCCAGGTTTATGCAGACCAGGTCTTGTCATTTTAGAGCGTTTCTTCGTTTTCCCTGAATGCACAACATCTTGGGCTGGCCGGCCATGCAAAATTTTCTGGTGTCTTGAAAATCTTGTCATCGCCACAATGTTACTTTGTATATCATATTGAAAGCGGCTGTGAAAGGCACGCCTGCTGATATACTTGCGCGCCAGCGCAAAAGCAGTTCATCCTCTTGATCAGAGTTATCTGATTATTTTTCTTTCGATAGAATACCGTAAATTGCTGCTTCCGTGACATGGCTTATGCCGGAAACGGAAACCAAGTGATCTCTTTTACTAAAATTTATGTCCTGATTTGATTCGGGACCAGCTCTTGAGCAGGAGTTCATTTTACGATGACTACAACACAATTCAGCCCCGAACAGCCTGTTACATCACTTCCAGTATCCTGGCAGTCTGACCTCAATAGTCAGATCGCCAAGGGCGAGAACGTTTTAGCTGCTCTGGAGGTTGACCTCGACAACAAACTTCGCTTCCGCAAGGGCTTGCTGGTGGTGACAGAGCAGCGCTTGCTGACCAAATCACCCGGCGAAACTGAGTGGAAAGAATGGCGTTTTCGCCACGGTTTGCAATTAAGTCATCATGACCATGCCGGTGTCGGCCACCTGGAACTGGTGGATCAGCAAGGCTTGCAGGCGAGCTGGCGTTTTACCCTGGGCCAGAATTTGCATGCGATACGCCTGCTGGACCACTTCAAGGAACAATTGTTAAGTCATGTTACCGGCATGCCTGTAGTGCGCGCCGAACAAAATATCTGCCCTAGCTGTAAAGCTGTATTGGAGCCGGACCAGGAAGAATGCCCGGTCTGCACCAAAGTAACGTACACACCACCTTCTACCTGGACACTATTGCGCCTGTGGCGGTTTGCCCATCCTTACCGCTTGCAACTGTTCATTGGCTTCTCGCTGATGTTGCTGGGCACGGCTGCGCACATGATCCCGCGTTACCTGACAAAGCCGTTGACGGATGAGGTGCTGATTCCCTATCAAAACGGTACCTATGTCGACCCCAAGCTGGTGGTGTTTTACATTGGCGGCCTGCTAGGTTCTGCGGTTGTTGCATGGCTGCTGAGCTGGGGCAAGACGTATATCCTGGCGCTGGTGTCAGAGCGCATAGGCGCCGATTTGCGTACCGCTACCTATGAACATTTGTTGAAATTGTCTCTCGAATATTTTGGCGGCAAACGCACTGGCGACCTGATGTCGCGTATAGGGAGCGAAAGTGACCGCATTTGCGTTTACCTGTCCCTGCACCTGCTGGACTTTGCAACTGACGTGCTGATGTTCATCATGACGGCTGGTTTCCTGTTGCAGATCAATACCAAGCTGGCCCTGGTGACTTTGTTGCCGTTGCCATTCATCGCCTGGATGATCCATCTGGTGCGCGACAAGTTGCGTACCGGTTTTGAAAAGATAGACAGGGTATGGGGCGAGGTGACCAATGTCCTCGCCGATACCATCCCTGGCATACGTGTGGTTAAAGCCTTTGCCCAGGAAAAGCGCGAAGCAGGGCGCTTCCGCGAAGCCAACAAGCATAATCTGGCCGTCAACGACAAGCTCAACAAGGTCTGGTCGCTGTTTTCACCTACCGTGTCATTCCTGACAGATCTCGGTATTCTCGTGGTCTGGGGCTTTGGTATCTGGCAGATTTCCAAGGGTGATATTACCGTTGGTTCGCTGGTGGCTGCAGTCGCTTTCATCAGTAACTTCTATGGCCGTATTGATTCCATGAGCCGTATCGTGTCTGTGACGCAGAAATCTGCTTCGGCTGCCAAGCGTATTTTCGATATCCTTGACCATGTATCGAGCGTGCCTGATCCGCAAAATCCGGTGAAGGTAAAAGAAGTCAAAGGCCAGATAGAATTGCGCGAAGTTGGCTTCCGATACGGTAACCGTGCGGTCAACCGTGGCATCAATCTGAACATCAAACCAGGTGAAATGATAGGTCTGGTCGGTCATAGCGGCTCCGGCAAGAGTACCCTGGTGAACCTGATTTGCCGCTTCTATGATGTCTCGGAAGGTGCGATCTTGCTGGATGGTGTTGATATACGCTCATTTGTAGTATCTGACTACCGCCAAAATATCGGCTTGGTCTTGCAAGAGCCTTTCCTGTTCTTTGGCACCATTGCCGAAAATATTGCCTATGGCAAGCCAGAAGCCACGCGTGATGAAATCATCGCGGCGGCGCGTGCGGCCCATGCGCATGAATTTATCTTGCGCCTGCCGCAAGGTTATGACTCCATGGTTGGCGAGCGCGGCCAGGGCTTGTCGGGTGGTGAGCGTCAACGTATTTCGATTGCCCGTGCTTTACTGATAGACCCACGCATTTTGATCATGGATGAAGCGACTTCTTCCGTGGATTCGCAAACAGAAAAAGAAATTCAGAAAGCCCTTGATAACCTGGTGCAAGGCCGTACCACCATAGCGATTGCGCATAGGTTATCTACTCTGCATAAGGCCGACCGTCTGGTTGTGCTGGACAGAGGCCAGGTAGTCGAAGTGGGCAACCATGATGAATTGATGGCCAAAGAAGGTGCTTACTACAAGCTTTACCAGGCGCAAGCCCGTAATGCAGAACTGGTTGAGGAGTAAAAGAAGATGACAACGACAAAATTTACCCTGACCCGCAATTTTTTCGGCAAACTGATACTCAGCAACGAGGCTGGTGAAGTGTTTGAAGGCGTCAGCCCGGTGCGGGCATTTCCTATCCAGTCACCCTTGGTGGGCATCTCGCTGGTCATGACAGATGGCCGGGAAGTCGCATGGATAGATCAGCTTGATGATCTGGCCGCAGATGCACGTGAACTGGTCATGGAAGAGCTGGAAGGGCGCGAATTCATGCCTGAAATCAACAACATCATCAGCGTCACCAGCTTTGCCCTGCCATGTACCTGGAAGGTAGCAACCGACCGTGGCGAGACCGATTTTGTGCTTAAGGGTGATGAAGATATACGCCGCATCGGCAAGACATCTTTATTGATTACCGATAATCACGGCATACAATTCCTGATACGTGATATGTATGAGATAGACAAGCATAGCCGCAAGATACTCGACCGCTTCTTGTAATACTTCTTTGTGATTGCATTGGTACCAGTTTAAAACTCATAGCCGTATAAATTGGTATCTCTGCTTTCACCTGCCAACACCACCACAGCTTCCAACTGAAAGCCCAGGTCATGCAATAATTGATTGGAGGGGCCATTGTCAGGTGAAGTAATGCCGGCCAGTTTGTTTATGCGCAGATGCGTATGCGCGTAATCTAGCGTCGCTCTGGCTGCCTCTCTGGCATAGCCCTGTCCTGTAAATTGCGGTAACAGGGCATAGCCTATATCCACGTTCTTCAGGGTTTCCCTCTTGACCAGACCGCACAGGCCAATTGCCTGTCCATCTTCCTTGCGTTCCATCACATACAGGCTAAAACCTATCTTTTCCTGGTTGGCCATGGGGCCATTGATGATATCTGTCCTGGCTTCTTCCAGCGTGCGTATGCCCTTGTCACGTATATTGGTGATAAAGGCAGGATCATTCACCAGTGCCAGATAAAAGGCGGCATCATCTGTTGTGATAGTGCGCAGATAGAGCCTTTCTGTCGTGATGATGATGGTCATTATTGTCTCCTTAGAAACGATTAGTTTAAAGCGCTAGCTTTAAAAAGCCTAGTCGCTTTTCTTTGTGTTTGAGTAAGAATTGAATCAAGCTGATTTGAGCCGGATTGATGTTGCAAACCGACAGACTTGTGAACTTGTTTTACAAAGTGGTAAATTGGATAAAATTTTTCTCACATTGCGTAGTCTGCGGCGTAATATTGTTGTAAGGCATTAAGCTTTTCTATATGCGTGCTTGCGCGCATCTGGATTTGCTTGAGCAAAGTCTTGTTACTTATCCATATCCGTACTCAGGGGAAGCTATGAAATCACTCAAGGCCAGACTCATTGTTGTTATAGGATTATTGCTCGCAATTTGTACCATAGTCCTGACTATAGGCAGTTATCTAAGGATGAAGTCGCAGATAGAGAATGACCTGAACAATGAAATGCGCGGTGTTGCAGCAGGTTATAACGCGGTATTGAGTAACTGGATACAAACCAATTTGTCCATGATGGACAGCTTGTCACAAGGCCTGGGTAACGGCGCTGATCTACAGGCCAGCCTGACCATGATGCGGGGTGGCGGCAGCTTCCTCAGTGTTTATCAAGGCCAGCCCGACAAGCAATTCACCAATATCCCGCCTGACCCACCACCTGCAGGTTTCGACCCTACTGTGCGTCCCTGGTATAAAGCTGCGATGGAGGCCAAAAAGCCCATCGTAACATCGCCGTACATGGGCGTCGCGCCACCTGGCCTGATGATCACTTTTGCCGCACCTGTCAAAGGCGGTGAGGGTGGTGTAGTGGGTGCTGACGTTTTTCTGACCAAGATTGTTGACCAGATTTTGACCATCAAACTGGCGGGTGGCGGTTATGCCTTCTTGCTGGACAAGAGCGGCCAAGTGCTGGCCCATGCAGATCAGGCCAGGGTCATGAAAATGGCAAAGGAAATTACCCCTGATCTGGCACTCGATAATCTGGCAAACCTGTCCAAACAAAAAGACCCGATACTGACCGAGATAGGTGGCAAGCAGCACTTCATGCTCTTGCAGCAAATTACCGGTTCTGATATTTACCTGGCGCTGGTCATTGACAAGAAAAAAGCGCTGGAAGCGCTGGATCAGTTGCTGATACTCTCTGCCGTTGTCCTGCTGGTCTTGCTGGGTGTAATCATGCCCTTGACGACTTTGCTGGTGGGCCGTATGCTGGCTGGCTTGCAGAGGGTGCGCGATGCCATGTCGGACATCGCCGCTGGTGGCGGTGATCTGAGCCGCAAGATCGATGTCGAGGGCGATGATGAAGTGGCCCAGACTGCGTCAGCCTTCAATCGCTTTCTGGAGCAATTGCGCGTCATGGTTGTTGATGTACGCAAGGCGACCGATTCCATTACTGTGGGTGCGACAGAAATTGCCACTGGCAATATGGATTTGTCTGGACGAACCGAGCAACAGGCTTCATCCCTCGAAGAAACCGCTGCAAGCATGGAGGAACTGACCGAAGCCGTGCGCAATAATGCCGACAATGCGCGTGAAGCCAACAAGATGGCGGTCAATGCATCCGATGTAGCGACTCAGGGCGGCGAAGTAGTGGGCAAGGTGGTCACGACCATGCAGGGCATCAGTGACAGCTCACGCAAGATTGTCGACATCATCAGCGTCATCGAAGGCATTGCCTTCCAGACTAATATCCTGGCATTGAATGCAGCGGTGGAAGCCGCCAGAGCAGGTGAGCAGGGCCGCGGTTTTGCGGTGGTTGCCAGTGAGGTGCGTACTCTTGCGCAACGCAGTGCTGCAGCGGCGCAAGAGATCAAGAACCTGATTGAAGATTCGGTCAATAAAGTCAGTGAAGGCTCTGAGTTGGTGGATAAAGCCGGGGCTGCGATGAACCGTATTGTCTCTGCGGTTGACCAGGTTGCCGCGATCATCAATGAAATTACCACCGCCTCGGTAGAACAAAGCGACGGTATTCAGCAAGTCAATGTGGCACTGGCGCACATGGATGAGGCAACCCAGCAAAACGCTGCCTTGGTAGAAGAGGCTGCGGCAGCAGCGGGTTCACTGGAAGAGCAGGCCAACTTGCTGAAAACTGCAATGTCGGCCTTCCGTATGGAAGATTCAGCTGCTGGTCCACGTATAGCGCCAGCCAAATCAAGCTGGGCGAAGAACAAGGCTTCTGCACCCAGTCTGGGATATGACGATTAAACTTGTTGACGAAAAATTTGTTGAATTTGTTGGCTAAATCTTAAGCCAGGGTAGCAATCACCGGTGCATGATCCGATGGTTGCTCCCACTTGCGTGGTACGCGGTCAATGACGCAGGAAGTACATTGTTTAGCCAATTCTGCAGACAACAGGATATGGTCTATGCGTACACCTTTGTTCAGGCGGAAGCCGAGGGCGCGGTAATCCCACCAGCTGAAGGATTTTTCTGCCTGTTCAAACTGGCGGAAGCTGTCGCTCAATCCAAGAGCTATAAGGTTCTTGAGCGCAGTTCTTTCTTCTGGTGACACCAGGTTCATGCCCACCCAGGCGGCTGGGTCATGCACATCCCGGTCTTCCGGGGCGATATTGTAGTCACCCAGGACAGCCAGTTTTGGATGGCGTGTCATTTCTTCCCTGACCCAGTTTTCCAGCGCTGCAAACCATTTCAACTTGTACTGGAATTTGTCTGAATCCGGTGACTGGCCATTCGGCACATAGGCACAGATGACGCGTATGCCTTCTATGGTGGCGGCAATGATGCGCTGCTGCTCATCTTCAAACTGCGGGTTATTCTTTTGAATATCCGTCATCGCGTGCTTCGATAAAATCGCCACACCGTTATAGGTTTTTTGACCAGTAAAAGCAACGTGGTAGCCTGCCGCTTCTATCTCTGCCTGAGGGAACTTGTCGTCGGTGAGCTTGGTTTCCTGTATGCATAGCACATCGACAGGATTGGTTTCCAGCCATTGCAAGACTTGTGGCAATCTGACTTTCAGGGAGTTTACGTTCCAGGTGACTAATTTCATGTGTGTTTTACTTATTTTAGTGTGAGGTGTCGTTCAATTTACCGGGAAGCAGGCTGGGTTGTTGAACGAATTTATATGCACGGTATTTTATACGATGTTGTGCATTTGGAATTCGCTGTGAATACTTGCTAGTATGCGAAGCAGCTTACCAGAAGGGAGCAAGACTTTTCAATCTTTGACTTTTTCATTGAGCCTGCAATTTATTTCATCTTGGAAAGAGACTAAAATGCAGTAGCGAGCTTTCTTTATAGACACACTATGCGTAAGTGCTCAGTAATCCTGTTTTTCGCCATGTTGATCTTTGGCTCCCAGGCTGTCTACGCAGATATGACAGTCATACGTTATCCACGTCCGTCGGCCAAGACAGATAGTCATTTTGATTATATCCACGAATTACTGGCCGAGGCCCTGACTTTATCCGCTAATAAATACCAGCTATTGCCGAGCAAGGCGACCATGCAGCAAGGCCGGGCCGTGCATGAGATGAAATATGGCACGGGTGAAGTTGATCTCTTGTGGAGCATGTCCACGGATGAAAGAGAAAAAGCGCTGATCGCCATTAAAATACCGATAGACAAAGGCTTGCTCGGTTGGCGCATCCCCTTTGTTCTCAGTGAAAACCGCCAGATGTTCAAGACCATCAGAACTTTGCGGGATATGGAGAATTACTCGGCAGGGCAAGAACAGGATTGGCCAGACGTCAAAATCCTGGAGCACAATGGCCTCAAGGTGAATACAGCTAATTCTTATGAAGCTTTGTTCAGCATGCTGGAAGCCGGTCGCTTTGATTACTTCCCCAGATCTATCATGGAAATCTGGAGAGAACAGGACTTGCATGCCGGTAAAAATCTTGTCATCAGCCAGGACATCGCTCTGCATTACCCCGCTGCCTACTACTTCTTTGTCACTCCCAGCAAGCGTCAGTTTGCTGAAGACCTGAACAACGGGCTGGAAAACATGGTGCGTAATGGCCAGTTCGAGAAAATTTTCCTCAAATATCACCAGGTCGCCATACAAAGGGCGGCTCTGAAGCAAAGAATGGTGCTGGAGCTGCAAAATCCTTTCCTGAATCCGGCGAATATGCCATTGAACCGCACCGAGCTCTGGTTCAAGCCCTGATGTCAGCAAAAATAAAGCCGGGGTCTGAACAGATCAGACCCCGGCTTTTTCATTTCATCTCAACACGGACAGGTATCAGCCTGCGCGATTGATCAGGAATGTGGTCAGCAAAGGCACTGGACGACCAGTAGAGCCTTTGGCTGCACCAGATTTCCAGGCTGTCCCGGCGATA
Source organism: Undibacterium sp. Tian12W (assembly GCF_049339405.1). Classification (NCBI taxonomy): domain Bacteria; kingdom Pseudomonadati; phylum Pseudomonadota; class Betaproteobacteria; order Burkholderiales; family Oxalobacteraceae; genus Undibacterium; species Undibacterium sp. Tian12W. Next base: position 39,186 of record NZ_JBMPPK010000024.1, read on the forward strand.
TCCAGATGGGCCCAGGTGTATTTCTTGGTGTAACGCTCAAGGAAGCAGGCTGCCGTGATACTGCCACCAGCTGGGCCGCCAATGTTTGCCATGTCTGCAAAATTGGATTTCAGTTGCTCGTTGTACGCTTCTTCTATAGGCATGCGCCATGCTGTATCACCAGTTTGCTTGCCCGCTGCCAGCAATTCTGCTGCCAGTTGGTCATGCGCTTCGTCATGGCGGGTGAACAGGCCAGAGTTGTGGTGACCGAGGGAAGTCACGCAGGCGCCAGTCAGTGTTGCCACATCGACCACGGCTGCTGGCTTGAAACGTTCTGCATATGTCAAGGCGTCACACAGGATCAGGCGGCCTTCGGCATCCGTATTCAGGATTTCAATAGTCTGACCAGACATGGAAGTGACGATGTCACCAGGACGTGTTGCGCTGCCGGAAGGCATATTTTCGCAAGTAGGGATAACGGCGATGACATTCAGCTTGAGCTTCATTTCACCGATGGCACGCATGGTACCCAGCACAGAAGCTGCGCCGCCCATGTCGTATTTCATCTCATCCATACCAGCACCGGCTTTCAGCGAGATACCGCCGGAATCAAAAGTAATGCCTTTGCCGACCAGAACAACTGGGGCATCCTTGACTTTGCCGCCATTGTGCTTGAGCACGATGAACTTCGGTGGCTCTACCGTACCATTGGTGACAGACAGGAAACTACCCATTTTGAGGGCTTGTATCTGTTTGCGGTCCAGCACTTCGGCGACCATTTTGTAGTCGGTAGCGATTTTCTTGGCAGTATTGGCCAGGTGAGTCGGGGTACAGAAGTTAGGTGGCAGGTTACCCAGTTCTTTGGTCAAATCCATGCCATTGGCCAGGGCTACACTCTGTACCAGTGCATTTTTGGCAGCAGTTGCGTCTGCTGCATCAACAGCGATGGCGACTTTTTTAACGCCAGCAGTGGATGTGTCTTTTTTGCTTTTCAGGCCATCAGCGCGGAAAATGCTTTCACGGAAAGCCAGCACAGTAGCGCGGACAGACCAGCCCAGGTCACGGTCTTTGACCGCAGGCAGGGCGATCACTGCATCATTGGCACCCAGACCAGCCAGGGTACGGGCAGCAGCCTGTACCGCCTGGTTGTAGGCTTTTTCGCCAACAGTAGCTGCTTCTTCACCCAAACCTACCAGCAATACGCGCTCTGCAGCGACATCAGCCAGTTTGCGCAACAGCAGGGATGTGCCCGCTTTGCCTGTGATATCGCCAGATTTCAGGGCGGCGGCGATGTCGCCGGACTTGTCCAGACCTGCTGCTGCAGCAGAAAGTTTCTTGTTTTCATAGACGCCAACGACGATACAGCCTGTCTTAATTGCTTTATGGGCAGTCGAGGCACTTTTTGCGTCGATTGTTTTTATGCTAAAGTCCACGTATTACTCCTCTTTGTAAGTCTCGTAAAACAGACATTATAATCCTACTCATGATTTTTCAGCGCGCGCTTCGACGTGAATTAAACAGTGCCGCCGGCGCAGTCTTCACAACTCTGTTCACCATCACGATATCCGTGATGCTTATTAACATCCTTGGAAAAGCAGCAGGAGGCAAGGTTGCGTCTGCTGACGTGGTTGCCCTGATCGGGTTTACTGCATTGATGAACATGCATATCTTGTTGCTGCTGACCGGCTTTATCTCGGTCTTGCTGGTGGTGACCCGCAGTTACCAGGATTCTGAAATGGTGGTCTGGTTTGCCTCTGGCCTGAGCCTGACCCAATGGATAAAGCCGGTTTTGCGCTTTGGTGGTCCGCTGGTCATTCTGACTGGCTTGCTGAGTTTTATTGTCACGCCCTGGGCCAATCAACAAAATGTGGAATTCCGCGAGCGGTTTGAAAAGCGCTCCGATATTGCCAAGGTGGCACCTGGCAAGTTTCAGGAATCTGCCTCATCCGACCGCATTTTCTTTGTCGAAGAAGTGGCTGGCGATCTCAGTAAAGTACAAAACATTTTCATCAATACCTATAAAGATGGCCGTTCCAGCATCGTCGTTGCCAAAGAGGGTATGGTAGAAATCGACAAAGCTGGTGACAAATTTCTGGTCATGAGCAAAGGGCGCCGTTACGATGGCGTGCCAACGGCGCCTGATTTCCAGATGATGCAGTTCGAAAAATATGGCGTGCTGATATCCAGCCAGAATGCCAGTATCGCCGGAGACAAATCAGCCAAATCCATGCCCTTGACAGCCCTGATCGAAAATCTTGACAGTACCAAACTCGGCGAGCTGTTGTGGCGCATATCTTTGCCTTTGATGTGCGCGGTGTTGCTGCTGCTGGCTATCCCGCTGGGCTATGTTAATCCCCGCGTCGGGCGTTCTGCCAATCTGATCGTTGCGCTGTTGCTGGTAGTGATCTACCTGTCCATCACGAACATCCTGCAGGCGCTGGTGGTGCAGGAACGTAGCAGTTTCGGCATGGCCTGGTGGCCACATCATTTGTTCGTGGCTGTCCTGACTCTCTGCATGTTTTTATGGCGTTTGAAAGTGAATAGCCGCTGGCACCCTTTGATGTTGTGGGTACGTTTTAAATCAGGTTTGCGCGGTAAGGAAAAGTGCCCAGCATGAAAATTTTACAAAGATATTTTGGCGTTGAGATATTACGCTCAGTCCTGTTCGTTATGCTGGCTTTGCTGGCCTTGTTTTCCTTCTTTGACCTGGTCAATGAATTACAGTCTTCGGTGAACAGGGGCGGCTATCAGCTCAAGCACGCAGTGATTTATGTATTGCTGGGCTGGCCTGGCCGCATCTATGAATTCATGCCTATTGCGGTGCTGATCGGTACGATTTATGTGCTGGCGCAGTTTGCTTCCAATTCTGAATTCACCATCATGCGTGCCTCCAGCATGTCCACCATGATGGCGGGTAGTATCCTGCTCAAGATTGGCATGATCTTCGTTTTGTTGACCTTCTTGTTTGGCGAAGTCATTTCGCCGGTTTCCAGCAAGTTTGCCGAGAAAATGAAGCTCAGTGCCATCGGTGAATCACTAGAGCAGGAATTCCGTACCGGCTTGTGGACCAAGGACCTGGTGCGGGAAAATGGTTTGACTGGCGACATCATCGGTTCCCGTTTTTTGAATGTCAAAGAAATCCTGCCGAATCGCCATTTGAAGAGCGTCAAGATATTCGAGTTTGATAAAAACTTCCACCTGTCACGTGAAATGACAGCGACGGATGCTGAATACATGGGCAAGAATATCTGGCGTCTTTCTGACGTGATAGAAACTTCTTTCCCCAAAACTCTGACCAGTGAAGATATTGCCGCTGTCAAGAGTGAGAAGCTGGCCAGCCGTGACGTCGTATCAGAAGTCACTCCGGATATCTTGTCGGTACTGTTTGCTGATCCTGACCGCATGTCGGCAACCGATCTGGCCGCGTTCACCAAACATCTGGCAGACAATAAACAGGATGGTGAGCGCTATGAAATCGCCTTCTGGAAAAAGATCACTTATCCATTTGCGGCGCTGGTCATGATGGCGCTGGCGCTACCGTTTGCTTACCTGCATGTGCGCAGCGGTGGCGTCAGTCTTAAGATTTTCAGCGGCATCATGATAGGTATGACTTTTTACCTCATCAATGCCTTGTTTTCGCATGTGGGTTTGCTCAATACCTGGCCTGCGCTGGTGACTGCCGTGGTGCCGAGTATCCTGTTCCTTATTATTGCCTCGCTAGGCCTGCGCTATGTTGAAAGAAACTGATGGCAAATAAATCAGCCCTGATCCTGTTTGCCCACGGCGCCCGCGACCCGCGCTGGGCTGCACCTTTCCAGCGTCTGCAAACGATGACGCAAGCGAGTTTGCCAAACGTCACCGTGGCTCTGGCATTCCTGGAATTCATGACGCCATCACTGCCAGAACTGGCTGCACAATTGGTTGCAGACGGATGTGAGAATATCACCCTGGCTCCGGTATTTTTAGGGCAGGGCGGTCATGTTCTGCGGGACTTACCTGTGTTGGCAGACGCGATACGTGCAAGCCATCCTGGTTTGCAGTTCAAGATAGTAAATGCTGTTGGCGAAGATGAAACGGTTTTGCAGGCTATACGTGATTATTGCCTCAATTTGCTATGAAGGCTGTCACTATTCCTGGTAAATGAGTGCAAGGTTATTGTTCATCAGTAGTTCATCAATAATGCTATTTCTGTGCTGACCCCGAATGCAGGAAAAAGTATGATCCAATTGAAAACTGTATTTTCAATTGCCTTGCTGGCACTTGCTGTTGCGCTGCCTGTCACGCCAGCCCATGCTGGCCAGGTATTGGCTGTCGGTACCGAATTCGCCAATGTATTTGAACGTACTCCCACTGGCGAATTCACTGGGCTGGGTGCCGACATCATACGTGCGCTTGCCAGGCAAAATGGGGATGAAGTCAAATTCGAAATTTACCCTTGGGCAAGGGCGCAATGGATGGTCGAACATGAGCAGGCGCAGATACTCATAGGTCCGTATAAAACAGTAGAAAGAGAAAGTAAATACGGCTTTGCCAAACGTGCGTTCTATCGCGACATCATGGCCTTGTATATACGCAAAGGTTCAGACCTGAACTGGGATGGCAATTATGCCAGCATGCCTGGTCTTAAACTCGGTGTAATCAACGGCTGGGTATATGGCCCTCAGTTTGAGAACCTTCGCACCACCATCAAACCTGTGGTCGCCAACACCCTGACCAATGGCCTCAATATGTTGCTGGCAAAGCGCGTCGATTACCTGGCCAGTAATATGCGCAATACCGAAGCGGCCATGAAGACCATGGGCATCAGCAATGAATTGATGATGATAGAACCCTTCATGGATATGCAGGATGGTTATCTGGCTTACTGTAAAAATGCCAATTGCGAGCAATTACGCCTGCGCTACGATGAATTGTATGAACAACTGCGGGATGGTGGGATATTGCAATTAATGGCACGCAGACTTGGCGTGCGCTTGCCCCCTTAGCCTCATCTGTGGGGCCTGTGGGTTGTCGTTGTTCTCACGATAATTTGCCAGTACGAGCCCGCATTGCTTCACCCATCATCACCAATACCGGTCCTGTGCTCATCGGCAGACCTTTGGATAATTCATCCAGACTCAGGGCCTGGCTGCATTCATTGGGACGACTGCAGTTTTCTATGATGACCACAGGCAAATTGCCAGGGAAATTGGCCGCCAGCATGCGTTGCGCTGTCAGCGTGGCTTCTCTGCCACCCATGTATTGCACCAGGGTGTCACATTCGGGTATGCGGGTATCTGCGCTTTCGCCAGGGGCTGTGCTGGAAGTGAACAAAGCCACGCTACGAGCCACGCCACGCTTGGTCAGTGGTTGTCTGACGCTGGCTGCGGCCGCCAGTGCCGTCGTGATGCCAGGGACGATTTCATAGTCTATGCCTGCAGCTTCCAGCGCAGTCAATTCTTCATCAGCACGGCCAAACAGCATGGGATCACCGCCCTTGAGGCGAACGACGAGGGCATATTGCACCGCGCATTCCAGCATTTGCTGATTGATGTGCTCCTGCGCAGCAGAGCGTTGTCCGCTGCGCTTGCCTACCGAGATTTTGACTGCCTGTGGGCACAGATCCAGCATCTCTGCCGTGACCAGTGCGTCATACAGCACCACGTCTGCCTGTGCCAGCAGACGGGCGCCGCGTACCGTAATCAGGTCCGCAGCACCTGGACCTGCTCCTATCAGATAAACCTTGCCCTGAGTCTGTTGCATGAATCAAGCCAGATGTATCATGCCGGCCGCCACTGTCTGATGCGTGACTTCATCAATGAGGATGAATGCACCCGTAGAGCGCAAGTCATTGTAATCATCAACTGCCAGTGCCTGCGCCACATTCAGCGTGACGGTTGCAATATCATTGAGCTTCAGGCTGTCTGCAGGGCGGCGTTCTTGCGTATTGATATCAAGCAGGGTATCAATGCCGGTGACTCGGGCAGCGACTTGCCTGGTGGTGTGCTTAAGCCAGTATTTGCGGCGTATATCCAGCGCATCTTCTGACAGCCAGCACAAATCAGCCTTGACGGTTTTCAGCAGCGTGGCCGGGCGGTCCGCGCCAACCAGCATGTCGCCGCGTGAAATATCCACATATTCATCCAGCAAGATAGTCACTGACTGGCCGACGACGGCAGTGTCCAGTGAAGTATCCAGCGTCAGAATGTCTTTGACAGTAGCTGTCTGGCCACCAGGTTGCACCAGGAGTTTATCGCCCTTGCTGACCTTGCCAGCTTCAATACGGCCCATATAACCACGGAAGTCATTCGCTTCATGACCATTGTGGCGCGCCACCAGTTGTACTGGGAAACGGAAAGGCTCGTCATGGCAGGCATCATAGACGCTCAATGATTCCAGCAACTCTATCAGCGTTGGGCCCTTATACCACGCCAGTTTTTCGCTGGCTGTGACCACGTTGTCACCCGCCAGGGCAGACAGCGGGATAGGTCGTATGTCTTTCAAACCCAATTGATCAGCAAACTCCTGGTAGGCACCAATGATGCGCTCATATACCTTCTGGTCATAGTCCACCAGATCCATCTTGTTGACGGCAACAATCACGTGCTCAATTTGCAGCAGATGGGCAATGGTGGAATGGCGTTTGGTTTGCGTCAGCAAATCGACGCTGCCATCATCATTCAGTTTGACCTTGGAGACGTCGATCAAAATGATCACTGCATCTGCAGTGGAGGCACCAGTCACCATATTGCGCGTGTATTGTTCATGGCCTGGTGTATCGGCTATGATGAACTTGCGTTTTGGCGTCGCGAAATAGCGATAGGCCACATCGATGGTGATGCCTTGCTCGCGTTCTGCTTCCAGGCCATCCGTCAGCAGGGACAAGTCTATGGTATCGCCAACGGTGCGCTTGTGTTTGGCGCGAGAGATGGCGTCAAGCTGGTCAGCAAAAATACCCTTGCTGTCAAACAGCAGGCGACCGATCAAAGTGCTCTTGCCATCATCCACTGAACCCGCCGTGATGAAGCGCAACAGGCCACGTTCTCTACCAACGGCGGCAGTCAATTGTTCTACGGCGTTCATTAGAAATATCCTTCTTTTTTACGTTTTTCCATCGATGCTTCTGATGTCTGGTCATCCATGCGTGTGGCACCACGTTCTGTGATCTGGGTAATCGCTGTCTCAGCGATAATGGCTTCAACCGTTGCAGCGTCAGAAGACACCGGGCAGGTGCAGGAGATATCGCCAACAGTGCGGAAGCGCACGATTTGCGTTTCTACCGTTTCACCATCACGTGGCGGAGTCAAATCCGTCAGCGGCACCAGCAAGCCATTGCGCGGTATGACCTGGCGTTCATGGGCAAAATAAATCTGTGGCAATTCGAGTTTTTCACGGGCGATGTATTGCCATACGTCGAGCTCGGTCCAGTTGGAAATAGGGAAGACGCGCATGTTTTCACCGGCGTGTACGCGGGTGTTATACAAATCCCATAGTTCTGGGCGTTGTGCTTTCGGGTTCCATTGACCAAATTCATCGCGGAAAGAGAATATCCTTTCCTTGGCACGCGCTTTTTCTTCATCGCGACGGGCACCGCCTATGCAGGCATCAAACTTATGTTCGGCAATGGTTTCCAGCAAGGTCACGGCTTGTGCTGCATTGCGTGAATCAGTTGCCGGGTTGCGTAAGCGTACTGTGCCACGGCGTATCGATTCTTCTACCGAACCAATGATCAGGCGTTCACCCAGTTGCGCCACGCGCTTGTCGCGAAATGCGATGACTTCAGGGAAGTTATGACCAGTGTCGATATGCACCAGCGGGAAAGGGAATTTACCCGGGCGGAAAGCCTTTTCTGCCAGACGCAGCAAGACGATGGAGTCTTTGCCGCCAGAAAACAGCAGGGCAGGGTTGCTGCATTCAGCCGCGACTTCGCGCATGATATGGATGGCTTCGGATTCCAGCCAATCCAGGTGGCGATTGCTCGCAGCATCAATAAAATGGTTTTCCACGACAGTATTCATGATTTTTCTTCTTCAGACAGCTTGTTTAATTCGGATCAGCTTGCCATCCACTACATGCAGGCCACATTCCTTGGAATCGGGGTTTTCCCACCACCATCGTCCAGCCCTGACATCTTCACCTGGCTGTATGGCGCGGGTGCAGGGTTCACAGCCTATTGATGGATAACCTTTGTCGTGCAAAGGATTGTAAGGCACATTGTTGCTTCTGAGATAGTGCCAGACATCATCTTCTGACCAATCTGCCAAAGGATTAAACTTTTGCAGGCCATGTGTTGCATCATCTTCCTGTATCGCCAGTTCAGTACGTGTTGCAGACTGCGCACGGCGCTGGCCTGTGACCCAGGCCTTATTGCCTGCCAGGGCACGTTTCAGCGGTTCTACCTTGCGTATGCGGCAGCATTCCTTCCGCATTTCCACACTGTCGTAAAACGCGTTTTTGCCGTGCTGGCTGACATAATTTTCTACTGCGGCTGCATCAGGTTTGAACAACTTGATTTCTGTGCCATAGGTTTCCTTGACTTTATCCAGCATGCCCAGGGTTTCTGCATGCAGGCGTCCGGTTTCCAGTGAGAAAATCGTGATATTCAGTTTCTTGCGTAAAATCAAGTCAGTCAACACCATATCTTCTGCCGCCAGACTGGATGCAAACACGGCTGGCTCAAAGTCGCTGGCGATTCTTTCCAATATAGCCTGTGTTGCGGCAAGGCGCTCCAAAAAATCACTCATGCCTGCGCTCCGGTGCGCTCCGCACGGCGGAACAAGGGGTTTTTTTCATCCCAGGAAGTCTGGTATTTTTCAGAAAAATCGGTGAGACCCTTGATCGCGTCATGGATGTTTTTGTCTTCACGTGTGGCAAAGGCATTGAAGCCCACGCGCTGCATGTAAAACAACTGGTCGCGCAAGACATCACCGATGGCGCGCAATTCGCCAGTGAAGTTAAGGCGTGAGCGCAGGTTATAGGCGATGGAATAACCACGGCCATCTGCAAATTTAGGGAAATCCACTGCCAGCAGACTAAAGCGGCTGATATCTTCTTTCAATTCTTTTGCTTGCTCATCGCTGCTGAACCAGACGGCGATATCAGTGCGGTTCAGCAGGCTTTCGCGTTGCAGCAACCATACTTTCAAAGGGATGATGACTTTGCCTGCCGGTACGCTGATAGCATCCGGTGTTTCATTTTCGGTGAGACGCAGTACTGTCCAGTCGTCGGCTACGATGGCTTTATCTTTAATAATTTCTCGCATGATGCACTTTCTTAATTTCAGTAGCTGACTGCAGTACCGGCGTCTTCACCATGATGTTCATTGGTACGTATCGGCGTTGCATACACAAATTCTTTGAATGGCGCGATACCCAGGCGTTGTGCCGTATCGATGAAGCGCTCATTTTCCAGGCGGTCACGCACATACACCTGGATGATGCGGTCTATCACTTCCGGCATTTGTCCTGCAGCGAAAGACGGGCCTATGATCTTGCCTATTGCCGAATTATTGCCTTGTGCGCCACCGATGGACACCTGGTAAAACTCGCTGCCATCTTTGTCCACACCCAGGATGCCGATATTGCCGACATGGTGATGGCCACAGGCATTGATACAGCCAGACATATTGAGTTCTATGTCGCCGATATCATGCAGGTAATCAAGGTCGTTGAAGCGGTCAGTGATATCCAGCGCGATAGGAATGGACTTGGCATTTGCAAGCGCGCAGAAGTCACCGCCAGGGCAGCAAATCATATCGGTCAGCAAGCCGATATTTGGTGTCGCCAGTCCATGGGCCTTGGCTTCTTGCCAGACGGTGAACAAGTCAGCAACTTTAACGTCTGCCAGCACCAGGTTTTGCTCATGCGTGACACGCAATTCACCAAAGCTGTATTGGTCAGCCAGATCAGCAATAAAGTCCAGTTGTTCAGAACTGGCGTCGCCCGGTGGCACACCTGGTTTTTTCAGCGACAGCACCACAGCAGAATAACCAGCCACTTTATGTGGCTTGACATTACGCTTGACCCAGTTGGCGAAGGATTTATTGTCTTGCAAATGCTGTTCATAAGCGGCATCTTGCGCAGGCAGGTTTTCATAGTCTGGCGTTGTGAAATAGCTCGCTACACGTTTCAATTCAGCGTCTGTCAAAGTAGCCGGGCCATCTTTGATGTCTTGCCATTCTTCTTCTACCTGGCGACCAAATTCTTCAGCACCTATGGCTTTCACCAAAATCTTGATACGGGCTTTGTAGATATTGTCGCGACGACCGTACTGGTTATAGATACGCAGTATCGCTTCCAGGTAGGTCATGACATGCTTCCATGGCAGGAAATCACGTATCACGCTGCCCAGAATAGGGGTACGCCCCATACCACCGCCTACCATGACTTTAAAGCCGACTTCGCCAGCTTCATTGTGCACTACAGTCAGGCCTATATCATGTACTGCAATCGCGGCACGGTCTTCTTTTGCACCATTGATGGCGATCTTGAATTTGCGTGGCAGGTAGGCAAACTCAGGGTGAAAGGTCGTCCATTGACGCAGGATTTCTGCATAGGCGCGTGGGTCTATCACTTCATCCGCAGCAACACCGGCAAATTCATCGGAGGTGATATTGCGCATGCAGTTGCCAGAAGTCTGGATGGCATGCATTTCTACTGATGCCAGTTCTTCCAGTATGTCTGGTGTATCTTCCAGGTTAATCCAGTTGTACTGGATATTCTGACGGGTCGTAAAGTGACCATAACCACGATCATATTTGCGGGCAATATGGGCAAATTTGCGTACCTGATTCGACGACAGCATACCGTAAGGCACTGCTACCCGCAGCATATAGGCGTGACGCTGCATATACAGGCCGTTTTGCAGACGCAAAATACGGAATTCATCTTCGCTCAATTCATTCGAAAGCCGACGGCTAACCTGGTCACGGAATTGTGCAATACGTTCCTTGATGATTTGGTGATCGTGCTGGTCGTAACGATACATCTTTAATTACCCATAAAATGCGTCTGTAAGTACGCGATTGCAAACAGAGTCAGAGGACAAGCTTGGCAGCAACCAAAGTCAGAGTGGTTGCCAACAGGCCACGTAAAAATTTTTCCGGTACTGCGCGTGCTGCCATTGAGCCCAAAGTAATACCAGGCAATGAGCCGATCAAGAGGCTGCCCAGCAAGACCCAGTCTATCGAACCCAGCCACCAGTGACCAAAAGCGGCAATGGCCGTTAGAGGTACAGCATAGGCGATATCCGTGCCGGCGATATGCGCGGCAGACATGCGTGGATACAGCATGACCAGCAAAGTCGCACCGATCGCGCCAGCACCGATAGAAGAAATGGTCACCAGCGTACCTAACACTGCACCTGCGATGATCGTGGCTGCAGCCAGTTTTTTGCCTTGCAGTTGTTTTTCAGGGTGCTTGTTGAGCCAATTCAACATCTTGCCTTTAAACAGCAAGGCAACCACGGTCAGCAGCACAGAAACAGCGATGGAGTAGCGTATGAGCTGGCCTATTTCCTTGTCCAGTGCACCAAAGTGCTTGAGGAACAGCGTCGCAACGACGGCGGCAGGCAAAGCGCCGTAGCACAGCAGGCGTACTACATGCCATTCAACCGTGCCGCGCAATCTATGGGTAAAAGTACCTGCGGCCTTGGTAATCGATGCAAAGGCGAGGTCGGTGCCTACTGCCACTGATGGTGAAACACCAAACAGCAAGGTAAGCAGGGGAGTCATCAGCGAGCCGCCACCTACACCGGTCAGGCCGACCAGAGTGCCCACTGCAAATCCTGAAAATATATAGGTTAACGTCATGTCGCCTCGCGCAAAGTAGGTGCATCGTAATGAATACAGGCTTTATTCCAAACTACTTAGTATTCATTTGCTTATATACGTATTTGATATATGCAAAATCGCTGGACTGATATTGCCTTTAGTTTAATTCGTAAAAAATAAATAAATTATTCAAGAGACAATTTATACAGAAAAGCTTGTGCTTTTGATGTGTTTTTATTTACTGACGTGGCGTGGTTTGAAAAATTCATGTGGTTTTTGAGTAGAAACGCCAGAAGCTACTTAAAAACAAGCATAGATGTTGCTCTGTGGAAATGCGAGGCTATTCGAACAATATTTTTAATAATCCTCATGTTGATATCTGTTTTTCGTATTTAGTGAAAATTGTCGATTAAAGCATGTTCAAGCAGCCATTTTATTTTTGCGTATAATTCAATGGCCGAATATCTCGGCAGGTTGTACGTCTTCAGGGCGGGGTGTAATTCCCCACCGGCGGTAAATTCACAGTATTGCCCTGGCAATGCGAGTGAACAAGCCCGCGAGCGCTTGCAGTAAAAACTGTTGCAATGAGTTTGTATCAGTTTGCAAGGTCAGCAGATCTGGTGAGATTCCAGGGCCGACGGTCATAGTCCGGATGAGAGAAGATGCGCCTTATACAAAACTCCTATGGTCAAAGCCGTGGGCGTTGGTGTTTGGCTATTCGTTTTTTACTCCCTGAAACGTCTTTTGCACATTCACTTTTGCCGGAGCGTTTCATTATGTTCAATACTATTAGTAATACTAGTACTACTGTCCCATCCTCTGTTTCCTCCCCGCCGGAAATTTTATCCCTTAGTCCTTTTGAGCAGCGCCTGTCCAGAGCGTTGGCAGACTTGCGCAATGGCCGTCCTGTGTTGCTCATGGACGACTTTGACCGCGAAAACGAGGCTGATCTCATTGTTGCCGCAGAAAAAATCACCGTTGAATCCATGGCCAGGCTGATACGCGATTGCAGCGGTATTGTCTGCCTGTGCCTGACTGACGACAAGTTGCAGCAACTCGATCTGCCCCCCATGGTCAGTCACAATGAAAGCCGTTATGGCACAGCTTTCACGGTGTCGATAGAGGCCAAACAAGGCGTGACTACCGGTGTTTCTGCGGCTGACCGCGTCACGACTATCCTGACTGCCATCGCAGCAGATGCTAAACCTGAGGATTTGGCCCGGCCTGGCCATGTCTTCCCTTTACGGGCTGCGCCCGGTGGTGTACTCAGCCGTCGTGGGCATACCGAAGGTTCTGTTGATCTGGCTATCATGGCAGGGTTGTCTCCGGCAGCTGTATTATGTGAATTGATGAACCCGGATGGCAGCATGGCCAAAGGCGCGCAAATCATAGAATATGCAGTGACCCACGATATCGTGATACTCACGATTGATGAGCTTGCCAGCTATCGCGCATCAACTGCTGTGTAGTATCCTGAGCGGGTAATTACATGTATTGATACCAGGAGTGAGGCCATGAACATATTCAGAAAAGTTGTGGTGCTGACCATGTTATTGGCCGTCACCGCGGTGCAGGCCGAGCCTGCCGCCTGGTATAAATGGTACAGTAAGCTCAATGCTCACGTAGTCTGCTCCCAAACTTCGCCAGGCGAGGGCTGGGAGCAACAACCGAGGGCTTACCTTGATGCACGCTGCGAGCGTCCTAAAAAAAGCTGAAGTATCCCGCGCCGATGTCGGATCTGCAGGATCTGCAGGACCTCCCGGATCGTCCCCAAGATTTTTGACACTCGTTTTTTCAAAACAGGTATTGCAAATACACGATTCTTCGCATAAGTTGACATTACATCTATCTTGCATTCCCTGTCTTTGCCATAAGCAAGAATTGATGCAGATTCGCTGTTCAACTCCCCGTTTCATTTCCTTACAACACTAGGATAATCAGCTTCCAGAGCCATCAATAAAACAAATGCAGTATTTGTTTATGGTCGGCGATAGAGATGACTGTCCTTTTACTTTCAGATGGCAGCCACATGATGAAACCAGGAAATGAAGGAGTGAGCATGTTGATTGAACGTGAGGCAGAGAGCTGCTACCTCGGACAGTTTATCCCCCTGCAATACCATCACAATATGTTGATGGATTTAAACCGCATGGATAACTTCAAGGCGGCGATACGACGTCAGGTATTTGAAGGCGCAAAAGTGCTGGAGCTTGGCGGTGGCACAGGCGTGTTGTCCTGGTTTGCGGCGCAAGCTGCCTCCAAGGTGTATTGCGTAGAATTCAATCCTGACATGGTGGATGAGGCACGTCGCTTATTGGCCATGAACCGTGATGGTGAAAAAGTTGAAGTCATTCACGCCGATGCTTTTGAATACCTGCCACCCGAGCCCGTTGATATCGTCATTTGCGAAATGATCCATGTCGCCATGCTGCGTGAAAAGCAGGTTGAAGTAATAGAAAATTTCAAGAAACGTTATGCTGCCAAATTTGGCGGGCCATTGCCAATATTCATACCAGAAGCCGTCGTCATGGCAGTCCAGCCTTTGCAGCAGGCTTATGATTTTTCTGGCTATCAGGCGCCGATTATCCAGTTTCAGCAGGCGGGCGTTTTTTCTGCCGACACGATAGAGCTGGCGCAGCCAGCCTTGTACAGCATTATTGACTTCAGTCAACCCAATGACTTGCAAATCAAATGGGAAGGCAGTTTTACGATAGAAAAATCGGGAACGGTCAGCGCCTTGCGTTTTGTGACCAAGAATATCCTGGCGGTATTGATGGAAACTTCATCGACCATAGACTGGTTGAATCACTATATGGCCTTGCCACTGGCCCAGCCAGTTGCGGTAAAAGAAGGTGATCTGTTGCAAGTCAGCTTCCAGTATCGTGCTGGTGGTTCCATCGCTTCCCTGCAAAACTCCATGCAGGTGGAAGTGAAATCCACTGCAAGTGTCCGTGCTGGGCATTTGTCGCTGGCTTACGGCTGATTCCAGTAAAATGTAAAGAGCCTGCATTTTTTCAAATGCAGGCTCTTTTTTTGTGACGACTGTTTTTGCGGCGACTGTTTTAGTCTGGTCGATTATCTTCCTCTCCTGCCGGATTAGCCAGTGCCTGCTGTATCAAATCCTCTTCAGAGATTGGCGGCAACTCATTCAGTTCTTCTGGCCTGGCTTGATGTGCCAGGTTCAGGGCATGCTCACCCAGAAATGCCAGGCCATCCCGCTCATCTTCTGGCTTCTCCTGCGGACTGGCATGCGCATTCAAGTTTTCATTGTCAGCATCGTCACCAGACTCTCCATCCAGATCATATTCAAGCCCATCTCCAGCAGTTGCCAGGGCTTGCGTCAATAAATCATCGTCTGCTACAGGCGGGAGTTCAGCAAGTTCTTGCAGGTGTAATTTTTCCTCGAAAGTCAATTCTGGACTGGCTTGAAAGGAGGGTAAGCCATAGTCTGGCTCAGGATATTGTGGCGCACCTGTTGTACTTTGTTTGCCCAGGCTTTCCAGATAAGCGGCAAAGTCACCGTTTTTGGGAACATCATTATTCACGATGAGCTTTTCGTTCTATGGTTTTAGCCAGAAATCAGTTTTCGTGGCCATCGTGCATGGGCAAGGTATCTGAATCAGGTTTGAACAGCTTGATGTCGCGCACATTTTTTTGTACTGCAACAGCAGCAAACAGACTCAGCAAAAATGCCATGGCAAAGAAACCTTTTTCACTCCAGCCCAGTGCTGCGTTGAACAGACCTACAGCCAGTAACAGTATGGATAAACCCAGCGACAGCCAGCAAAGGCCAAAGTAGATGCCGGTAACAGGAATACCTTCGAGTTTGTCGCGCACTGATTTTTGCAGGGAAACGGCAGCAAACAAGCCATACATCAAGACGGTAAAGTAATAACCTTTTTCATTCAATTGCATCTCTGCATTCCAGACGCCAGCAAAATAAGTGGCTGCACCTATAAACAATGCGGCCCATGATGCGCCCACAAATGCACCGGTAGGTGCGTGAAGTTGAGGTTTCAAACAAGGACTCCTTGAAATAAAAGATTGAATCAGGTTTTACCGGATTCGCCGGAATTTTGCAATATTACAATGAGAAGAGCCAGGAAATAGCATATTTGGCCCAAATAATAAGCCAAGTAGCCAGCTAGATATATTTGGGGTATATGGACAAAATTAATTCATTCGCGTAAGGTCACCCCTTCTTGCCTGAGCGGCAATGGTCTTCTGTTTCTTTGTGCACTTTACCGGAGTCGAATAATGTCTTTACGTTTTGTTGCTGTGCCCGCTGGAAAATCCTTGATAACTTGCCTGGTCGCAGGCCTGTGTTTGTCTGCTACCGTACAAGCTGCACCAGCTAAAGCCAAGAACCCGCCTGTCAAGGCAGTGCAGGCATCCAAACTGAATCTTGGCGATATCCTTAAAGATTCCAAGGCCACTGACTGGAGGCCGCTTGATCCTGAAAATACGCTGTACCTGAATCTGGACAAAGGCCGTGTCGTCATTGAGCTGGCACCCAATTTTGCCCCCAATCATGCACAAAATATCAAGGCACTGGTACACGAGGGTTATTTTGATGGTTTGGCTATCGTACGTTCACAAGAGAACTATGTCGCGCAATGGGCAGACCCGGATGAGAAGCGTGAAGTTAAAACTGCCAAACGCAAGCTTGAAGGTGAGTTCACCGTCAAATACCCAGCCAATTTACCGTTTACGCAATTACCTGATGTTGATGGCTATGCGCCGCAAGCGGGTCATGCAAACAGTTTTCCGGCGGGGCGTGATCCCAGGACCGGCACAGCCTGGCTGGCACATTGTTATGCCAGTGTAGGCGTTGCCCGTGGCACTGATGCGAACAGCGGCAACGGCACATCTTTGTACGTGGTGACCGGGCATGCGCCAAGACAGCTGGATAGAAATATCACGGTAGTTGGTCGTGTTGTGCAAGGCATGGAATTACTGACGACCTTGCCACGTGGTACAGGGCCCTTGGGATTTTATGAAAAAGCCGAAGAGCGCACGCCCATTAAGAGTATGAAAATAGCTGCCGATGTGCCCGAGTCTGAACGCAGCAAACTGGAAATCATCCGCACTGATACTGCAACTTTCAAATCAATTATCGATGCGCAAAGAAATCGTGGCGGTGACTGGTATAAGGTGCCGGCAGGGTATATCGACCTGTGTAATGTGCCGCTGCCAGTCAGGCCGCAAAAGTAATCAAACGCCTGAAGTATGTGACGCCCTGTTCAGGCGTCACATGTGCTTGCTCTAACAGAAATGATTAATAGCTCGAGCTGTCCATGCCCGATACTGGGCAAGAATTACCTATGTCAACACTGCAAGCAATAATGGCCGCTGAAGTGGCACTGTTTATATCTTGCGCTAGTGTTACGGGGTTATTGCTACTGGTAATGAATTCCTGACCGGGTGAATTCACTGAAAGCCATGGCCAGGCTGGGTCAATAATTCCCTTATTAATGCTGCGTTGATTAAAGCCGCTTCTGATGATGATAGTCAGATACAAAGAAAAGATAAATACAAAAATACCCAGTGCTATATAAGGAAATGTGTGTGAGGGTGAGACATTAGGTAAGAGCTTGTGCAGAAAAATGACCAGCAGAGCAGCTATGGCAAAAAAGCAGACGAAGGACTTGAAAATATTAATACGCAATTGGGACATCTTGGTTCTCCGGTAAAAGGATCAATAGGCATTTGTTGCAATTGCGCTTGTATTTTATGCCAGTTGAAAACTTCCTGCCGGAGGCATCATTTTATTGATGTACCATCGCAATAACATTACTGCCCGGGGTTGTTCAGCTCTTCATGAATGCGATTGATGCCCTGCAGGAGGGCATCACTGAGTTGCACTTCCAGCGCATCAATATTCTCTTTTAACTGTGTCAGGTTTGTTGCGCCTATGATGGTGCTGGCGACAAAGCTGCGCGAATAACACCAGGCAAGAGCCAGTTGTGCTGGCGTCAAGCCGTGTTCACGTGCCAGAGCGGCATAACGTTTGCTGGCTTCAAATACGCTGGCACGCATGTAGCGCGGGCTCCACGTTGGCGGAAATATTGTCAGGCGGCCATGGGCTTTGGCATCGTCAGTATATTTGGCTGTCAATTGCCCGAATGCCAGAGGGCTATACGCCAGCAAGCCGACATTTTCACGGAAGCAGGTTTCATCCAGGCCCTGTTCAAATGCACGGTTCACCAGGTTGTAGGCATTTTGTATGCTGGCGATATTCGCCGTGCCTTGCAATTCTGCCTGCTTGATAAATTCACTGACACCCCAGGATGTTTCATTCGATACGCCAAAAGCGCGTATCTTGCCTTCCTTGACGAGGGCATTCAATACTGCCACTGTTTCAGCTATATCTGTACAGGGTCTTTCCATTGCTGGATCAAATTGTTTTTGCCCAAAGATGGGGGCATTGCGGCTGGGCCAGTGCAATTGGTACAGATCGATGTAGTCTGTTTGCAGGCGTTGCAAACTGGTCTCAATGGCGGCACGAATATTCTTTTCATTCAAATCATTTTCACCATTGCGTATCCAGCCCATGCCGCGTGAGGGGCCAGCTACTTTGGTCGCCAGCACGATCTCATTACGCTTGCCAGATTTTTTGATCCAGCTACCGATGTATTGCTCAGTCTTGCCCTGTGTCGCCGCACGTGGCATGACCGGGTACATCTCTGCCGTATCAATAAAGTTGATGCCACGCTCCAGCGCATAATCTAACTGTTCGTGCGCTTCTGCTTCAGTGTTTTGCTCGCCAAAAGTCATGGTGCCCAGGCAGATGGTGGTTACATTCAGCTGGCTATTGCCAAGTAAAATTTTCTTCATGATGATAGGAGTAAATTATTTATGTCCGCGCAAGGCATCTGCGCAGTCTTTGACCAATGCGGGGCCTTGATAAATCAGGCCAGAATACACTTGTACCAGCGCCGCACCTGCCTGCATTTTAGCCACGGCGTCGGCACCAGAAAAAATCCCGCCCACGCCGATGATGGGGATTTCATTACCCAGTTCTGCTTTAAGGGCGCGGATCACGCGGTTGGATAATTCAAACACGGGTTTGCCAGACAGGCCACCCGTTTCTTCTGCATGTGGCAAGCCTTGCACCGCATCGCGGGTAATGGTGGTATTGGTCGCAATGACACCGTCTATCTTGTGACGTAACAAGGCTTCACCTATGGTCTTGATTTGCTCTGCATCGATATCTGGAGCGATCTTCAGGGCAACTGGCACATAGCGTTTATGTTCATCCGCCAGTTTTTGCTGCGCTTCCTTCAGTTGCGACAGCAAGGCATCCAGCTCAGTCGCTCCTTGCAACTGCCGCAGGTTCTTGGTGTTTGGGGAAGAGATATTCACTGTCACATAACTGGCATAGGGATACACCTTGGCCAGGCAATGCAGATAATCTTCTGCCGCACGTTCTATCGGTGTATCGGCATTCTTGCCTATGTTGAGGCCAAGCACGCCTTGTTTGTCCTGGTAAAAACGCGAAGCCTGTACGTTTTTGACAAAGGCATCGACACCACCATTGTTAAAACCCATGCGGTTGATAATCGCATCTGCCTGCGGCAGGCGGAACATGCGTGGCTTGGGATTACCCGCTTGCGCACGCGGTGTGACTGTGCCAATTTCTATGGAACCAAAACCGATTGCCGCCAGGCCATCAATATACGCACCGTCCTTGTCCAGGCCAGCAGCAAGACCCACGGGATTGGGAAAACGCACACCCATGACAGTGCGCGCATCTTCTGCAGGTTTATTGCCCAGCAAGCCACCCAGGCCAAGTTTATTGGCACGCTGCAGCGCAGGTAAGGTCAGGTGATGGGCATTTTCCGGATCCATGGCAAACAGGGCAGGGCGGATCAGGGAGTAAAGAAGTTTTGCAGACATGTAAATAGGTGGGAAAGAAAAGTTAAAAATAAAATTTGAGAGACAAACAGAAAGGAGAGCTTCACAGTTCCCGCAAAGTCTGCCAGCGCCCCTGCATCAAGGCATCAAGGGGGCGGAAATTGGTTTTGTAAGCCATCTTGGGGCTGGCAGCGATCCAGTAACCCAGATAAACATAGGGCAGCTTCAATAAGCGCGTTTGCTCTATCTGCCACAAGACATTGTAGGTGCCGTAGGATGCAGTCGCATCATCCGGGTCATAAAAGGTATACACGGACGACAAGCCATCTGTGAGCACATCAATGATGCTGACCATGCGCAGGATATTGTTGTCATCCCTGAATTCAACCAGGCGTGTATTTACCCGGCTTTGCAGCAAAAATTGCGCATATTGGTCACGGCTGTCATTGTCCATGCCGCCGCCAGAGTGGCGCGCACCCTGATAGCGCTGGTAGAGCTCATAGTGTTCATGCACATAACTGAGGCTGCTGACGCGTGCATGCAGATTGCCATGTTTTTTCCAGGCGCGGCGCTGGCTGCGGTTGGTTTCAAACTCATTGACGCGTACGCGCACTGGTGTACAGGCCTGGCAGTTATCGCAATGCGGCCGGTAAATAAAAATGCCGCTACGGCGAAAGCCACTCTTCACCAGCTCTGAATATGCATCCGCATTAATCAGATGCGCAGGCGTGGCCACCTGTGAACGCGCCTGCAAGCCTTCCAGATAACTGCAAGGGTAGGGCGCTGTCGCATAAAACTGTATGCTGGCGAAGGGGAGTTCGTTAAGCTGGGTCACGGGCTGATCTTGTTGACTATGGTCCAATTGCTAATCGCTGGCAAGGCACTGGCATGTTCTACCCAGCGCAAAAACTCGGCTCTGCTAATCGCTTTTGCGCCCAGAGATGCCAAATGTGCCGTCTCTTGCTGGCAGTCTAACATTTTCACCCCATGTTCACGCAAGAAAAATACCAGGTGTGCCAAGGCTATTTTTGATGCATCCGTGACTCTGGCAAACATGGATTCGCCATAAAACATGCGGCCTATGCAAACGCCATAGGCACCACCGACCAGTTCACCATCCAGCCATACCTCGGTCGAATGGGCATATCCCAGCTTGTGCAAGTCACAATAACCAGCAACGATGTCGTCAGAAATCCAGGTGCCATGCTCTTCACCGCGCGGCGCGGCACAAGCCCGCATGACATCTTCAAAGGCAGTATCAAAGCGCACCTCCCAGCGCGGGTCTTTGCTGATCTGGCGCAAGCGCTTCTTCAGACTTGCGGATAGTTTGAAATCCTCCACCTGCAAGACCATGCGGGGATCGGTGGACCACCACAAAATAGGTTGCCCATCAGAAAACCAGGGAAAGATGCCATTTCTATAAGCATATAGCAAGCGTCCTGCTGACAGGTCGGCACCCGCTGCCAGCAAGCCTGCCGCACCGTCTTTTTCAGTAAGTGCGTTGCTGGGATGAGGGAAGGGGCTATCAGTTTCCAGCCAGGGGATCACGCAGCCCCCAATATTGCTTGCACCAAAAAAACGCCATTTTTCAGTGCGCCAAACTTGGCCATCAAATAATCAGTTTCTAAAAATCGCATTAAATCAATCACTTATCGTTTGCACCAAATTGGAATGCATTTTGCTTTATCAGTGTATCTTTAATTCAAACTTGCACTTAAATTGGGAGATATTTTGCATGAATGCACAAAATAGCAGCGCGGACGCCTTGTTTATCTTGCTTGGCGCAATCATGATTTTAGCAATGCATGCGGGTTTTGCGTTTTTAGAATTGGGTACTGTGCGCAAGAAAAACCAGGTCAATGCCCTTGTCAAGATACTGGTTGATTTTGCCGTATCGACCATCGCCTACTTTTTTGTCGGTTACACCATTGCTTACGGCGTGCAGTTTTATTCTGGTGCCGAAGTGCTGGTCGCCAAAAACGGCTTTGAAATGGTCAAGTTCTTTTTCTTGCTGACCTTTGCCGCCGCCATTCCCGCCATTATCTCAGGCGGCATTGCCGAGCGGGCAAAATTTCACCCGCAACTGATCGCGACAGCCTTGCTGGTCGGTGTGTTATATCCTTTCTTTGAAGGCATAGCCTGGAACCAGCGTTTTGGCATACAGGCTTGGTTAAAAGCAGCTTTCTCTGAAGAATTCCATGACTTTGCCGGTTCTGTGGTTGTGCATGCCTTTGGTGGCTGGGTGGCCTTGCCTGCAGTATTGTTACTGGGTGCACGCCGTGGCCGCTATATGAAGAATGGCGCAATTGCCGCCCACCCACCATCGAGCATCCCTTTTCTGGCCTTGGGTGCGTGGATACTCACTGTGGGCTGGTTTGGTTTCAATGTCATGAGTGCACAAACCATGGAAAAGATGAATGGCCTGGTTGCCATGAATTCTCTCATGGCCATGGTGGGCGGTACGCTGGTCGCTTTCATCCTCGGCAAGAATGACCCTGGCTTCGTCTACAACGGCCCTCTGGCGGGTCTGGTGGCAGTTTGTGCCGGTTCTGACCTTATGCATCCGCTGGGCGCACTGTTTACTGGTGGCATGGCTGGCGCCATTTTTGTCTGGATGTTCACCTGGACGCAAAACAAATGGAAAGTCGATGATGTACTCGGTGTCTGGCCCCTGCATGGGCTATGCGGTGCCTGGGGTGGTATTGCTGCTGGTATCTTTGGCTTAAAGTCTCTGGGTGGTCTTGGCGGCGTCAGCTTCATGTCGCAATTGCTGGGCACCGTCATGGGTGTTGCGATTGCTTTCATCGGTGGCTATATCATCTACGCCAGTTTGAAAAAACTCGTAGGCATACGTCTTGATCCTGAAGAAGAATTTGAAGGTGCAGATTTGGCTATACACAAAATCTCATCGACTGCAGAACGCGAAACCAGTTGGTAATGACGAAAATAATGTCGAAAAAAATGGGCAAATTAAAATTTGCCCATTTTTTTTGATATTAGCCTGGCCAATGTTATTTCAGCCATCCCGCATGGGCTTGAAAATATCATGCTCATGCGTCCGGAAGCGCCCACCATTTTTTACTTTCGCCAGATCTTCAAAGAAAAACTTCAGTGTATGGCCTATGGTAGGGAAGGCGATGTCATCCCAGGGAATTTGCTCTTCAGAGAATAGCGCCACTTCCAGGCTCTCGACCCCGGCGGCGTAATTCAGATCCAGCAAGGTGGCGCGATAAAATAAATGCACCTGATGTACATGTGGCACATTCAAGATAGAAAACAGCTCATGTAATTTGATATTGGCACCAGCTTCTTCCTCGGTCTCACGTTGTGCAGCCTGTGCCGTTGTCTCATTATTTTCCATGAAGCCGGCAGGCAGGGTCCAGAAGCCCAGACGCGGTTCTATGGCTCGCTTGCATAATAATATCCTGGTGACACCATCTTCTTCCCAAGCAGGAATAGAACCTACGACCATCTTTGGGTTTTGATAATGGATAGTGCCACAAGCCGGGCAAACAAAACGCTCGCGGGTATCATCAACAGGAATTTGCAAGACCACCGGGGACGCGCATTCAGAGCAGAATTTCATGGGCAAAAAAGAGTCAAAATTGGCGAATCTGCAGAGTGTAACACCTGTCCGTAAAAGCGCGGCAAAAGTCCATGTCCTATAAAAGAATTGCGCTGAGCAGCAAAATCATGTATAGTTTCATTCTTCAGACGCGGGGTGGAGCAGTCTGGCAGCTCGTCGGGCTCATAACCCGAAGGTCGTAGGTTCAAATCCTGCCCCCGCAACCAAGTATTCAAGTCCTTGATCAGAAATGATCAAGGACTTTTTGCTTTTCTGCGTTCTTCTTTTTTCGCTTCTTCTCCCATCGTTCTCTCCGATGCTTATTTCTCTCTTGCTGACGCAGATATCTGTAGCGGAATGACTTGTCGTGCATTCGTTTGCCTTGCGGCTTTTGGGTGTTCGGAAATATTGTGTAATCTGGCGGCGGTGGCAGGTGTGTTGTCGTCGGTTTTGAATACGCTGACGACATCGGCTTGTCTTCTTGCCTGATCCTGCAGGGATTCGGCGGCGGCGGCTATTTCTTCTACGAGGGCAGAGTTTTGCTGGGTGGTATTGTCCAGTTCCACAATGGCCCGGTTGATTTGTTCTATGCCGGCAGTCTGTTCTGCGCTGGCGGAGCTTATTTCTGCAATGATATGGGTTACATGTCTGACGCTGCTGACAACTTCACTCATGGTTAGCCCGGCTTCATCAACAAGCTGGGTTCCTGCATTGACCTTTTCTACAGAGGTATCGATGAGGAGTTTGATCTCTTTTGCTGCGGTTGCAGAACGCTGGGCAAGATTGCGTACTTCAGAAGCAACCACGGCAAACCCCCGGCCTTGCTCGCCAGCGCGCGCTGCTTCAACGGCTGCGTTCAGTGCCAGAATATTTGTCTGGAAGGCGATGCCATCAATGACGCTGATGATATCGACAATCTTCCTGGATGATTCGCTGATGGATGACATGGTATCGACCACCCGTGTGACGACATTGCCACCTTTGACCGCTACTTCAGACGCATTTTTCGCAAGCTGATTTGCCTCGAGGGCGTTATCGGAGTTTTGCTTGACGGCACTCGTGAGTTCTTCCATGGATGACGCGGTTTCTTCCAGTGCGCTCGCCTGCTTTTCCGTGCGTGCGGAAAGGTCCTGATTGCCTGATGCGATTTGTGTGGATGCGGTGGCTATCGTGTCCGTACCACTGCGTATTTGTCCGACGATGTCTATCAGGTTGTTGTTCATCAATGCCAGGGCGCGCAGCAGGGAACCCATTTCATCTTTGCCAGTAACATCGATATCACTGGTCAAATTACCACTGGCGACGGTTTTGGCGATCTCTACTGCACTATTGAGTGGAGTGACTATGCGCCTTGTGATTGACCAGGCGATAAAGCTGCTGATGATAGCTGCAAGTATGCCGGTAGCGATCATCAGTTGAGTCGCCGATTCAGCTGTTTCCTTGGTTTCTATGGCTGACTCCGCCATCAATCCCTCTTGAAACTTGATGAGTGATTCCATCGCTTCCAGGTAGCTGAGTTGTTTGGGGCGGACTTCCTTAAACAGAAAATCTTTTGCTTCATCTTTGTTGCCATCCGTCACGAGCTTGATCATTTTGTCTCTGACGGGAATGTATTGTGCGCGCTGCTCTATGGTGAGCCTGAGTAATTCCTTGGCTTTTGGGTTGCGTATGGTGGGGATCAGTTTATCGAGTTCGCTGGTAATAACCTGAGAAGACTTTTGTACGCTGTCGATTTCCTTTTTAATTTCAGCTTCGTCGCTCATGAGCAAGATATTGCGCAAATTTCTGGCTTGTAGATTCAGGTTTTTGATAGCGTCGTTCAGTACATATATTTTTTGATAGCGATCATTGACGGTCAGGTTAATTTCGCTGTCGAGTAAAGTCAGGCGGGAAGCACCTATGGCAACAACGGCGATCAGCATCAAGATAACTAAGCCAAAACCTGAATACAGGCGTTGACTGATTTTGAGGTTTGCAATAAACATTTTTTATCCCCTGAAAGGCTGTGCTGCTGGTCGGATGCGATTGACAATGAGCGGCGGCTGAAGCGGGTCGTCCTTGAAGACAGTAATTCAAAAAATGGTGTGGCAAGTTTGCTGGCAATTGCTAATGCGAGATATCAGGTTTCTTGCCAAGGTAACGATGTACAAATGTTGCTTGCTTTAATGGCATTGAATTGCATTTTACGCATCATCTTTGATTGAAGTCCACGTGAAAAATCAAAGTGTATGTTTTATGCAAAAGTTGCAATTTATTGTAAATTCAACCAATTTTTGCATGTTGTCCAGATTACTTAAGAATAAGTAAAATGCAAACTATTATTGTAAATCCTGAATCTGATGTGGTAAGGAGAAATGCCGTGAGTATCGAACTCGATCACACTATTGTCCCTTCGTACGACAAGCTGGCTTCGGCAAAACTGTTGGCTGAATTGCTGGGTGTGCCTTGGTCGCCGACAGCCTTGGGTCCGTTTGCCCCGGTATTTGTGAACGAAGGCTTGACGCTGGACTTCATCCAGACTGACGAGGACTTCCCTGTTTATCATTTTTGTTTTCGCGTCAGCCAGCAGACGTTTGATGACATACTCGGGCGTATCAAGCGGGCTGGCATTTCTTATCGCAGCTCTGTGCGCGGGCCTGTAGATATGCGAATCAATACTGATTATGGCGGGAACATGATTTACTGGAATGAGCCTGATGGTCACCAGTGGGAAATGCTGACGGTCAGTTATGCGCGGCAGTCAGCTTAAGGCTTGATCGTGAAAGTAAATTGGTATTCCCCAAAAAAGCGGAATGCCGCGTCGCTGACCTCGGTCAGATCGACTTCAATGTCGCCGATGGGCGCTGCTGCATCGCTTTGCCCATGTGCCCATGCATCAAAGCAATCTACATGTGCGCCTTGTTGTATCAGTGTGCGTATGCTTGCTGCAATTTGACGTGTTGCTTCAATAGTATCGTGATCTTCTTCAAACCATGCTTCTGGTTCGCCAAATCCGAGCTCTATGCTGTCGTCAGATAAATGCCTGAAATTGCAACTGCATCCGGCATTTGAGGCAAGGAACCATTTATGTTCGAAGCGTAGATATTTTTCTTCTGGAATGCCAGGTAGCTTTTTTGCGAACTGAATTAGCTCATTGCTGGCAAGAGAAAGATCGGAGTCTGAACTGGTGCTCAGGATGGTCATGAAGCACATGGCTTGTCATCAGTTTGATTGAAAATCATTGGCCATTGTTTCATAAAATCTTATTTAATGTTGTTAATGTAAATGCAATTTAATCTTTGTTTTACTTAAGTCGCATGCAATCTGTCCAGATTTTCCCATGCGGACTTTTTAAATGCATGGTACTCTCGCACCCTTGCAATCATATGCAAGATGTTGTTGGAGGGCTTGTGGTTGGCTTTCCGGTTTGGGTTCAGAAATGGCAGGAGTGGGGATGCGAGCGGTTAATGTGCTTGATTTTCCGCTTGCAGACGGAAATAATGAGTTAAGCCACGTTTTAGCGTGGCTTTTTTATTGTTTGTTGACGATATTTTTTGATCGTCTGCGAATTTCTGGACTACAATCCAGTGTCTACTAATTTTAGGGATTGTGCGCTGCTAAGTTCTTTGCGCGCTCCATGCAGTCCCAGCCGCCCGCATAAGGGGCGTTGCTGCCAGGTTGGTGGCAACAAATTTAATACAAAACTGATGTGAACAATAGCGAAATGGTAACTGAGGTATCAGTTGTCTTGTTGCATGACATCAACTAAATAAACCCGTGTACTTTAATATTGCATGAATACTGCTGAGGCAAAACGAGTCCTCGAAACAGCCTTGTTATGCGCGCCAGAGCCGCTGACAGTCAATACGATGAAAAAGCTGTTCCAGGATGCGGATGATCAAGGTGATGTGGTCGGCGCAGATACTATCAAACTGATGCTGGAAGGCTTGCGTCAGGACTGGTCCGACAAGGGCATAGAGCTGGTGGCTTTATCTACTGGCTGGCGCTTTCAAAGCAAGCCCGAGATGCGCGCCTATATAGACAGGCTGAACCCGGAAAAGCCACCAAAGTATTCAAGAGCAACGCTGGAAACCCTGGCGATTATTGCTTATCGCCAGCCGGTGACGCGCGGCGACATAGAAGAAATTCGTGGCGTGACCGTGGCGTCGCAGATGATTAAAACTCTGGAAGACCGTGGCTGGATAGAATCCATAGGCCACAGGGATGTGCCAGGCCGCCCATCCTTGTTCGCCACTACCAAGCAGTTTTTGGATGATCTGGGTCTGTCTTCGTTGGATCAGTTGCCGCCTCTGCAGCAAGTGAAACGGGATGCTGAAGAGGAGCTGGTTCCTGAATTGGCGGCTCTGGATGGTGGAATGTTTGCCGCTGTTGAGGTCGATGCATTGGTGGCGGAGCCTGTAACTGATGGCGAAACTGTTTCTGAGCAAGCTGTGAATGTGGTTTTGCCTGATGCGGATACCCTTGATGCTGAGCATGCTGAGCATGCTGAGCCGGCAGCAATGGTGGATTCAAGCAATGAACTCACGCAAGAGTCAGCGGATATTGCAGAGATAGAGGTACTTGCAGATGCTGAATTGGAGCCATTGCCGCAAGAAATAAATGATGCACAAGATTCACAAGATGCGCAGCAGCAACAGCAGACTGAGGCCGCACAGGATGCGAAAATTGCATCTGGGCAAGGGTCTCAAGAGGGAGCTGACGTTAGCGCTGAGCCAGATGCTGTAACTTTTGATGTTGTGACGGACAGCGCGCTGCCTGCAATGGATGATGCTGCAGATATTGTCGCTGAAGAGTCAGTCGAGACCGCAGGCGAAACAAAAATTGCAGAAGTATCAGAAGTGATAGTAAAAGAAATTGCCGAAGATATAAGCGAAGAAGTAATTGACGAAGTAAGCGAAGAAATAAGTGAGGTTGGGGGAGACTCTCAACCTGTCACGCAATTGAGTGATCAGGTAGCCGATACTGCGGCACCGGATAGTGTACCGGGCGCTGCAGCGAGTCAGTTGCCTTCAATAGAACTGAAGAATGAATCCAATGAATCCTGAAGATGTAAATGCTGACCAAGCTGATGGTGCGGGCGCAAATGATAATGGCGCTGCTGGTGGTGATGACGCAAAACCGGCAAAGCGCGCTGCGCGTGCCCCGCGTACTGGAGTAAGCCGATCCAAGCCTAAGCAAGAGAATGCAGAGCAATCAGCAGGCGCTACTGAGGCAGCAGTAGCAACTGTAGCGGTGACAACATCCGCCGATGATGTTGCAGAAGCGCCAGTTAAAAAAGCACGTGCACCGCGCGCGCCGCGTACTCCTAAAGAGCCTGGGGCAGCGCCACGCGCCAGCCGCGCCAAAGCCAAGCCTGCGGAAGTTGTCGAGGAGCATGTAGCAGTCGCTCCCGAAGCTCCTGTAGTTGCCGAGCCAGTTGTGCGTACTGAGCAAATAGCCGAGCGTAGTGAACGTCCACCGCGCGGCGAACGCCCACCCCGCACAGAACGTGCGCCAAGGGCGGATCGTGCGGAGCGAACGGAGCGCACAGAGCGCGGTGAAAAAACTGAAAACGGCGAAAAAACTGAACGTCCAGTCCGCGCTGATCGTGGTGAGCGTAACGACCAGCGTGCCGACCGCGCAGAGCGTCCAGATCGTGGTGAACGCAGTGAGCGTACCGATCGCGGTGACCGCAATGATCGTGGCCCACGTCAAAACGCTGGCCAGCCAGGCGCTAACAAATCCAAGCGTCCGCAGCAACAAACTCGTGGCGGTCGCCCTGGTGCTGGCAATAATGCCGATGACGTGTTTTCTTTTGTTACTTCCGAGGCATTTGATTCCGGTGTTGCTGATGATGCCAAAGGCAAGGGCCGTGGCAAGCCAGTGCGCCGTGATCTGACTGCAGATGATGATGCGCCTAAGTTGCATAAAGTACTGGCTGAAGCAGGCCTGGGTTCGCGCCGCGACATGGAAGAGCTGATTGTTGCTGGTCGTGTCTCTGTGAATGGTGAGCCAGCCCATATTGGTCAAAGAATTTTGCCTACTGATCAAGTACGTATCAATGGCAAGCCCATTATGCGCAAAGTCAGTAAAAAACCGCCACGCGTACTGATTTATCACAAGCCTGCTGGCGAAATCGTCAGTACTAATGATCCAGAAGGCCGCGCTTCCGTGTTCGAGAGCTTGCCAAGCATGAAGGTTGGCAAATGGCTGGCAGTAGGGCGTCTCGATTACAACACTGAAGGTTTGTTGCTGTTCACCACATCCGGTGATTTGGCAAACCGTCTGATGCATCCGCGTTATGGTATTGAGCGTGAATACGCTGTGCGTACTCTAGGTGAGCTCGAAGAAGGCATGCGTCAGCGTTTGCTGGCCGGTGTTGAGCTGGAAGATGGTATGGCGCAATTCTCCAAAATCACTGACGGTGGTGGTGAAGGTGTCAATAAATGGTATCGCGTCATCATTGGTGAAGGCCGTAACCGTGAAGTGCGTCGCATGTTTGAGGCTGTCGGCCTGACAGTTTCACGCCTGATCCGTACCCGTTATGGCGCTATGACCCTGCCTGCCAACCTCAAGCGTGGTCGCTGGGAAGAGCTGGAAGAGGATGCAGTTCGTGCCTTGTTGAAGTTGAGTGGCCTGGAAAAAGCCGGTGGCGACAAACCCGCAGTGCCAACCAAGGGCGGCAAACCATTTGGTAATAAGGCGCCTGGTTTTGGTACCGGCCCATTTAGCCAGAAGCAAGTCGGTTTCCCTATGTCTAGTGGCCGTAGTGAGCGTGCTGAATATGGTGCGGGTCGTGGCGGTAATGCTAACGGCAACAATGCATACGGCAACAAAACTGGCGGTAACGCAGGTAATCCGCGTAATGGCGCAGGTAATGGACCTGGCAACGGTGCTGGCAACAATGCCAACAACGCTAACGGCAAAAAACGTAGCCGCCAGCCAGATCCATTGCAAACGGCATTGGGTTTTCCTGATGCTGGGCAGCGTCGTGGCCCTACATCCCGTGGTAGTGGTCAGGCCATAGGTCAGGGAATTGCAGCGCGCAGGCGCTCACGTGGCGCATAATGTTTTTCGGTCGTTTTAAGCGTTTTGCAGTAGCGGGACGTGTTGAAATTACCTCGTTTTCCATTGCGACGAGGTAATTTATCGTTTATAATCTTGTAGTTAGCAGATTTAGCCTTTATTTGAATTTAAAATCGAGGCGCTACAAAAAAAGATGGGCAGTTGCCCATTTTTTTTTGGTTTTAGCGATTGATATCGTGTTGAGTGAGTTGCGGCGCAACGCTCAATAGCCCGAATCGCAAGGCCTGTAGCGGGTTTTGCCCGGTTTGCAAATTGTCAGTGTGTTTTTCGGAGAATAAGTTTGGCTTTGTTGGATTTGATAGAAAAGACCGTCAACGGTACCGGATATGATCTGGTAGATTTTGAGCAGGCCGAGCGCGGCTTGTTCAGGGTTTATATTGATTATTTGCCGGAAGATCTGGAGCGCGGCAATATCACGGTGGAAGACTGCGAAAAAGTCAGTCACCAGTTATCGCATGTGCTCACGGTGGAAAACGTCAATTACAGCCGCCTTGAGACTTCTTCTCCCGGCCTCGACAGGCCACTCAAAAAAATCGCTGACTATGTGCGTTTTGCTGGTGAGAAAGCCAATGTGAAATTGCGTATGCCCATGCCGGGCACACCAAATCGCAAAACTTTCGAAGGCGTCTTGCACGAACCTGAAGGTGAAAATCTGAAGCTGGAATTTGAAGTAAAAGATGGGTCGGCCATGCTGGAGTTTACGCTCGCCGATGTGGATAAGGCACGTCTCGTGCCGCAAGTGGATTTTAGGAGTCGCAAAGCATGAGTCGTGATTTGTTGTTATTGGTGGATGTGCTGGCGCGTGAAAAGAACGTCGATGAAGAGGTTGTTTTCGGATCGCTGGAGCATGCTTTGGCGCAAGCGACAAAAAAACGTTTTCCCGGTGAAGTCGATATTCGCGTAGAAATCGACCGTGATACTGGTGAATTCAGGTCTTTCCGCCGCTGGCACGTAGTGCCGGATGAGGCAGGTCTGCAATTGCCAGATCAGGAAATCCTGCATTTCGAAGCAGTGGAAGACGATCCTGAAATTCAGGTTGATGATTACATCGAAGAAGAAATTGAATCGGTCGATTTTGGCCGTCGTTTTGCGCAAGATACCAAGCAAGTCGTTTTGCAGCGTATCCGTGATGCCGAACGTGAACAAATCCTTGCTGATTTCCTGGAGCGTGGTGATTCCCTGGTAACAGGTACCATCAAGCGTATGGAACGCGGCGAAGCCGTGGTTGAGTCCGGCAAGATTGAAGCGCGCCTGCCACGTGACCAGATGATCCCTAAAGAAAATCTGCGCGTTGGTGACCGTGTCCGCGCCTACATCTTGCGTATTGATCGCAATGCACGTGGCCCGCAAGTGATCCTGTCGCGTACGGCGCCAGAATTCATTATGAAATTGTTCGAGCTGGAAGTGCCAGAAATCGAACAAGGTTCCCTGATCATCAAGTCTGCTGCGCGTGACCCTGGTGTGCGTGCAAAAATTGCGGTGTTTACTGCCGACAAACGTATTGATCCTATCGGCACTTGCGTTGGTATGCGTGGTTCACGCGTCCAGGCAGTGACTGGCGAACTCGGTGGTGAGCGTGTTGATATCGTGTTGTGGTCTGAAGACCCGGCGCAATTCGTGATCGGCGCACTGGCACCAGCCAATGTTTCGTCCATTATGGTGGATGAAGAAAAACACGGCATGGACGTGGTAGTGGATGAAGAAAATCTGGCAATTGCTATCGGCCGCAGTGGACAAAACGTTCGCCTGGCAGCTGAATTGACAGGCTGGCAAATCAATATCATGACTGCTGAAGAGTCTGCGAATAAAGCCGAGCAAGAAACTGCCGGCATCCGCAGCCTGTTCATGGAAAAACTCGACGTTGATCAGGAAGTCGCAGACATTCTGGTAGATGAAGGTTTCTCCAGTCTGGAAGAAATCGCTTACGTACCTATCAGCGAAATGCTGGAAATCGAAGCCTTTGATGAAGATACCGTCAATGAGTTGCGTAACCGCGCTCGTGATGCTTTGTTGACAGAGGCAATTGCTTCTGAAGAAGGTCTCGAAGGTATGGAAGATGAATTAGTCAATCTCGAAGGTATGACCCGCGTGACGGCAGGTAAGCTGGGTTTGGCTGGTATTAAAACCCTGGCGGCTTTCGCTGGATTGGCTTATGACGAATTTGGCGCGATTTTGGCATTGTCTGCCGACCGCACCCGTCAATTAATTAAAGATGCATTTGAAGATGTGACCGATGATGAGATGAAACTCATCGACGCTAAATATGATGATCAGGCCAAGGCTTTGTTAGCCAAAGCCTGGAAACTCGTAGAAGCTAAGTAATTCACGGGTTTCAATCTCATAACGCGCACATAGAAAAAGAGGACTGAATGGCGAGTAACAATGTAGCCCAATTTGCCACCGAGCTAACGATGTCAGCAGATTTGCTGCTCACGCAATTGCGTGCAGCGGGCGTCAGTAAGAGCTCGACGTCAGATTCGCTGACAAAGGAAGACAAAGATAAGCTCCTGGAGCATCTGCGTCGTTCCCACGGCGTTTCTGCGGACACCGAAAAGAAAAAAATAACCTTGACTCGTAAGGAAACGACCGAGATCAAGCAAGCCGATGCGACTGGGAAGTCTCGTACCATTCAGGTTGAAGTTCGTAAAAAACGCACTTTCGTTAAACGTGATGATGCTCCCGCAGATGAAGCGCAGGCTGCTGCACCAGTGGATGCTGCTGAGCAGGCGCGTCTTGATGAAGAAGCGCGTCGCGAAGCAGAGCTGATCGCACGTCAGGAAGCAGAATTGCTTGAGAAGCAAGAGCGTCTGGCCAAGCTCGAAGCTGAAAAAGAAGCCCAGGCGCAAGCCATGCGTGAAGCCGAGTTGGCAGAGGCCGCCAAAGCTGAAGCTGAAAAAGCCAAAGCCGAGCAAGCCGCTGCTGTCGCCAAGGCACTCAATGCCAGCGCTAACGCCAAACCTTCAGATGCTAAACCTGCAGAGGTAAAACCTGTGCAGGCCGCTCAAACTGCACAAGCCGCTGCTGATGAAGATAAAAAGCGTGTCGAAGCAGAAGAAGCGAAGAAAAAAGCGGTAGCCGACGCCAAGGAAGCAACTGAGCGCGCTGCTGCGACTGAAAAAGCCAGAAAAGCTGTAGCTGACGAAGTTGCGCAAATCAAAGAAATGATGAACGCTGCTCGTCGCCCGGCCAAAGCACCAGAGCCAGCTCCTGCAGCGGCACCTAAGGTTGCTGAAGGTACTTTGCACAAGCCTGCTGATAAAAAAGTAGCTGAGAAAAAGCCTGGCGCAGCAGTAGAGAAAAAAGACGAGAAAAAACCAGCCGTTGGCGACAAGAAGGCAATCAAATCTGCCAATGTGTCTTCGACCTGGCAAGACGACGCAGCCAAGAAACGTGGCGGCGGTCTGAAAACTCGTGGTGACACTTCCGGTGGCCGTGATGGCTGGAAGGGTGGTCCTAAGGGCCGTCGCAATAGCCATCATGATGACCGCGAAAGCAATTTCCAGGTGCCGGTAGAAGCCATCGTCAAAGATGTGTTTGTACCTGAAACCCTGACAGTGGCTGAGCTGGCACACAAAATGGCAGTCAAGGCTTCCGAAGTCATCAAGCATTTGATGAAACTGGGCCAGATGTGCACGATCAATCAGGTACTTGATCAGGAAACAGCAATGATCCTGGTTGAAGAGATGGGTCATAAAGCCTTTGCTGCAAAACTGGATGATCCTGAGGCGATGCTGACGGATACCACAGAGCACGGTGAATATGAATCCTTCCCGCGTGCACCTGTGGTGACGGTCATGGGTCACGTTGATCATGGTAAAACATCCCTGCTGGATTACATCCGTCGCGCCAAAGTCGCGTCTGGTGAAGCCGGTGGCATTACGCAGCATATCGGTGCTTATCACGTAGAAACACCACGTGGCATGATCACCTTCCTTGATACGCCAGGCCATGAAGCGTTTACCGCGATGCGTGCCCGTGGTGCCAAGGCGACGGATATTGTTATTCTGGTGGTAGCTGCGGATGACGGCGTCATGCCGCAAACCAAAGAGGCGATTGCCCATGCGAAAGCAGCTGGCGTACCTTTGGTCGTTGCCATCAATAAAATTGATAAGCCAGGTGCCAACGCAGACCGCGTGACACAAGAGTTGATCGCTGAAAGCGTTGTGCCTGAAGAATACGGTGGTGATTCACCATTCGTACAGGTATCTGCAAAAACTGGTCTGGGTATAGATGCCTTGCTGGAACACGTTTTGTTGCAAGCTGAAGTGCTGGAATTGAAAGCACCGAAAGATGCTCCTGCCAAAGGCCTGGTCGTGGAAGCGCGTCTGGATAAAGGTCGCGGTACTGTTGCCACTATCCTGGTGCAGTCCGGTACTTTGAAGCGTGGTGACGTGGTATTGGCTGGTTCAGCTTATGGCCGTGTCCGTGCGATGCTGGATGAAAATGGCGCGAATATCTCTGAGGCTGGCCCGTCCATCCCGGTAGAGATTCAAGGTCTGACAGAAGTGCCGTCCGCCGGTGAAGAAGTCATGGTTATGGCTGATGAGCGCAAAGCGCGTGAAATCGCCTTGTTCCGTCAAGGTAAATTCCGCGACGTCAAACTGGCGAAACAGCAAGCGGCCAAGCTCGAAAACATGTTCGAAAACATGGGCGAAGGCGAAGTCAAGAACTTGCCTATCATTGTCAAGACCGACGTACAAGGTTCGCAAGAAGCGCTGGTGCAATCCCTGGTCAAATTGTCGACCAGCGAAGTGCGTGTACAAGTTGTACATGCAGCAGTTGGTGGTATTTCCGAATCCGACGTCAATCTGGCTGTCGCTTCCAAAGCGGTCATCATCGGCTTCAACACCCGTGCTGATGCATCTGCCCGTAAATTGGCAGAGTCTAACGGCGTTGACATTCGCTACTACAACATCATTTACGATGCAGTAGATGAAGTCAAAGCAGCATTGTCCGGCATGTTGGCTCCAGAGAAGCGCGAACAGATCATTGGTATGGTCGAGATTCGACAGGTCTTCGTGGTCAGCAAAGTTGGTGCGATTGCCGGCTGTCTGGTTACCGATGGTGTGGTCAGGCGTACATCTTCTGTCCGTTTGCTGCGCAACAACGTGGTTACCTGGACAGGCGAGCTGGATTCGCTCAAGCGTTACAAAGACGATGCCAAAGAAGTCAAAGCCGGTTTGGAATGCGGTCTTTCACTGAAAGGCTACAACGAGATTCAGGTTGGCGATCAGCTTGAAATATTTGAAGTACAAGAGATAGCACGTACTCTGTAACTCAAGATAACCCCGGACTAGTTCCGGGGTTGTGGTTTATGGAGATGTAAGAAAATTATGGCAAAACATAGCAAAAATATCCCCGGTCGTGGCCTGCGTGTAGCAGACCAGATTCAAAAAGACCTGGCAGAAATCATCTGGTCTGAATTAAAAGATCCGCGTGTAGGCATGATCACGCTGACTGAAGTGCAGTTGACTCCCGATTACGCCCATGCAAAAGTGTATTTCACTACACTGGTAGATGATCCTGTGGCCGTCAAGAATACTGTTGAGGCCTTGGTCAAAGCATCTGGCTTCCTGCGCAATCAACTGGGTCTGCGTTTGCACATTCACACCTTGCCGCAACTGCATTTTGTGCATGACACATCCACCATCCGTGGCATGGCGATGTCGAAATTGATCGATGAAGCCAATGCCACCCGCGCCAAAGACGATGGCGAAGAGTAAATTCTGAACGATACATTGCGCAGCCTGGTAACAGGCTGCTGACAACATGACGACTCCGCAGATAAAAAGAAAACGTGTGCCTGTGCACGGCGTATTGCTATTGGATAAGCCAGTTGGCTTTTCCAGTAATGATGCCCTGATCAAGGCCAAGCGTTTTTTGAATGCCGCGAAAGCCGGGCATACTGGTACGCTTGATCCATTTGCCACAGGCTTGCTGCCTTTGTGCTTTGGTGAAGCTACCAAGTTTTCCCAGGATTTGCTGGAAGCAGATAAAACCTATACCACGGTCGTACACCTTGGTGTCACCACGACAACGGGGGATACTGAAGGTGAGGTGCTGGAAGAAAAGCCGGTTGATGTCAGTCTGGAGCAAATCCAGCGGGCATTGCAGCAGTTCACCGGCCCCATACAGCAAGTGCCGCCCATGTATTCTGCGCTCAAGCGTGACGGCAAGCCCCTGTATGAATATGCGCGTGCCGGCATTACGCTGGAACGTGAAGCGCGCAGCGTTATCATTCACGAGCTGGAATTATTGGCTTACGAAGCGCCTTTCCTGAGTCTCAAAGTCAAATGCAGCAAAGGCACTTATGTGCGGGTGCTGGGTGAAGACATAGGTGCAACGCTGGGTTGTGGCGCGCATCTGAAGGAATTGCGCCGTATCGGTGTGGGTCATTTGGTATTGGAAAAATCCATTACCCTGGAGTATCTTGAAAGTCTGCCAGAGCCTGAGCGTCTGGCATTGCTGGACCCGGTTGATGCTTTGTTGTCCAGCTTTGACCCGGTTTGCCTGACAGATGAGCTGTCCCGCCGCTTTCTGCATGGCCAGCGGCTGGCATTAAATAAAGAAGAAGTCACATTGCCCATTGAAACTGGCCGCGTTCGCGTCTATCGTGAATCAGACGGGCAGTTGCTGGGCTCTGCCCAGTTACAGGAATACGGCATACTCGCGCCCGAGCGTTTGATTGCCACTGAACATTAATTGTGTCATCGCGCGGTAGCAACTCCTTGAAATAATAGGAGTTTTTCTACTTTTGCGCTGCAACATGTTATAATCGCAGGTTATCCGATTTACCTCATAGAATTACCCAATAAGAACGCTATCATGTCTACTTCAAAACGCGCTATTCGTAACATCGCCATTATCGCTCACGTCGATCACGGCAAAACCACTCTGGTTGACCAGTTATTGCGTCAGTCCGGTACTTTCCGCGACAACCAGCAGGTTGATGCCCGTGTTATGGATTCGAATGATATCGAAAAAGAGCGCGGTATCACTATTTTGTCCAAGAACTGTGCTGTTGAATACAAGGGCACACACATCAACATCGTCGATACGCCAGGCCATGCCGACTTTGGCGGTGAAGTAGAACGTGTTCTGTCCATGGTGGACAGCGTTTTGTTACTGGTAGATGCACAAGAAGGCCCAATGCCACAAACGCGTTTTGTAACGCGTAAAGCACTGGCTCTGGGTTTGAAACCTATCGTTGTCGTCAACAAGATCGACCGTGAAAACGCTGATCCACAAAAAGCCGTCAACGCGACTTTTGAATTGTTCGACAAACTCGGCGCAACCGATGAACAACTCGATTTCCCTATCGTTTATGCATCCGGTTTCAAAGGCTATGCAGGTCTGGAAGACTCCGTGCGCGAAGGCAATATGGAGCCCTTGTTTGACGCTATCCTGGAACACGTTCCTGCGCGTGAAGATGATCCAGATGGTCCTCTGCAATTGCAAATCACTTCCCTGGAATACTCTTCCTACGTTGGTAAAATCGGCGTTGGCCGTATCCTGCGTGGCCGCGTCAAGGCATTGCAAGACGTAGTCTGGATGAATGGTCCTGATGATAAGCCAACCAAGGCACGTATCAATCAAGTATTGACATTCAAAGGCCTGGACCGCGTTCTGGTTGATGAAGCATTGGCAGGTGACATCGTCCTGATCAACGGTATTGAAGAAATCGGTATCGGCTCCACTATCTGCGCACCAGATACGCCGGATGGCTTGCCGATGTTGAAAATCGATGAACCAACTCTGACCATGAACTTCATGGTTAACAGCTCCCCACTGGCTGGCCGCGAAGGTAAATTCGTGACGACACGTCAAATCCGTGACCGTCTGGAACGTGAATTGAAATCCAACATGGCTTTGCGCGTAGTGCAGGCTGAAGGCGATGATTCCACGTACGAAGTTTCTGGCCGTGGTGAGTTGCATCTGACTATCCTGATCGAAAACATGCGTCGTGAAGGCTTTGAGCTGGCAGTATCCCGTCCACGCGTGGTCTTCAAAATGGTCGGTGACGTACGTCATGAGCCATATGAAAACCTGACAGTTGACGTAGAAGAAGTCAATCAGGGTGGTGTCATGGAAGAGCTGGGTCGTCGTCGCGGCGATCTGCAAAACATGGAACCGGACGGCAAAGGTCGTGTACGTCTGGAATACCGTATTCCTGCACGTGGCCTGATCGGCTTCCAGGGCGAATTCATGACATTGACACGCGGTACAGGCTTGATGAGCCACGTGTTTGATGAATATGCGCCAGTTGATAATTCCAAAGGCGAACTCGGTGGCCGTCGCAATGGCGTACTGATCTCGCAAGATGATGGCGCAGCAGTTGCTTACGCTATCTGGAAATTGCAGGACCGTGGTCGTATGTTCGTCAGCCACAATGACCCAGTGTATGAAGGCATGATCATCGGTATCCATTCCCGTGACAATGACCTGGTCGTGAACCCGATCAAGGGCAAACAATTGACCAACGTTCGCTCTTCCGGTACGGATGAAGCGGTACGCCTGGTTCCACCTATTCAGTTGAACCTGGAATACGCGGTTGAGTTTATTGACGATGATGAACTGGTTGAAGTTACACCTAAGAGCATTCGTCTGCGCAAGCGCTTCCTGAAAGAGCACGAACGTAAAAAGGCATCACGCGATTAACGTGATCTGTTCTGACTAATGCGGTAGCTAGTGTTTTAGTACTGCCGCATGAAGATCAACCCGTTTTGCTCTAGCCAGTCTGGCAAGGGTCAAACGGGTTTTTTTATTTGGACCCCATATGCAAAATAAAATGTCTCACCGCAAAGCGGTGATGCTGATGATTTGCGCTGCAACCTTGTGGAGTATTGCCGGTGTATTTACCCGTCACCTCGAAGTTGCGCGTAATTTTGAGGTGACTTTCTGGCGCAGTTTTTTTGCTGCAGTTTTTATTGCTGGCGTCATGCTCAGACAATACAAATGGGCCTTCGTCCCGTGCCTTAAATTGCTCGGCAAGATAGGCTTTTTGTCTGGTTGCATGTGGGCCACCATGTATAGCTGCTTCATGATAGCCTTGACCATGACCACGGTTGCCAATACCTCCATCATGGAAAGCCTGACGCCTCTGTTCACAGCCTTCCTGGCATGGTTGATATTGCGCCAGCATATTCCTGCGCGCACTTGGTGGGCAATTGCTGCTGCTGGTGCGGGTATGTGCTGGATGTTTGCTGGCAGTTTGACCGGGGTGGACAGCCGTGGCCTGACTGGCATGCTGATTGCGCTCGGCATACCGTTCGCTTCTTCAATCAATGTCATTATCCTGAAAAAGGGTGGGCATGCAGTAGATCTGGTGCCAGCTGTATTTGTCGGTGGCAGCCTGTCTGCATTGATCATGCTGCCATTGGCCTGGCCATTTCAGACTTCATTGCACGACATTGCCATATTGGCGATTTTGGGATTTTTTCAACTGGGCCTGCCTTGCATGCTGATGGTCAAGGCATCCAACAGCCTGTCCGCACCGGAGATATCCTTACTGTCTTTGCTGGAGGTCTTGCTTGCACCGATCTGGGCATGGCTGGGTGCTGGTGAGGTGCCTGCGCAATCCAGCATAGTAGGCGGAGCTATCGTGCTGACAGCACTGGTCTTCAATGAATTGACTGACATGCGGCGTGATTGATCCGCATCAAATCTTGTAAAGGTAAATTTTGAAATGGCAGGGCAGGGATTTATGATCGCGAACATTTTTCTTTTCGGATTACCCTGCCATGACTGTCTCCTCAGTAAAAAACGCAATAAAATCCCCGGAACTTCTCCTACCCGCCGGTTCGCTGGAAAAAATGCATGCCGCTTTCGACTTTGGTGCCGATGCAGTGTATGCAGGCCAGCCACGCTATAGCCTGCGTGCCCGCAATAATGAATTCTCTACTCTCGATGTATTACAGCAAGGCATAGACGGTGCCCATGCGCGCGGTAAATTGTTTTTCGTCGCCAGCAATATCTTCCCGCATAACAGCAAA
The DNA here is from genome assembly GCF_049339405.1 of Undibacterium sp. Tian12W. Lineage (NCBI taxonomy): Bacteria > Pseudomonadati > Pseudomonadota > Betaproteobacteria > Burkholderiales > Oxalobacteraceae > Undibacterium > Undibacterium sp. Tian12W. The sequence goes on from NZ_JBMPPK010000024.1 coordinate 79,393, forward strand.
CTTAAAACCTATCTGCGCGACATGGAGCCGGTCATCAACATGAAGCCGGATGCGCTTATCATGGCCGACCCTGGCCTCATCATGATGGTGCGTGAAAAGTGGCCAGAGGTGCCCGTGCATCTGTCAGTGCAAGCCAACGCCGTGAATTGGGCTGATGTCAGATTCTGGAAAAAGATGGGGCTGACCCGTGTCATTCTCTCGCGCGAATTATCGCTTGATGAAATAGAAGAGATACGCCAGCAATGCCCGGATATGGAGCTGGAAGTTTTCGTGCACGGTGCCTTGTGTATCGCCTATTCTGGGCGCTGTTTGTTGTCCGGTTATTTCAATCATCGCGATCCCAACCAAGGGACATGTACCAATTCCTGCCGATGGGATTACAAGGTCGAAAATGCCACGGAAAATGAAACCGGTGATTTGGCACGTATACCGGTCGAAAGTATCAAATTCAATTACCAGCAGGCGCTGGAAGAAGCCAATCAATCTTTTTCTGCCATGGGTGATATGCCGCGTCATCCCCTCGCTGACCGCCCTTATGTGATAGAAGAGGGAGGCAAGCCCGGTCAGTTCATGCCTATACTCGAAGACGAACACGGCACCTACATCATGAACTCCAAAGACTTGCGCGCCGTTGAGCATGTGGAGCGTCTGGCGAAAATCGGTATTGATTCCTTGAAAGTCGAAGGCCGTACCAAATCTATCTACTATGTTGCCCGCACCGCCCAAACCTACAGACGTGCAATTGATGATGCAGTGGCTGGTCGTCCATTCAACACTGACTTGCTAGGCCAGTTGAATGGCCTCGCCAATCGTGGCTACACCGATGGCTTTTATCAACGCCACCATACACAAGAACATCAAAATTACATGGAGGGTGTATCAAAGGCGCACCGCAGCCAGTATGTGGGGCAAGTCTTGCAGGTGACAGATGGCTGGGCAGAAGTGGAAGTCAAAAACCGCTTCGCTGTTGGCGATGAGATAGAAATCATTTCGCCGAATGGCAATGAAATGATGCGGCTGGCCGAGATGCGCAATGCCGATAACCAGCCTCTGAGCATCGTAGGTGGTGCCGGGCATAAGGTACGTATCCCGCTGGATGCCAGGCATGAAAAAGCCCTGATTGCGAGGATGTTGTAATCATGGAGTTGACGCTTCCTTCATAGCGTGTATTCTTGATTCGAAAGCCGCATCAAATTTGGCAAGGGAGAATGACTATGAAAATGCGTTTACAGAATTTCTTATTGGCCTGCTCTTTGGTCATGATGTCGGCTATTGCATCAGCAACTGAGCCCTTGCCCATATTTGATGCCCACATGCATTACAACATGGAAGCACGCAGCACCTGGTCGCCGCAGCGTGTCATTGCCTTATGGCGTCAGCTTGGTATACGTGCCGTATTGGCGACCAGTCGGCCAAATGATGGCACGCTGGATTTGATTGCGCAAAATGCACCTGATATCAAGATCGTCCCCTTCCTGCGTCCCTATAGAGTGCAGCCTGACAGGCATGACTGGTTTGCCAATCCCGAGATAGAACGCTTTGTAGAAAAAGAACTGCAGCGCGGCATTTACCGCGGCATAGGTGAATTCCATATCTTTGGCAAGGACGCTGATGCACCGTATATGGCAAAAATCGCCAGGTTGGGCAAGGCACGTGATTTGTGGCTGCACGCACATTCTGACGAAGATGCGATAGAACGTATTTTGCATCACGCACCCGGCGTAAAACTGATCTGGGCACACACTGGCATGAGCACTTCGCTGGATAAAGTCGAGGCCATGTTTGCCCAGCACCCCAACCTAGTTGGTGAGCTGTCTTTCCGCTCTGATCTTGAGCAAAACGGTAGTCTCAATCCACAATGGAGGCGCCTGTTTTTGCGCTACCCCGACAGGTTCGTGCTTGGCACCGATACCTGGGTGACTTCGCGTTGGGATGATGTGCCGCAGTTGATGGCTTTTTATCGCCGCATGCTCAGTGAGTTGCCAGCGGATGTAGCCGAGCGCATTGCCTATAAGAATGGACTGGCGATGTTTGGTCTGCAATAATCCGGCTTCTCATACTCTCACCGGGCTTGCGTGGACTTTTTTGATCAAATGACAGAAGCATTTTCGCTGGTACGCACCGATCAGCAACTGCAAATGCTGGGCATAGTCGTCATCTATGTTTGTATGAGCGTCGTAACACTCATCATGTATGCCCTGGATAAGGCAGCAGCCAGAAGGCTTGATTCAAGAATTTCTGAACGCACTTTATTACTGTGTGGCCTGGCCTGTGGCTGGCCGGGTGCCATGCTGGCGCAAAGGTGGTTTCGTCACAAGACCATCAAAACTTCTTTCCGGATCGCATTTAATGCCACAGTCATCGTAAATTGCCTGGCACTTGCCATGCTTATCTGTTGGTCATTGAACTTATTGAGTTAGTGTTGTCATATTGGTAATATGAGGTTTTAATCCATACAGGCAGTCTTTTCAGGCAGTCTTTTGCAGATGATCCGTATTCCCAGGGAGATCAGGCATGAAAATAGAAGCTCAAAAAACCTATGTGGCGCTGGCGGCTGACGGCCTGGCGACTGTGCTGGAGCAAGGTCCCGCATTCTGGAGTTTGCCCGAAGCAGAAATCGAGGCTTACGGCAAACACTGGCTGATCAGTGAATTCACATGCGAATCAGATTGGCCCAGCTGGGAGATGCATCCGCAGGCAGATGAATTCGTGTATTTGCTATCTGGCCGCGCTGATTTTCTTATTGAGCTGGAAGATACCGTTGAACATATACACATGAAAGCAGGTGAGGCAGTATTGGTGCCCAAGGGGCGCTGGCATACGGCTAAGGTGTTTGCAGAAAGCCGTATGTTGTTCATGACACGAGGCGAAGGTACGCAGCATAAGCCTGTGATCAAGGGTTAATTGTGAGTTGTGAAGGGCATTTGTAGAGTCCAGGATTGTGTTTCCTGTTGTCGTGGTTTCGAACACCATCGGTCACCCAAGAATTTCATTGAAGATCAAAGGCTTACGTTTAATGTGCGTAAGCCTTTTTTCTTTATTTCCAACGGAATTTTAATTTTTCCAATGGCTATTCTGTCGCCTTGGCTTTTTTCGCCGTACGGTGATCGTAGTGCTTATGTGTTGTGGATGGGTTTACATGGGCTGCAAAGTCATATGCATCAGCAGCACGCTTGCTCAATTTTGTTGTGATTGCCGCTGGTCGCACGCTTTGTAGCGAGAAATATTTCGGGTGCTCCGTGATTTTAAACTCTTCCATTTTGGCACTTGTCCTTTCTTTACCTGTTCCATAGACGAGTATCGAATTATTGGCGCTTTGTAGTCTGGCCAGGTCTTCCGATGCCAGTCTTCAAGGTGGCGACCAGTGGCTTTGAGGTGTTCAAGTTTTTCGAGTCTGGTTGGCGCGTAATGTGTGTACATATTCAATTTCAAAAAATATTTCACAGCATTGAAAATTCAGGTCAATTGATCATTGATAAATGATCAATTAGGGTCTCTTTTGTTATATTCTAAGTCAGAGATGATAGATAGGAGATATTTATGCGAGATCTTTTCCCTGGGCATTATTTGCCTAACAAATCTGATTTTAAAAACTTGTGGGAAAACGCTACTTTTATTTTTGATACCAATGTATTGCTTCACCTATATAGGTATCCAGACGAGGCGAGGAATTCACTGTTGTCCGCGCTTTCGAAATTGGGAAGTAGAATTTGGATTCCGTACCATGTTGCGTTTGAATTTCATCAAAATCGGTTTGAAGTAATTGTTGATTCAAATGCATCAGTAAACACTCTTTCTGCAAGACTAAAGAGTCTTCCGAGCGAATTGAGATCTGATTTTAAGAAAATAGATTTTGAAAGGCGCAGTACTGGAATTTCAGATATAAATAGTAAACTTGAAGCTGCAGAAACTGCCATAAAAGACCTTGAACACGCTGTCAAAATTGCGTGTCAGAAATTGCCAAATTTGAGCATGGACGACGCTATTGGTGATCAGATCGCCGATTTATTTCAAGGAAAGACGGGGAGAATTCCCGCTAATCAAGAAGATCTTAATACTTTATATGCAGATGGTGAATCACGATACGACGCGAATATCCCACCAGGATTTGGAGACAAGGCAAAAGCTGGTGAGTTTAAAATAAGGCCCGACCTATCATTCCCGGACAAGTACGGCGACCTTGTAATCTGGCGCCAAACAATGGACTATGTAAAGAAATCAGATATCAAACAAGTTGTGTTTGTTACTTCAGACGCAAAGTCAGATTGGTGGTGGATTTTTGACAAAAAACAAACAAAGAAAACGTTAGGTCCTAACCCAAAATTAGTTTCTGAATTTCTGGAAAACACAAACGCAGAAAAATTTTGGATGTATTCCGGCGACGATTTCCTAAAATATGCTGGAGAGTACCTGAGTGGGTTTGCCATCTCTGAAGAAACTTTGGCACAAGTAAAGCAAGTTGCTGAAAAGGAAACTTTGGAGGCGGCGGCCAATGCATTGAATTCTATGCCAGTAGACTGGACACCTTTTTCCTCGTCGAATTGGTATCCCACTTCGACGTTAATCAATGATCAAATATCGCTCTATAACCAGGAGGCGCTTATCGATTGGTTGCGCAGGCTTCACAATCAGTCCTGCAATATTGCCAAGATGTCAGACACACACTTTATTGTGTATCAAACTAATTATCTTGACGGCTGTAGTTACCAGATATGCATTACTGACACTGTTAACAGTGACGAATTGATTGCTCAAATAAATCACGGGTTTATCGATCATTTCAAATCTGTTATGCCTAACAACCAACGAGAACTGATCGTAATTTCACGTCCATTACCGATCAAAAAGTTGTCATTTATATTTTTTGGCGGGTTGCTTAACCAAGGAGAAGCACAAGCAGCAGTCGTCGAGGCTCGGGATTTTGCGGGTTTTAGCAAAATTAGATTTATTGTACCGACACAAATTGGTTACGTGGAAGTCCTGAGCGTATAACCCATATGCAATTGAAATGATTAAATCGGCTATAAATTAGGGGGAAATATACCCTTTTAACACGACTTGATGACCTGTTCGATATGGAATAATAGTAAAAAAATTTCCAACCGATACTCTAAGAACAAGCATTGACGTATTGCCTTAGATGCCATTCGATGGACACTCTGAAGGTGAAAGTTTAGTATTTTCGAAGTTTTCCAGCTAATTAACGATGGGATTGAGATTCCTGTTGTAGTCGGTTTTCCCACACATGCGCCTTTCAAAGGCGATTTTCCAATGACAAGGTACAATACGGCATTGTAAATTGCCGTCTTGTTTTATTGTGAATACAAAAGCACTACCCCCGCGCCGCGTTTCTGTGGCCCCCATGTTGGACTGGACTGACAGACACTGCCGCCAGTTTCACCGCCATATCACCCGCAACTCCTGGCTCTATACCGAAATGGTGACAACCGGTTCACTCTTGCATGGTGATGTCCAACGTCATCTTGAGTTTAATCCTGGCGAACACCCCGTTGCCCTGCAACTAGGCGGCAGTGAGTTGGCTGATCTGGCGCATGCTGCCAAGCTGGGTGAGCAGTGGGGCTATGATGAAATCAACCTTAATTGCGGTTGCCCGTCTGAACGTGTGCAAAAAGGCGCATTTGGTGCCTGCCTGATGGCAGAGCCGCAACTGGTTGCTGATAGCGTCAAGGCGATGAAAGACGTGGTCTCGATTGATGTCACGGTCAAGCACCGTATAGGCATCAATGAAGTCGATTCGTATGAGTTCATGCGTGACTTTGTGGGCACCGTTGCTGATGCGGGTTGCAAGACCTTTATTGTCCATGCCCGCAATGCGATACTCAAAGGCCTCTCGCCAAGAGAAAACCGTGAAATCCCGCCGCTTAAATATGACTATGCCTATTGCCTGAAAAAAGAATTTCCTGATCTGGAAATCATTCTCAACGGTGGCATTAAGACCCTGCAAGACATGGACTTGCATTTGCAGCATGTTGATGGTGTCATGATAGGTCGCGAGGCTTATCATAACCCTTACTTCATGGCGAGTTTTGACGAGCGCTATTATGGCGACGCTACTCCGGTGAAAAGCAGGGAAGAAATTCTGCAGCACATGATTCCCTACATCTATCAGCAACTGGAATTGTATGGCAATGGCGGCAAAGGCCTGCGCCTGAATACGGTTATCCGGCACATGCTGGGGCTTATGATGGGTCTGGTCGGTGCACGTGTTTTCCGCCAGATACTGTCAGACAGTAAAAGGCTTGCATCTGGTCAACCAGAGTTGCTGCTGGAGGCTGCGTTAGCCATGAAAAGTGTAACTACCTTCGACCGCGGCCAAGAAGTCCAAGCCTCTGCTGCATGATCATGGTTGAATGTGCTTGAGAGTGCCAAATTCAAGTCTGATACATGAGCTAATTTGTAAATGAAACGCGAGTATTCGTAAGAATTTGTAATACATGGTGGAGTTGGGTTCTTGTCGGAATATATTGATTATGTTTCATTGCACGCTCCTTCAACTCACTACCTCAGTGAGATTTCGCCTACGCATTTATTTGCGTGGGCTTTTTTATGCCCGCTACTTTTATTGGCAGGAATGATATGCACACTATCAACTTACGCAAGATAGCTTTATCCGCTTGTTTCACCCTGTTTACCTCCCTCGCACACGCAACGCCAGTCATGGAAGTTCGCCTGGATAGTTTGCTCGCCAAAGCAGGAGAGTTGAAGAAAGAATTAAACCTGAATGCCAATCAGCAATTGCTATGGCAGCAGACGGAAAACAAGCTGAAGTCCATGCAGCATCAGCGCGATGTCCGCCGGAACCGTCTGCAATCCGAGCTGGAGTTGCGTCTGGAGCAAAATAATATCGAATTGCGTGAGCTGAACCCGCAGATAGAGCAGGAAGAGCAAACTAGCTTGCAAGAAAACAAGCAAATGCGTGAACTGGTGTTGACGCTCAATGATGCGCTGGATGACAAGCAACGCCAGGCCTTGCAATTGTTTATCAATGCATCCTTGCGTACCACCGGTACCACCGCAGATGCGCCTAAAGCCAAGCGCCCGGATAGCGGCGAGGCTCCACAGCGCAAAGGCGGTATGGGGCGCCAGCGTGAGGGCGCGGGTGGTGGTGGTAAATTCTGATCAATCTATCGCATGCGGCAGGGCGTAACATGGTTTCGCGAGGATTTGTGAGGTTGATGGCTTAAGTGGCAATGAGCCTGATTACCAAGAATGCTATTGCCAGCAAGCCAAATTCCTCGTATAATGCGTAGCTCTCTTGCACTGCAATATTTGTGCTCGATACAGTGGTGGCCGTAGCTCAGTTGGTAGAGTCCAGGATTGTGATTCCTGTTGTCGTGGGTTCGAACCCCATCGGTCACCCCAAAATTTCGCGAAGCAAATCAAAGCTTAGCTTCAAAAAGCCCGGTTCATTACCGGGCTTTTTTGTTTTCCCGGTTTCTATTCAAATGTCAGCGTTCGCCTGGCCTCGATACTGAAAATGTTCCGTGCATATTTTGATGGATATCAGGTTTCTAGCGATGATTTAGATAATATTTCGCTAAATCACTTATTACTGATGGTATGTGTGCGCAAGCGCGCATAAAATTTTTGCATGACATGATAGGCTTGCGCTCCGCTAGCCGTGTTTGTCTGTGTGACAAAATCCCTGGTGGAGTTTTGAGGCCAAAAACGTTAATGCACACATCCCCCAGTCCTTTGCACAATCATCTGCTTGCGGCCTTGCCTGCAGCAGAGTTTGCATCATTGTCTGACGGTCTTGAGCTGGTCATCATGGCGGTTGGTGATGTCTTGTATGAATCTGGTGTGCGTCAACAGTTTGTGTATTTTCCTACCTCTGCCATTGTTTCATTGCTGTACGTGCTGGAAGATGGCGTGTCTGCCGAGATTGCCGCAGTCGGCCATGAAGGCGTGGTCGGCATCTCTCTGTTTATGGGTGGCGATACTACGCCTAACCGTGCAGTCGTTCAAAGTGCAGGGTTTGCCTATCGACTCCAGGGGCAATTGCTGAAACAAGTGTTTGATCGCGCTGGCCCTTTGCTGAGGGTGTTATTGCGTTATACCCAAGCGCTGATCACGCAAATGACGCAGACCGCCATTTGTAATCTTCATCATACGGTAGAGCAACAATTGTGCCGCTGGTTATTGTTGAGCCTGGACAGGCTACCTTCAGAGTCGGTGAATATTACCCAGCAAAGAATTGCCAATGCTCTCGGTGTGCGTCGTGAGCGAGTAACAGAGGCGGCAGGTAATTTACAGCGCGCCGGCTTGATTTTCTATAGCCGTGGTGCCATTACCGTGCTGGACAGGCCGGGACTGGAAAAAGTGGTTTGTGAATGTTATTTCGTCGTGCAAAAAGAATATATGCGGCTGCTTACTTCCATCCCTTTTCAATAATGAGTTTGGTCTGCTCCAGTTGCAAATACATTGTTGCTGACCAGCATATTCACTGTCAAAGCAAACCTGCCCTCTTGTTTGATCAATAAGTTGATATAAATCGAACGTATATGCGCGATGCCGCACATACGTCAGTCTCATACCTGCTACTCTGTGGATAGATAATCCAGTCTATACAATCCCTGTCACTCGCAATTGAGTTGGCTGTTCAGAGCCCTACCCATGATCATTCCGCATAACCCTCTGCAAAATCACCTGCTCGCCGCTTTGCCGCAAGCAGAGTTTGATCGCCTTTTCCTGCATCTGGAATTGGTGGAAATGCCGTTGGCGCAGGCTCTGTATGAAGCAGGCGGCACCTTGGATTACGTGTATTTTCCAACCACCTCTATCGTTTCCCTGCTGTATGTGCTTGAAAGTGGCGCTTCTGCTGAAATAGCCATTGTTGGGAATGAGGGAATACTTGGTATTTCTCTCTTTATGGGTGGTGAAACCACGCCCAGTCGTGCTGTGGTGCAATGTGCTGGTTATGGTTATCGTCTCAAAGCGCGGTATTTAAAGGATGAATTTAATCGCGCCGGCCCATTTTTGCGTCTCTTGTTGCGATATACCCAGGCGCTGATAACGCAAATGACGCAAACCGCTGTTTGCAATCGCCATCATTCCATAGAGCAGCAACTGTGCCGGTGGCTGTTGCTGAGTCTGGATCGCTTGCCTTCAGATTCTGTTTCCATGACGCAGGAATTGATTGCCAATATGCTTGGGGTCAGGCGTGAAGGTGTGACGTCTGCAGCGGGCAATATACAAAGGCTGGGTTTGATACGGTACAGTCGCGGGCGTATTGATGTAATCGATCGCCCCGGACTGGAGAAGGTAGTCTGTGAATGTTATGCCGTCGTTAAACTGGAGTTCGATCGCCTGCTTGCTGACATTCCTCGTGGTGATCCCTTGCATATATTGGGGGAGTCAGACCGGCGGGCAGCCGTACTTCGTCCTGTTGCCGGGCAAGGCCAGGGACGAAAAGATAATTAAATTCAAAATTGATGCAAGTGTTTTGCCGTCAATGCTTTCTCAATTAAACCTAAGGAGCAATGTCGAGAAAATTAAGATCTGTTTTTGCGACTGTATGTGCGCTAACGTACGTAACTATTTTCTCGAAGCTGGCATATTGCAGCTTCTAATGCAGAGTCGGGATTCTGACTGGTTATGCATGCGAAATAAACTGAGCAGGCGAGAGCCACTGAGTTTTTTTCGCATTATTTTTTCTATATGTGTGATATCGAACAGACACTATAAGCATAAATGCCATAGAGTCGGGCGCGGGCATGCTAAACAGATTTTTCTGGGTAGATTTTGTGCCTTGTCCTTCATTCTAAAATAGGCAGGAATTCGATATGGACAGTCAGATAGACCCGAATCAAAACCATTTGCTAGCGGCATTACTGGATACAGAGTTTGATCGACTGGCACCGCATCTGGAATTGGTGTCTATGTTGCTGGGTGATGTTTTGTATGAGTCGGGTGGCAAATTACAGTACGTGTATTTCCCCGTGACGGCAATTGTTTCACTGCATTATTTGCTGGAAAACGGTGGTTCATCAGAAATTGCCGGTGTCGGCAATGAAGGCCTGGTCGGTATTTCGCTATTTATGGGTGGTGACACCACACCTAGCCGCGCAATTGTGCAGACTGGTGGGCAAGGATATCGCTTGAGAGCGCATATCTTGTTGGAAGAATTTAACCGCGCCGGCCCAGTCTTGCGCTTATTACTGCGCTACACCCAGGCATTGATTACGCAAATGTCCCAAACGGCGGTATGTAATCGCCACCATTCAGTTGAGCAACAGCTATGTCGCTGGCTTCTATTAACTATGGATCGCATGAAGGGCAATGACCTGACCATCACTCAAGAGTTGATTGCCAATATGCTGGGTGTGCGGCGCGAAGGGGTAACGGAAGCGGCTGGCAGATTGCAAAACCATGGTTTTATCAGCTATCGTCGCGGGCATATTACGGTGGTAAACAGGGCAGGGCTGGAAGACCACGTGTGTGAATGCTATGGCGTGGTCAAGAAAGAGTTTGCCCGCTTGTTGTCAGATGTCTTGCAGCGTCAGGGCACGTCTGTGCCCGTTGCTCCGGCTACGGGTGTCAGAAAAATTGGCTATATGCAAGGCGGCATGCCAGGCAATATCGGTTTGTAAATGCTGTCGTGAATTTCGAAATTTATTGAAGGATTGCTGTGAATAAAAATATATGAAGGCAATCTCGGTAGAGCGTCTTACCTTAATCGGCTTTGGCATTACCTTGCTGGCCTTGTTGATGATAGGTGGGATTGCCTGGAATATTGCCGTTCCATTTGATGCAGTCAAATCCATAGACCATACACGCAAGGTAATAGATGATCTCAGTGAACTGAGTGTCAGACTGTCTGAGGCGGAGAATGGGCAAAAAGCTTATTTCCTGACAAAAGAAGACGCTTTCATCAAACAGCGCAATAGTCGGTTTGATGACATTGCGCTAGTCATTCAACATTTGCAGGGGCTGACACTCGACAATGTTCAGCAGCAGGCTCGCATAAAGCAGTTGCAAGAGGCTATTGCAGAGCGAGTGACGATCATGCAAGAAAGCCAAAAACAATTTGATACGCATGGCTTTCCTGCCGCCAAAGCTTTGTTTCATGCGGGTTTGCTGGCATCTTCCAAAATCCAGAATATTCTGACTGAAGCGGTCGTTGATGAGCAGGTCTTGCTTGATGAGCGTAAATTAAAGGCCGCATTTCGCATCAAACTTGTGGTCGGTAGCGTTGGTTTCTTGCTGGTGTTTTTATTGCTCTGGGCTTTGCAGATTCGTCGCGCCACACTCGGGCGTCTGGAAGGTGAGCAAACCTCACTCAAGGTACGTGAAGTGTTACTCAAGATGGGAGCATTGCAGGACGCCATCTTTAATAGTCCGAACTTTTCCATCATTGCGACAGATGCTCAAGGTCTTATCCAGATTTTTAATGTCGGAGCCGAGCACATGCTGGGCTATGACGCGGCTGATGTCGTCAACCTGATCAGTCCTGCCGATATCTCTGATGCTGATGAACTGGCTGCCAGGGCGGCGGCGCTCAGTGCCGAATTCAATACACCGGTTGCTTTAGGTTTTGATGCCTTGATCTTTAAGGCCATGCGTAGTCTTGAGGATATTCATGAGCTGACCTATATCCGTCGTGATGGCAGCCGTCTGCAGGCTATCGTTTCTGTCACTGCATTGCGTGATGCGCAGGGTGTGGTTATCGGCAGCCTCTTGATAGGCACAGATAACACCGCCCGCAAACAAGTGGAAGCAGAGCAGGCATTGCTGGATCAGCGCTTGCGTGATCAGCAATTTTATACTCGCTCTTTAATTGAAGCCAATATTGATGCCTTGATCACCACTGATTTGAATGGTGTCATCAGCGACGTCAATCATCAGATGGAAGCGATCACAGGATGTACGCGCGATGAATTGATCGGTGCGCCATTCAAAAATTATTTTACCGAGCCCGCTGCTGCAGAACTGGCGATGAAGCGCGCGCTGCAAACCGGCAAGGTCAGTAATTGTGAACTGACAGCGATAGCAAAAGACGGCAAGGAAACTGAGATTTCCTACAATGCCAGCACGATATATGACCGTGAACGCAGATTGCAGGGCGTGTTTGCATCTGCCCGTGATGTCACTGAATATAAATTATTCGAGCAAAGACTGCAGAATAATAATGTCGAACTGGAATTGGCCAAGGCGGTTGCTGAAAAAGCGAATCTGGCGAAGTCAGAATTCCTATCCAGCATGAGCCATGAATTGCGTACACCTTTGAATGCAGTGCTGGGTTTCGCGCAATTGATGGCATCAGATAATCCCCCGCCGACGGATAACCAGAAATTGTCGATAGACCAGATATTGCAAGCTGGCTGGTATCTGCTGCGCCTGATCAATGAAATCCTTGATCTGGCGATGATAGAGTCAGGCAAGGTCAGTATTTCAAAAGAATCTATACCGCTTGCCGATGTCTTGCTGGATTGCCAGTCCATGATAGAGCCGCAAGCGCAGACCCGTGGCATCACCATGATCTTTCCAGTCATTGATGTTCCGCTGTATGTGCTGGCCGACCGTACCAGGCTCAAGCAAGTCATGGTGAATTTGCTGTCAAATGCGATTAAATACAATCAGCAAGAAGGCTCGGTGACGGTTGAGTATATTGTGCGTGACGATAACCGCATACGCATCAGCGTCAAAGATGTGGGCAAGGGCTTGTCGCCTGAGCAGGTAGGGCAGTTGTTTCAGCCTTTTAATCGTCTGGGGCAGGATGCCGGTAATGAAGAAGGCACCGGCATTGGCTTGGTAGTCACCAGGCAATTGGTCGAACTCATGGGTGGTGCGATTGGTGTCGAGAGTAATGTTGGAGTTGGCAGTGTATTTTGGATAGAGCTTGCCCTGGCTGCCGCACCGGCTTTGCATGATGATGGGCATGATGATTTTGTGAGTGATCAATCGGCTGGGCAATTGCCAGGTCGGGCTTCATCGCAATCCAGCTTATTGTATGTGGAGGATAATCCAGCCAACCTGGCACTGGTGGAGCAATTAATTGCTCGCCGTAACGATCTCAGATTGTTGACGGCTGTGGATGCACATCTAGGCATTGCAACAGCAAAGGCATGCAAGCCAGATGTGATTTTGATGGATATTAATCTGCCTGGCCTCAGTGGCTTTGGCGCGCTCAAGATTTTAGCCAATGATCCGCTGACGGCACATATACCTGTCATGGCTTTGTCTGCAAATGCCATGCCGCGTGATATAGAAAAAGGCCTGGATGCGGGCTTTTTTCGTTATCTGACCAAGCCCATCAAGGTCAATGAATTTATGGATGCGCTGGATCTGGCTTTGCACTATGCCAAAGAGCATGGACTGGATCGCAAGAAGAGCGAAACCGAATCCAGGGCAAAAGAAAAAGTACCAGAGTTAAAAATGTAGTATTGCGGTGGGAACGATTTTGAAAGAGTGAAATGCTTGAAACAGTTGAAATTCTCAAGGCCAGCATCCTGATCGTCGATGATCAAAAAGCTAATGTGATGTTGTTGGAGCAAATGTTGCGCAACATAGGCTACACCGCGATCACGACCACCATGGATGCACGCACCGTTGGTGCCTTACATATGGAGCATAACTACGACCTGATATTACTGGATTTGCAAATGCCGGGCATGGATGGTTTTGAAGTCATGGAAGAGTTGAAGAACATCGCTGCTGATGCGTATTTGCCAGTACTGGTGATCACCGCTCAGCCGGGGCATAAGATCCGTGCCTTGCAGGCAGGTGCGAAGGATTTTGTCAGTAAACCTTTTGACCTGCAGGAAGTGCAAACGCGCATACATAATATGCTGGAAGTGCGCTTGCTGTACCAGCAACTGGATACTTACAACAGGCACCTGGAGCAAACCGTGCTGGAGCGCACTGCAGAGTTGCGCGTCAGTGAGGCACGCTTTAAAAGTTTTACCCAACTCTCATCTGACTGGTATTGGGAGCAGGATCAGTTCGGCAATTTCACCAGTGTATCCGGGCCTGTATTTGAAATGCTGGGCATACAGGCAGAAGAGATGCTGGGTGATGCACCCAAGGGGGGAATGGAAGGCTGGGATGTCGATGAGCGTGAACAACTCGACGACAATATTGCCAATCGCCGGCCATTTCTGGATTTCATTTACCGGCGCAGCAAGCCGGATGGCACAATACAATATCTGCAAGTTAGTGGTGAACCTTTTTTTGATTCGGCCAGCCGTTTTGCCGGATACCGCGGCGTCGGTATGGATGTCACTCATAGGCGTCCATAAGACCACAAGACCATAAGATCAAAAGCAATCACTCGCATTCAAGAACCACGCCATGAATAAACCGATTTCAGGTTCACCAGCAGACGCCAGGGAACCATCCCTGTTAAAAAAACTGGGACCTGGCCTGATTACGGGAGCCGCTGATGATGACCCCAGTGGCATTGCTACGTATTCACAAGCAGGTGCGCAATTCGGTTTTAATATGCTGTGGACGGTTTTGTTTACCTATCCCTTGATGGTGGGGATACAGGTAGTCAGTGCCCGCATAGGCCGGGTCAGTGGCCATGGTCTTGCCACCAATATACGCCGCCATTATCCTGCCTGGTTATTGTATGCAGTGGTGGGTCTTTTGCTGATCGCCAATACCATCAATATTGCGGCTGATATTTCTGCCATGGGCGAGGCCTTGAAGTTGCTGACCGGTGGCAAGGCGCATTTGTATGCAATTGGTTTCGGTATATTGTCCTTGTTGTTGCAGGTGTTTATTCCTTATCAGCGCTATGTGCGCATTTTAAAATGGCTGACATTGGCCTTGCTGGCGTATGTTGCCACTGTGTTTGTCGTACATACGCCCTGGCTGGAAGTCGCCAGGAGTGCGGTCATGCCACAGCTGTCCTGGAAAAAAGAATACATTACGACGGTAGTGGCATTGTTCGGTACCACCATCAGCCCTTATCTGTTTTTCTGGCAAGCCTCGCAAGAGGTGGAAGATATGCGCGCTGATCATCAGGCACGTCCACTGATTCAGGCGCCTGAACAGGCGCCAGCCAATCTCAAGCGTATCAAGCTTGATACCTACATAGGCATGGCATTTTCCAATCTGGTGGCTTTTTTCATCATATTGACTACCGCTGTTACGCTGAATTTGCATGGGGTGACCGATATCCAGACTTCTGCGCAGGCGGCAATGGCCTTGCGACCCATCGCCGGCGACCTGGCTTTCATGCTGTTCAGTGCGGGTATCATAGGCACGGGTTTGCTGGCGATACCTGTGCTGGCAGGTTCATCTGCCTATGCCATGGCTGGCGCATTCAAATGGAAAAACAGCCTGGAAGATAAGCCCATGCAGGCCAGGCAGTTCTACGCCATCATCGCGCTTTCTACTTTGATAGGCATCGCGCTTGGATTCACTGCGATTGACCCCATCAAGGCCTTGTACTGGAGTGCAGTCATCAATGGCGTGATTTCTGTTCCCATCATGGTGGTCATGATGTTGATGGCGGCAAGGGCCGACATCATGGGTAAATTTGTGATTACCCGCAGGCTGAAGATATTAGGCTGGCTGGCCACTGGCATGATGGCGCTTGCAGTTGTGTCCATGCTGGCGACGTTTTTTTATTGATAGCGGTTCCAGCGCATCAGGCGTTCGTCCGAGGCTTCCTTGATCAGGTGCCTGGCTTTTAACGGGTCTTTTTCGACATGCTTGCTGCCGCTTTCCAGTTCCATGGCCAGGGCCTGGATTGCGACTGGGTATTCAAGCTCTGCAGATTCTTCCAGCCATTTTCTGGCTAATGCCTGATCCTGCTGAACGCCTTCACCGGCTGCATAGGCGTTCGATAGCAAGAACATGGCTTGTGCATTGCCTTGCTCACTCCCTTTTTCCAGCCATTTGACAGATAAGGCAAGATCTTGCGGCACGCCTTGACCATATTTTGCCATGCGTGCCAGCATGAAACTGGCCTTGCCATAAGCATTGTTGGCTGCAAGCTCATACCATTTCCAGGCTTGCGACTCATTTTTTGTCAATCCCAAACGGCCTTTGTAATTGGCTTCTGCCAGTTGGAACTGCGCTTCAGCATCACCATGCTGATTTTTTGCGGCACGCTCCAGCCACAGCAAAGCCTGGGCTTGTTGCTCAGGATGTATTGCATACGCCAGCCCCAGTTCGCGCTGGGCTACTGCATTGCCAGCATTTGCCCATTTTTGCAGAGCAGCGATGGCGGAGGGCAGTTGTGCGTGCAAAGCCTGTATGCCGGCAGATTCTATTTCTGCCGTGGTTGGCACCGGTGCGCAGGCGCAGAGACTGCATATCAATAACAGGCCTGCACTGATTCTTAATTTGTGGAGCATATTGTCATCATGGTAGGCACGCACTTCAGTCTAAAGTGCGTGCTTATTCTTCTTGCTAAACTTTCTTGCTAAATTTCAGCGTATTTACTTGCTTAAATCTATCGCATATTTGGCAAAACCGCTGGCATCCAAAGCGCCCTCAGATTTGACACGGCCCAGGCCCAGGGCTTGTGCAACCGAAATCTTGCCTGGTGCAGAGCGCAAAATCACTGGTCCCTTGGTCGTTACTTTGACAAAACTCCAGCTTTGGCCTGTGCCATTGGCGGCGCTGGTGATCTTGCCTTGTTTTTTGACAAAATTGCTCACCACAGCCTGATTGGCGTCTGGCGATTTGATAATGGTCTTGCTGCCATCAATGCCAGGGAAATTACCACCACCACCTGCGCGATAGTCATTCGTTGCAACGATAAAGTCATCATTGTCGCCTATGGCCTTGCCAGCATACGTCAGGTTGACAATACGCTTGCCTGCTGGCTGGGTAACATCGATCTGGTAGATCAGTGCATTATTGTCTGCATAAAACACATCATAGTTATAGATGGTTGAATAAGACGGTACCAGGTCTTGCTCAGTCGTCACGGTAGGGTCTATCTGGCCGAATTGTTTTGCAGCAGTTTCCAGCCAGTTCTTCAGATCAGAGCCCTTGATTTTAACGGCTTGCAGATTGTTATTGCCATACAGGTAAAGATCACCAGGGTTGCGTACTTGCAAACCAAATGGTGATGCTGGGCTGGCGCCGGGAGCAACGTCAGTAAAGTCTGTTGGTCCATTGCGGCCTGCCTTGAATGGCGCGCTGCATGAAATGACGGGGATGGATTTGTAGCTGACTATCGTCGCATCATTTGAAGTGGCGATGAAGTTTTTTACGTAATCGATTTGAGCTTGATTGACGATTTGTATGGCAGAGACATCGCCGACCAGAGAAAAATAGGCGGACATTTCAAAGTCTGTCGTCGTGCCCAGTGCTTGTGTTGCGTAGTTAATCGTAGCTTTGTGTTCAGTATCAACCAGGGATGCGATGGAAGCATCTGCATCAATGATATTGGTGCCATCTTTATATTTGAAGCCGCGCGCTTCTACATTCGTCAGGTCTTTTTGCACTACCCATTTGCCACTCTGGTATTTGAGTGTCATTTGTATGATGCCCAGACGGCGTCCCCAGCTTTGTGCCATGACGGCTGGCACGCCATTCACCAAACCTTTTTTGGTATCGACAATCGCAGCGGGCAGGGCAGCCAGCGAAGCATCTATCGCTGGTGCGCCAACTTCTTTTGGTGCCGGGAAAATCAAATGGGCGTGACCCAGCATCAGTGCATCGATACCAGTCGTGCTCAGGTGCAGGCTGCCGTTTTCCATTTTTGGGCTATATGGCGATGCATCCAGCCCGCCATGGGACAGTGCAACGACCAGGTCCGCACCTTTTGCACGCAGCTCAGGCACATATTTGTTGGCAGATTCTTGCACGCCATTGACGACAACTTTGCCCGCCAGGGATTTTTGATCCCAATCCATGATTTGTGGTGGCACAAAGCCCATGATGCCAACATTGAGTTTGACATTCATGCTGCTGCCATCTGGCTTGGTAGCAGTGAATTGTTTGTTGATGATGGATGTCGGATTGAAGATAGGTTTTTGGCTGGTGGCACCGACAACGTTGGATAAAACCAGCGGGAAGTTGGGGGCGCCACAAGTGCCGGCTTTGCTGACATCGGGCAAGCCAAAATCGGTATTGGTGATCTGGCTCAAAAAGCCCAGGCCATAATTGAATTCATGATTACCCAAACCTGCACCATCATATTTCAAGGCATTCATGACCTTATAGATGGCCAGTGTGCCGCTGCAGGTGACGGGGGCGGCCAGCGCCTGGTAATCGCCTAGCAAAGTTCCTTGTATGACATCGCCATCGTCGAGCAAAATATTATTGGGATTTTCTGCACGCGCTTCATTGATCAGCGTTGCCGTTCTTTCCAGGCCCAGGCTGGTGTCGGCTTTCAGGCCGTAGTAATCGTAACTGAGTATGTTTTGATGAATATCCGTGGTTTCCAGCAAGGCCAGTTTGACGATGGTTCCCTCGGGGATGCTGTTAGGATCGACAGCAGGTGTCACATTGGTTGTGGTGGCAGGATTGCTGCTGCCGCAGCCTGCCAGAGCAATAGCTACCAGTGCCGCGATTGGGGTGAGTGGCGGTAACCAGGAAATTTTTTTCATAAAATCTTTCAAGTAGCTTCAGACATCAAATGTTTAACGAATGGCGTCTCCGCAAGCTGCGGGACTTTCCGGATAATTGGGTCGGTAATTACGCGACAAGTGCGGGATTATCAATACTAATTATTTCTATGGCATGACATATAGGTATACGAATGGTGTGTATCATGATTTTGTGATATTTGATTTGGCATTGACTTAGCATTGACTTCATCAAATCTATAGTTGTCTATGATGGTTTGCCTGGTTCAGCAGTTTTTTTCAGCATGCCCGGTGCTATGGCTCTTTTAGAAATATAATCACGCACCTGCAAAAATAATCCCGCTCGCCGGAATTTGCACCTTATTTACCGTTGGAACTTAGAAATCACATGTCGCGTATATTTTCCCGTCCATCAGCTTTGGCTGCTGGTAAAAACTCTGTTCTTGTTCGCCTCGCCTTGCCAGTCATGCTGGCATTTGGCTTGTCTGCCTGCAATACCTCACCCCAACAGGCGACACCTGCCGTGACGCCCGTCATACCTGTGGCCAAGACACTCAAGCCCATACGCATAGGCCTGGCGCTTGGCGGTGGTGCTGCACGTGGGTTTGCCCATATAGGCGTCATCAAGGCGCTGGAGTCGCAAGGCATTAATCCTGATCTTGTGGTTGGTACCAGTGCGGGCAGTGTGGTTGGGGCCATGTATGCGGCTGGGAACAATGGTTTTGCCCTGCAAAAAATGGCCCTGGACATGGATGAAGTGACGATCTCTGACTGGTCACTGCCTTTATTTTCCAAGTCCAGTGGTGTATTGAAGGGGGATGCCCTGCAAGCCTATGTAAACCGTCTGGTGGTGCAAGCACCGATAGAAAAACTGCGTAAGCCATTTGGTGCTGTGGCGACCGACCTGGCAACTGGCCATGCGGTGCTTTTCCAGCGCGGTAATACTGGTGCGGCAGTACGTGCTTCATCCGCTGTGCCTGGTGTATTTCAACCGGTGAAAATCAATGATCGCCTGTATGTCGATGGTGGTCTGGTATCGCCGGTGCCGGTGCGTTTTGCCCGCGAAATGGGGGCTGACCTGGTCATTGCCGTGAATATTTCTTCCCCGCCTGAGCCGCTGGTTTCCAATGCGACCCTCGATGTGTTACTGCAAACCGTAGCCATCATGGGGCAGAGCATCAATCAGTTTGAATTGAAGCAGGCCGAGATAGTCATACGCCCGGAATTGCCGGGTATGAAGGGTAACGATTTTAATGGACGCAACCTGGCTATCCTGGCGGGTGAAAAAGCGACAATGGCGATGATGCCAGAGATTAAGCAAAAAATTAAAGCGATGCAGGAGCGCTGATCTTACTGATGGGTAGTAATCTGAGGCAGGGCATTATTGCTCTGCCTTTGTTTTTTGAGGATGGGGAAGCGTGCAGTAAGTGCGGGTTTAAGTTGGCTTTGAGCTAAATAATTTATTTATAACTTATTTATAACTTATTTGGCGTCATCATCATTGATGCGGCGGGCACCATTGAAGCGTTTTTTCCAGTAAGCGATGTCCATGCTTTCTACTCTAACCTGGCCGCCTGCTGAAGGGGAATGGATGAATTTGTTGTCACCCAGATAAATACCTACATGAGAAAAACCGCGTTTGAGCGTGTTATAAAAAACCAGATCACCCGGCTGTAAATCTTTTTGCTCTACGTGTTCGCCTACTTTACTGATTTCTGCTGAGGTGCGCGGCAAATTGGCGGCGACCACATCCTTGAATACATACCTGACAAAACCGCTGCAATCGAGACCATTTTCCGGGGAGTTGCCACCGCGCTTGTAACGTATGCCCATCAAATCCATGGCTTTGACTGTCAGGTCAGATGCGCGTTGCTTGATTTCCTGTAGTTTAGTGTAGGCGGTCGATGATTCGGGGAAGGGATTGTCTGCGCTCCAGGCTGGGTTGGCCGCTGCGGCAAGCAGCATAGTCAAGATAAGCACTAACTTGGCTTTCCTTGAAAGTCTGGAAACGGTTATTAGCATCTTTGCACCTGGTTGGAAAAACCGCTCAACTGTAAGCGAACTCTGAAAAAATGTAAACTATTTGGGATACCTTTCTGCGTAACAATAAGTTTCAGCCATTCAATTGAAATAAAGACAATTCTGATGAATGTAGGCAGGGGTTTTGTATAAATTTTAATTTTTGGGTATGGTTAAGCGGGCTGAATGAGTGAACCAAATGAGCGGGTCGAATGAGCTGCCTGATCAAACTCAATAGTCGAACTCGTTCAAACTTGTTCGAACTTGTTAATCGCGAGTCCGCTAAATTGGTAAAAACTGTTTGTATACCTAAGCGCAATTGCTTGGCGTACAATCCGCTGACTTTAATGGAGAGGTATTTATGCAAACAAAACCTGTGATGACATTGGATGATGTCAAAAAAATTGCTGCCGCCGCCGAGGCAGAAGCCAAAGCCAATAACTGGCCTGTCGTGATCGCTATTGTGGATGATGGTGGCCATTTGATGTGGTTGCAGCGTCTGGATGGTGTTGCCCCAATTTCTGCGCAAATCGCCCCTGCAAAAGCGACTACTGCGGCGCTGGGCAAACGTGAATCAAAAATCTATGAAGATATTATCAATAATGGCCGTTTCTCTTTCCTGAGCGCACCTCTGGAAGGCATGCTTGAGGGCGGCGTGCCTATTATTGTTGATGGTCAATGCGTCGGTGCAGTTGGTGTTTCTGGTGTCAAGTCGGCAGAAGACGCGCAAATTGCCAAAGCGGGCATTGCTGCGCTGGGCGTTTAGTTTAAATGCGATTCAAATACGATTCAACTGTGATTCAAAATATTCAAATTGAATAACACATTCTTTTTTACGGGATTGCGCGCAAGATAATTTCCAGAAATTCATTGCTGAATAATTAGCGAACGCTCGTACAATATTGAGTTTGCAAGCAATTTCACGGCCCGTCAGGCATTTCGTATTTGCCTGATGGGCCGTTTCGCGCTATAATTCGAGGGTTTAACTAATCCGAAATCTCGCCGTAGCGCCTACCCAAATTCACATCGCTCCATCATCTTTCCAGACCACGCGGCAATTCTTGCGCGGCCAGGGAAACGACAGCTTGGGGCGTCGCAGCGGCGGTAACAATACAGGAGTTGCCCTTGCTGCCCATTCCGCAGTCCCTTCTTCGTTCCGGCCAGGACATCGCTATACTTGCCCTCGCCGATGGAAGCATTTTCACTGGATATTCGATTGGCGCTGCCGGTCAAACCATAGGTGAAGTTGTCTTCAATACCTCAATGACCGGTTACCAGGAAATTCTGACTGACCCCAGTTATAGTTCCCAAATAGTTACCCTGACGTATCCGCATATTGGTAATACCGGCGTCAATGCCGAAGACGTAGAGTCTGACAAAATCCATGCAGCTGGTTTGATTATTAAAGACCTGCCTTTGCTGGTATCGAATTTCCGCTCTGAACAAACCCTTTCTGATTACCTCAAATCCCAAAACATCGTTGCTATTGCTGGTATTGATACCCGCAAGCTGACACGTATTTTGCGTGAAAAAGGTGCGCAGGGCGGCGCTATCCTGGTAGGTGCTGATGCTGAAAAAGCCATCGCACTGGCCAAGTCTTTCCCTGGCCTGTCTGGCATGGATTTGGCCAAGGTTGTGTCTGTGAAACAGGCTTATGACTGGACAGAAGCTGAGTGGGTGCTGGGCCAGGGTTATGGTCAGTTGCAAAATCCAAAATTCCATGTTGTTGCTTTCGACTTTGGCGTCAAGCGCAATATTCTGCGCATGCTGGCAGAGCGCGGCTGCAAGGTGACGGTATTGCCTGCGCAATCCAGCGCTGCTGATGTGCTGGCGCTGAACCCGGATGGCGTGTTTTTGTCGAATGGTCCTGGTGACCCTGAGCCTTGCGATTACGCGATTGCTGCTGCTAAAGAGTTGATAGAGAAGGGCGTTCCTACCTTTGGTATCTGCCTTGGACATCAAATCATGGCGCTGGCATCCGGTGCAAAAACATTGAAGATGAAATTTGGTCACCACGGTGCCAATCATCCAGTGCAAGATCTGGATACCAAGCAGGTATTGATCACATCCCAAAACCACGGTTTCGCAGTGGATGCGGCAACTTTGCCCGCCAACTGCCGTGTCACCCACGTGTCTTTGTTTGATGGCTCGCTGCAAGGCTTTGCCCGTACTGATAAACCAGCTTTCTGCTTCCAGGGTCACCCTGAAGCCTCACCAGGTCCGCATGATATTGCCTACCTGTTTGATCGCTTCACCGCGATGATGGCCAAGGCAAAGACAGGAGAATAAGAGAATGCCAAAACGTAACGACATAAAAAGTATTTTAATTATCGGCGCTGGCCCCATCATCATCGGCCAGGCTTGCGAATTCGATTATTCCGGCGCACAGGCTTGCAAGGCTTTGCGTGAAGAAGGTTACCGCGTGATTCTGGTCAACAGCAATCCGGCAACCATCATGACTGATCCGGAAATGGCCGATGTAACTTACATCGAGCCTATCACTTGGCAAGTTGTTGAACGCATCATCGATAAAGAAAAACCGGATGCGATTTTGCCGACCATGGGTGGCCAGACTGCGCTGAATTGCGCACTTGACCTGCATCGCCATGGCGTATTGACCAAATACAATTGCGAACTGATCGGAGCTTCACCAGAAGCCATCGATAAGGCTGAAGACCGCCTGAAATTCAAGAACGCCATGACCAAGATCGGTCTGGGTTCTGCACGTTCCGGCGTTGCCCATAATATGGATGAAGCATGGGTCGTGCAAAAGGATGTCGGCTTCCCGGTCATCATCCGTCCGTCATTTACCATGGGTGGTACTGGCGGTGGTATTGCCTACAACCCGGAAGAATTCGAAACGATTTGCAAACGCGGTCTGGAGGCATCGCCTACCAATGAATTATTGATCGAAGAATCGCTGATAGGCTGGAAAGAATATGAGATGGAAGTCGTGCGCGATAAGGCCGACAACTGCATCATCGTCTGCTCCATCGAAAACCTGGACCCTATGGGCGTGCATACCGGTGACTCCATCACGGTTGCACCAGCACAGACACTGACTGACAAAGAATACCAGATCATGCGTAATGCCTCTTTGGCAGTGTTGCGTGAAATTGGTGTGGATACCGGTGGTTCCAACGTACAGTTTTCCATCAACCCTGCTGACGGCCGCATGATCGTCATTGAGATGAATCCGCGTGTATCGCGTTCATCTGCGCTGGCATCCAAGGCAACAGGTTTCCCTATCGCGAAAATCGCTGCCAAGTTGGCAGTTGGTTTCACGCTTGATGAATTGCGTAATGAAATTACCGGTGGTGCTACGCCTGCTTCTTTCGAGCCTTCGATTGATTACGTCGTTACCAAGATCCCGCGTTTCGCATTTGAAAAATTCCCGCAGGCAGATAACCGCCTGACGACGCAGATGAAATCTGTTGGTGAAGTGATGGCGATAGGCCGCACCTTCCAGGAGTCTTTCCAAAAAGCCCTGCGTGGCCTCGAAGTTGGTGTCGATGGCATGAATGAAAAAACCCAGGACCGCGAGACTCTGGAAAAAGAACTTGGTGAGCCTGGCCCTGACCGTATCTGGTATGTCGGCGATGCTTTCGCTCAAGGCTTTACGCTGGAAGAAGTCCATCAACTGACGCATATCGACCCATGGTTCCTGGTGCAGATCAAGGACATCGTCGATATCGAATTGTGGCTCGATGAACAGTCACTCGACAGTGTTGATAAAGCCCTCATGCTGCAACTGAAGCAAAAAGGTTTCTCTGATCGCCGCCTGGCAAAATTGTTGAAAACCACTGATACAGCGATCCGTGAAAAGCGTAAGGCTTTGAACGTGCGCCCAGTCTACAAACGCGTGGATACTTGTGCTGGCGAATTCGCGACGAATACAGCTTACATGTATTCGACATACGAAGAAGAATGCGAATCGAATCCGACCGACAAGAAAAAAATCATGGTATTGGGCGGTGGCCCTAACCGTATCGGCCAGGGTATTGAATTTGATTATTGCTGCGTACATGCGGCATTTGCGATGCGCGAAGATGGCTATGAAACCATCATGGTCAACTGCAATCCTGAAACCGTTTCTACCGACTACGATACATCCGACCGTCTGTACTTTGAACCGCTGACGCTGGAAGACGTACTGGAAATCGTTGATAAAGAAAAACCAGTTGGCGTGATCGTGCAATACGGTGGTCAGACACCTTTGAAACTGGCACTGGATCTGGAAGCCAATGGCGTGCCTATCGTTGGTACTTCACCAGACATGATTGATGCTGCTGAAGATCGCGAACGCTTCCAGAAAATGCTGCAAGACCTGGGCTTGCGTCAGCCGCCTAACCGCACTGCGCGTACTGAAACTGATGCGCTGGCACTGGCGCAAGAGATTGGTTATCCGCTGGTGGTGCGTCCATCCTATGTACTCGGTGGCCGTGCGATGGAAATCGTGCATGAGCAGCGTGATCTTGAGCGTTACATGCGTGAAGCCGTCAAGGTGTCGCATGACTCTCCAGTCTTGCTCGATCGCTTCCTGAATGATGCGATTGAAGTCGATGTTGATTGCCTGTCTGATGGCGAGCGCACCTTCATCGGTGGCGTCATGGAGCATATCGAGCAGGCTGGCGTACACTCTGGTGACTCTGCATGTTCCTTGCCGCCATATTCCCTGTCGCAAGAAACCATTGCTGAACTCAAGCGCCAGACTGCGCTGATGGCAAAAGGTTTGAATGTTGTTGGCCTGATGAACGTACAGTTTGCGATTCAGCAGCAAGATGGCAAGGACGTAGTATTCGTACTGGAAGTGAACCCACGTGCATCGCGTACCGTCCCTTATGTATCCAAGGCCACTGGCTTGCAATTGGCGAAGATTGCTGCCCGTTGCATGGTTGGTCAGTCTCTTGATTCACAGGGTATAGGCGCGGAGGTTGTGCCGCCTTACTTCAGCGTCAAGGAAGCGGTATTCCCGTTTGTGAAGTTCCCTGGTGTCGATACCATCCTCGGCCCTGAGATGAAATCGACTGGTGAAGTCATGGGTGTGGGGAAAACCTTTGGTGAAGCTTTCGTGAAGTCGCAACTGGGTGCTGGCGTGAAATTGCCAACGTCTGGCAAGGTATTCCTGAGTATCAAGAACAGCGATAAACCACGTGGCGTCAAAGTGGCACGTGATCTGGTGGAGATGGGCTTCTCCATCGTTGCTACACGTGGTACGGCAACGGCGATTGCGGCTGAAGGCATACCGGTTTCTATCGTGAACAAGGTTGTCGAAGGCAGGCCACACGTTGTTGATATGATCAAGAACAATGATATTGCCATGGTCATCAATACAGTAGAAGAAAAGCGTAACGCCATTACTGATTCACGCGCTATCCGTACCTCTGCATTGATTGCCCGCGCAACAACGTTCACTACCATCGCCGGTGCTGAGGCTGCGGTAGAAGGCATGCGTCATCTCAATGAATTGCACGTTTATGATTTACAAGGTCTGCATAAAACCTTAAACTGATAGAAATAACAGTGTCCCTGAGTACTGATTGCAAGCCCAGGGAAGCTTGAACTTCGATACAGAGGTCACAAAAGGCATCGGTAATGCTGGTGTCTGACGTGGCCTCTGTATTTTTACTTTTATGAGTGTGAATGATATGAGTACAGTACCTGTCACTAAGTTCGGCGCAGAATTGCTTAAAAAAGAATTGCATCTTTTGAAGACCAAAGAACGCCCGGATGTTATCAATGCGATTGCAGAAGCACGCGCACAAGGCGATTTGTCTGAAAATGCCGAGTACGATGCCGCCAAAGAACGCCAGGCATTTATCGAAGGCCGTATTGCTGAGCTGGAAGGCAAGCTGGGTTCTGCACAAATCATCGACCCAACTACACTGGATGCAGAAGGCCGTGTCGTATTTGGCTCTACCGTACATCTGGAAGACCTGGAAACTTCACAAAAAGTCAGCTACCAGATCGTTGGCGAAGACGAGGCAGACTTGAAATTGAGCAAAGTCTCCATCACTTCTCCTATCGCACGTGCCTTGATTGGCAAGTATGCTGGTGACGTGGTTGGTGTGCAGGCACCCGCAGGCGTGCGTGAATATGAAGTGCTGGATGTACTGTACGTCTGATATGACGTTTTAAATTCATATTCAGTCAATGAATATGAATAGCTGTAAAGTGAAGTAGAAAGCGATGTAGAGTGACTAGAAGGATGTATTTTCTGGCAAAAATATTACCCGGCCTGGTTTGGCCGGGTTGAGTACTGATCAGATATCAGAAGTATTCAGGCTTAGCTGTTGGCCAGAGATGATTTTTTTGCACTGCTTTGACGTGGTTTGGCGCGTTTGATGTTGCCACCTTGGGTAACGCGTTCATTGCCTTTAACCATGACTTTGGATACAGTCGGTTTTTTGGTGCCACTTGGGCTAGGTTTGACGATAGTGACTTCGCGCATGCCTTTGCCTTTTTTAACCAGTTTGGTTTCTTTCGTGCCTTCCAGTTTTGGACGGTAAACTACCAAAAGTTTTCCAATATGTTGTACTGGAGCTGCATTCAGCTCGGCGCAGATGGTATCGTACATACCGATACGTGCTTCTCTATCATCGCCAAATACGCGTACCTTGATCAGGCCATGGGCATTCAGGCCAGCATCAATTTCTTTGATCACAGCAGGAGTCAATCCAGCTTCGCCGATTAATACGATAGGTTTCAGTGCATGTGCTTCGGAGCGGAGTTCGCTTCTTTCAGCGGGCGTAAGTTTTAACATAGTAATTCCTTTAAAAGCAGTATTTTACGCGAATGGCAAAGAATAAATTCAATCAAAATTGGGTTCACGACCATATTAATGATCCTTATGTGAAACTTGCACAAAAGGAAGGCTATCGTGCGCGCGCCGTTTACAAGCTAAAAGAAATAGATGAATCAGAAAAACTGATACGACCAGGACAGATTATTGTTGATTTGGGTGCAACACCTGGTAGCTGGTCTCAGTATGTAAGGAATAAACTCGCAGGTAAAGAGGGTGGCGGTATCACGGGCGAAATATTTGCCTTGGACCTTTTACCCATGGACCCTATCGCTGACGTGCAATTCATACAAGGCGATTTTCGCGAGGATGAAGTGCTTGATCAATTGGAATCTAAATTGTTAGGGCGCAAAGTTGACTTGGTTTTATCGGATATGGCCCCAAATCTTTCTGGTAACTCAACCGTTGACTCTGCCCGTGTCGAATATATTATCGAATTGGCAGTTACTTTTTCTAAGGCACATCTGAAACCAGGCGGTGCTTTATTGGTGAAATGCTTCCACGGGCCTAGTTATAACAATATTTTCACACTATTTAAAGATGAATTCAAAACAGTGATCAACAAGAAGCCAAAAGCCAGCAAAGACAAGTCTTCCGAGATATTTTTGCTTGGAAAAGGCTTGAAAAACCCCGAATAATTGAATTTACCTCTTGATAATCATCAATATTGCCAACATATGCTGGCTAGCAAGCTCTACCCAATGGGGGTAGAATGAACGTTTACAGTATCAAATGGCGCATCCTGCCTCCAAGGAGTTCTCGTGAATAATATGTTTTCAAAAGCTGCCGTCTGGGTAGTTGTTGCCCTGGTGCTCTTTATGCTGTTTAAAGAGTTTGGCACGAAAGGTGTCGGCGCCAGTGCTGCACCAATTCCGTATTCTGAATTCCTCGATGAGGTCAGGTCCAAGCACATCAAGGAAGCGACCATTGATGAAGCCAACCGTACCATTGTGGCGACCAATTCTGAAGGTAAAAAAGTCAAGTCCCAGATCACTGTGCTGGACAAGGGCCTGATACGCGATCTGGTCGATAGTGGCGTAAAGTTTGATGTCAAACAGCCTGAAGAGCAGTCTTTCTTGTCGCAAGTCTTCATTTCCTGGTTCCCGATGCTGTTGCTGATCGGCGTCTGGGTATTCTTCATGCGCCAGATGCAGGGCGGTGGCAAGGGTGGGGCATTCTCTTTTGGCAAGTCCAAGGCCAGAATGCTGGACGACACCAACAATAATGTGACCTTTGCTGACGTCGCCGGTTGCGATGAAGCCAAAGAAGAAGTCAGCGAAATCGTTGATTTTCTGCGTGATCCTACCAAGTTCCAGAAACTTGGTGGCCGTATCCCGCGCGGCGTGTTGATGGTTGGCCCTCCAGGTACTGGTAAAACTTTGCTGGCACGCGCTATTGCAGGTGAGGCAAAGGTACCTTTCTTCACGATTTCCGGTTCTGATTTCGTTGAAATGTTCGTTGGTGTGGGTGCTTCCCGTGTCCGCGACATGTTTGAGAATGCTAAAAAACATTCACCTTGTATCATCTTTATCGATGAGATTGATGCTGTTGGCCGCCATCGCGGTGCTGGTATGGGCGGTGGTAATGATGAGCGTGAGCAGACCCTGAACCAGATGCTGGTGGAGATGGATGGTTTTGAAGCGAACTCAGGTGTTATTGTGATTGCTGCAACTAACCGTGCTGACGTACTGGATAAAGCTTTGCTGCGCCCAGGTCGTTTTGACCGCCAGGTTTCCGTTAGTTTGCCGGATGTACGTGGTCGTGAGCAAATCCTTAACGTCCATATGCGCAAGGTACCTATTTCTGCTGACGTAAAAGCTGACATCCTGGCACGTGGTACACCTGGTTTTTCTGGTGCTGACCTGGCTAATCTGGTTAATGAATCAGCTTTGTTTGCTGCAAGACGCAATAAACGTTTGGTCGAAATGATCGATTTTGAAGATGCCAAAGACAAAATCTACATGGGTCCTGAGCGCCGCTCCATGGTCATGCGTGAGGAAGAGCGCAAAGCTACGGCTTATCATGAGTCTGGTCATGCTGTAGTGGCAAAATTGCTGCCTACGTCTGATCCTGTTCATAAAGTGACGATCATGCCACGCGGCTCTGCTTTGGGTGTGACTCTGTCTTTGCCTGAACATGATGCTGTGAGCTTGTACAAAGATAAAATGCTCGACAAAATTTCAATGTTGTTTGGTGGCCGTATCGCTGAAGAAATTTTCGTTGGTCAAATGTCATCCGGTGCGGAAAGTGACTTTTCTCATGCGACCAAACTCGCCAGGGCGATGGTTACACGTTGGGGTATGTCTGACAGCATGGGCGTGATGGTGTATGAAGACAATCAGAATGATGGCTATTTTGGTGGTTCATCCAAAACGATTTCCGAAGTGACGCAGCAGAAAGTGGATGCTGAGATCCGTAATATCCTGGATGCGCAATATGCTTTGGCACGCAGACTTTTGGAAGAGAATCGTGACAAAGTTGAAATCATGACCAAGGCCTTGCTGGATTGGGAAACCATCGATGCAGATCAGGTCAGTGACATCATGAATGGTGTTGACCCACGTCCGCCAAAACAAAGTCAGGCGATTAACCGCTCTCCATCCGACAAGTCTTCTGGTGGCGTATCTCCTAGTGCGACAGCGCCAGCCTGAGCTGACGTACAAAAAACACACAATTAATTTTTGAATTTCTTGTACAAGGGTGGGGGTTATTCCTCACCCTTAGTCTTTTTAAAAAATGAAATATTTCCAATGTGGCCGTTTCCGCTATCCCTTAAGTGGAGCCCAGTCCAGAACCCTGGTCATGGGTGTGCTCAACATCACGCCTGACTCTTTTTCTGATGGTGGTAAATACCTGAACCTGGAAAGCGCCATTGCCCATGCTGAACAGATGATAGAAGACGGTGTTGATATCATCGATATCGGCGGTGAATCAAGCCGCCCTGGCTCTGCTCCTTTACCGCTGGATGAAGAGTTGAGCCGCGTTATGCCTGTCATCTATGCCTTGCGTGACTGCGGCAAGCCCTTGTCCATAGACACTTACAAGCCTCAGGTCATGCGCGAAGCGCTGATTGCGGGCGTCGATATGATCAATGATATCCAGGGCTTCCGTTCGCCTGAGTCTATCGCCGCCGTACAAAATGCAGAAGCTGCCTTATGCGTCATGCATATGCAGAACACGCCAGAAGACATGCAAGTCAGTCCCGAATATATAGACGTCAATCAGGACGTGAAGACATTTTTGCGCGATAGACTGACAGCATTGACAGATGCTGGCATAGAAGCCAATCGTATTTGTCTTGATCCTGGTTTTGGCTTTGGCAAAACTCTGGAACATAATACAGCCATGTTCAAGCACTTGCCGCAATTCCAGCAAGAGCTGGGCTTGCCTGTGTTGGTCGGGGTATCCCGCAAATCCATGATCGGTGGCTTGACTGGCAGAGCAGCACCTGAACGCATGGCAGGCAGTATCGCAGCAGCCCTGCTCGCAAAGCAGATGGGCGCAAACATTATCCGTGTGCATGACGTTGCAGAAACTGTCGATGCATACAAAATCTGGGATGCATTATCCCCTTGATGAGCAGGAAGAATATGAGCAGAAAATATTTTGGTACAGATGGCATACGTGGCAAAGTGGGTGTCGCACCGATCACGCCTGATTTCGTCATGCGCCTGGGCTATGCGGCAGGTAAAGTGCTGGCGCAAGCCAATGTCACTGGCGATGCTCGCCCCACAGTCCTGATCGGCAAAGACACCCGTATCTCAGGTTATTTGCTGGAAGCGTCGCTGGAGGCCGGCTTTGCCGCCGCAGGTGTCGATGTCATGCTGTCTGGCCCGGCACCAACACCCGCAGTAGCTTACCTGACGCGGGCATTGCGTTTGTCGGCAGGTGTCGTTATCTCGGCTTCGCATAATCCGTTTGATGACAATGGCATCAAATTTTTCTCGGCCAACGGCAACAAGCTGGCTGATGAAGTTGAACTGGCTATCGAAGCTGAGCTCGAACGCCCCATGCAATGCGTGAGCTCTGAGAAACTTGGTAAAGCCCGTCGTCTGAGTGATGCGAATGGTCGCTATATAGAATTCTGTAAAAGCACCTTCCCGGCAGAGCTGGATTTACGTGGCCTGAAGATCGTTATCGATTGCGCTCATGGTGCAGCTTATGACATCGCCCCGCATGTTTTCCATGAACTGGGTGCAGACGTTATCGCCATAGGTAATCAACCGAATGGCTTGAATATCAATGACAAGGTTGGCGCTACTTCACCAGATGCCTTGTCACTGGCAGTGCGCGCCAATCATGCTGATCTGGGTATCGCCCTAGATGGCGATGCTGACCGCCTCCTGATGGTAGATAAACACGGCAAGATTTATAACGGTGACCAGCTCTTGTACCTGATGGTGCTGGACCGCATGGCGATAGGCAAGATTGAGGGCGTGGTCGGCACCTTGATGACGAACATGGCAGTTGAAGTTGCGTTTAAAAAACTCGGTGTGGGTTTCGCCCGTGCCAAAGTCGGCGACCGTTACGTGTTGGAGCAAATGCAGGAACGTGGCTGGTTGCTAGGCGGTGAAGGTTCTGGTCATCTCCTGTGCCTGGATAAACATACTACCGGCGACGGCATCGTCTCGGCACTGCAGGTATTGTCGGCTTTGAGGCGCAACGGCAAGAGCCTTGATGCCTGCTTCGATGATCTGCAACTGTTCCCGCAAACCTTATTGAACATCAAAGTGCCAGCCGGTTTCGACTGGCAAAAAAATGAAAAGCTGGTTGCAGAAAAGCAAAAGGTCGAGGCTGAACTCGGAGACCGGGGCAGGGTATTGATACGAGCATCCGGCACCGAGCCTTTGGTACGTGTGATGGTAGAAGCAGAAGACGCCGAACTCGCTTCTACCAGCGCCCGCCGCCTGGCAGATTGCATTCCACCTGCAATCTAAGAGGCTGTTGCGAAATTAAAACGACTGAAAAAAAGTGCTGTTAACTTTTCATGAGTAGTGTTAACTTTCTATCTTGTTTTGTCAGGGTGGAAAGCGATGCCAAAAGAACTGATAGATGACCAACTGTGGAGCAGAATCGAGCCTTTGTTACCGAAGAGAGCGTCTCGCCATAGACAATATGCAGGACGCAAGCCGACGGATGACCGTGCCGTATTGACG
>NZ_JBMPPK010000025.1:0-89118 GCF_049339405.1 Undibacterium sp. Tian12W
AAACTTTGATACTCTTTCATCTTGAAACTCCTTCTTTTGGTAGAGATAGAAGTTTCAAACCGACCGCCGTATAGGTCAAACCTTGAGGAGTCCCCCGGCAGAGCCGGGGGATTACCTTATTTATTTACTGATTTTTGGATCGCCATAATAACTGACGTCACCAGAGCCGCCTATGCTGACATCCAGCTTGTCCTTGGCCCAGACCTGGGCTGTGCCTGAACCGCCTATCTTGATTTTGACGTTGCGTGCTTCCAGCCTGCCCGCTTTTATATCACCAGAACCACCAATCGTGCCAGCCACGTCATTGACAGTGCCAGCAGCGACAAAATTGCCACTGCCGCCTATGACCACACTCAGGCTGTCTGCCTGCAAGGTCTTAATCTGTACATCACCTGAACCGCCTATCTTGGTCTGCAATTCTTTGCTGGTCAGTTTGTCGGTCCAGACTTTACCTGAACCACCGACGGCGATCTTATCCAGATTCTTGCAATAGACCACGATATTCATGGTCCTGGTTTTAGGGTAACTGTTTTTTTCGGCATTGCGGATTTTCAGGTGACCGCTTTCAACCACGGTTTCTACCAGCGACTGCAGATTGTCGTCAGTCTCTACCTGCACGCCTTCTTTATCGCCCTGGCGCAATTCCAGTCTGGCAGGCAAAGCCAGGTCTATGCCAGAGAAACCAGTGACGGCACGGTCTTGTTTCTGGATATTGCCTGAACCTTCTACGGCCTTTCCTTTGAACCAGCCATCTGACCAGTCAGCGGCAGCAGGCAGGCTGGCCAACGCCAGCAAGGCACCCAGGATGTAGCGGCGGGAAATCGGATTTTTCATCATAGTCTCCTTAATAATTGTTGCCTTGAGACTATCACTAATGAGCGAAGTTCCTGAAAAGGAAACTTATTTAGGCTGTGGCTTGGGTGCGTTATCGTTTTTTGCTGGCTGGGTTTTCAGGGGTTTGACGGTCACTACCTTGCCCTTGCTTTTGCATGGATTGTCTGACCAGACAACACGGCCATCAACTTCGCAACGAAATACGGGTGTTTGTGCTGAAGATAAAATAGGAAACAACAGGGGCAATACCAGGAGGAGAGATTTTTTCATGAAACACTTAGTGAGGAAATACATGCATGATTATACCCTGCATTCTGTTTTCTTTTTTACATCTCCATGACATTTACCGCAGCTTCTTGAAAACCGCTTATGATGCGCTGCACGATGAACAATTGCTACGCCACGGAACGTTTATCCGGCGTGGCGGTCACAACACTTTTCCTCAGGAGACTTTGTATGAAACAATTTCTGCTCGCCATGAGCCTGATCACAGGTCTGGCATCCAGCCAGGCAGCGCTGGCCGATGATGCCTTGAAGGCTGCCATCGCCGGACAACAACGCACGCCAGCCAATGCCGTACGTGACAGTGCGCGTCACCCGTATGAAACCCTGACTTTCTTTGGCATCAAACCAAACATGACCGTGGTTGAACTGTCGCCTGGTGGTGGCTGGTACACAGAAATTCTGGCACCGTATTTGCGCGACAATGGCAAGATGATCGTCGCCCTGAATGATCCAGCCGCCAGCAAGGGCGCCGCCAACTTCAAGCAAAAACTGGATGCTACACCGGCAGTGTATGGCAAGGTACAAATGGGTGTTTTCTCTCCGCCAGCCAAGCTTGATTATGCTGCCAGGGGTACAGTCGATATGGTGCTGACGTTTAGAAATATCCATAACTGGATAGACAATGGCGAACCTGCCATGAAAGCCTTGTTCCAGAGCGCCTATGACAGCCTGAAACCAGGTGGTGTATTTGGCGTGGTAGAACATCGCCTGCCAGCCAGCAAAACCCAGGATGCAAAAGCCAGCACTGGTTATGTGCATGAAAGCTATGTCATCAAACTGGCTGAAAGCGTGGGCTTTAAACTGGCGGGGAAATCTGAAGTCAATGCCAACCCTAAAGACAATGCCGAACATGAAAACGGCGTCTGGGCTTTGCCACCTACCTATGCAAACAAGGAGAAAGACAAAGCTCAGTATGAAGCAATAGGCGAAAGCGACAGGATGACACTGAAGTTCGTCAAATCTTAATGCACTAAGCGCAACTGGCAAGTCTGGCGGTAACAGCTTATGATAGCTGTTACCGCCTTTTTTCTGGGAACCGCCATGTTCAGAAAATGCCTGCTGCTGCTATTGTGCTGTACTGGCATGAGCGGATATGCCGCAGACAAATACATCGTTGATCAGGAACACACATACAGCAATTTTGAATACAAGCACTGGGGCCTGTCCTTGCAGCGCGGCCGTTTCGACAAGAATAGCGGCAGCATAGAACTGGACATGGAGAACAAGACCGGTAGCCTGCAGATTGCCATAGAGGCAGACTCCATCAATACCGGTTCAGATACATTCAATAATATCCTGCGCTCGGCCAGTTTTTTCAATGCAGAGAAATACCCAAAAATCTTTTTTCAGTCGAACAAGCTGGTCTTTAATGAAGACAAACTGGTGCAGGTAGAAGGTGACCTGACCATCAAGGACGTCACCCGCAAGGTAACGGTAGATATCACCCAGTTTGATTGCCGCTTCATGATCATCTACCTCAAGCGTGCCTGCGGCGCGAACGGTTACACCAAAATACTGCGCAGCGATTATGGAGTAGGCCGCTATGTCCCCTTTGTCAGCGATGAAGTGACTTTGTCATTCAGTGTTGAGGCAATCAAAGAGTAGGTCTCTGTCAGGTATAGCGGATGACGATGGCACCCGCTACCGCCAGCAAAATAGCCGTCAGCCGCCGGGCTGGGATTTTTTCATGCAAAACCCAGGCCGCAATCGCTGTGGCAAAAAGTATCGAGGTTTCACGCAGGGCAGCAATGGCGGCCACAGGTGCCAGGGTCATGGCCCACAATGCCAGCCCATACGAAGCGACTGAAGCAGTGCCACCAGCCACCCCGAGAAAATATTTACCCCTGATGTAAGCAAAAAATACCTGCCTGTCCCTGAGCATGACAATAGTCAGTAATACCAATGCAGTCAGCAAAAAAATCCACATGGTATAGGCCGCTGGTGCACCAGACTTGCGTACACCTATGCCATCAACAACGGTATATCCGGCAATGAAACAGGCGTTCAGCAAGGCAAAACCACGGCTTGCCAGTGCCTGGGATTTGTCCCCATTGCTGGTCTGGCCAGACAGACTTAAGCCCAGTATGCCCAGCACCAGCATGCCCAAGCCCAGCCAGCGCAAGGTGGGTACAGCTTCACCAATCACACTGGCACTGACCAGGGCCACCAGCAGCGGTGCAGTGCCACGCATCAGAGGATAAGCCTGGCTCATGTCGCCATGCCGGTAGGTTGCGGCCAGCAAATAAAAGTACGCCACTTGCAAGACCACCGAAGCCAGCATGAATACCCAGCTTTCAAATGCAGGCTGGCGCACAAAGGGCAAAACAATTGCACAAACTAGACCGGCACCAGAGGTCACCAATACTGTATTAAAGTATTTGTTGGTGCCAACCTTGATCGCTGCATTCCAGGCGGCATGCAGGAAGGCGGCGAACAAGACAATAGCGACAACTAGGCTTGACATGAAAATTCAAGCAAGCTGAGTAGTGGATAGCTTGGGTCAAAACACATACGCAAACATTTCATCTATAAGGGATGAGGGGCATTGTAAACCAACATCGTTTGCGGTGAATTACTGAAGATGCGCTCTGCATTTAGTAGAGAACTCTAACGCAGAACGACGATATTCAACTTGCCCCCGTCCAGATTACTATTGGCATTTTCATGACCAGTAAATTTCAATTGTCCGGCTTTCTCGTCCCACTCCATGGCCGAGCCATCATAAGGGTTACGCAATGCTGCTGGTGCGCTGGCAAGGTATGCTGGTATGTCGGCATCAGGAATTTTTTTAAGCAAGATATCGGCTTGTAAACTGACCATGCGTAAATAGGCGTCGGTATCTCTGCTTCTATCAATATAGGTTCCAGCATAATCTGGCACACCTATTTGCATCAGCATTTTTCCTGCAGGGTTATAGGCATGATTGAGGTAGTAAGTAATACCGCTACCGCTTAACTCTTGATTCAAGCTGATTAAACGATTTTTTGTGTCGCTCGCACCAGAAGATGGATTTTTTGCCTCGGCGATAATCAATGCCCAGTTCCTGGCAACCATATTGGATGTTGCATTCGGCTGGAAAGTGAGTTCACCCGGCAAATTCAAAGGCCAAGGAGGATTATCTGATTTATCTTTCGTCAACGCCAGGCTGGCACGCAAATGCTGGGAAAAATTCACCTGTACTCCAGCCTCATACAAGTACGGGCGCTCAAGACTCTTCTCGTCCTCAGTCATGGGTCGCACCAGACTGGTGATACGTTCTGCATATTGTTCCAGCAGCGCCGGATACACCACCAACAGTTCACTTACTGTACGCGCCTGCTTGCGTATCGCCGCCTGCAGCACCATTTTAGAAATCAGGCTGGAACTGTTTTTCAACATCAACCTGAGATAAGAGTCATTGCTTTCCAGCAGTTGCAAACCGGCATCCAGTTTGCCGTCTGCGACATCAAAACTGGCTTGCGTCAATAACAAATCTATTGCATGGCTTAAGTTGATGTAGGCTGGTAATTTTGCATTGAAAGACGGTATGAGATGTTCTTCATAATTCCCCATTTTTCGCATCAATGCATAACGCTCTGCCAGCAACAGATTATTGGTTATTTGCGTAGTTAGTTCAGCGCGTTTCTCCAAATCCAGCTTCACGCAGTTTTGTATGGTTTTCCTGCAGCGATTATTGTTCCAGCTAAACTTTACATATTCTCCCCTGTGCTCGGGATGGTGCTGGCTTTCATAAGCGGCTTTATCTTTTTGGTACAGAGCCTGTTCAGCCTTGATACTCTCTATACCAGTTTTTAGTAGATCGCTACCCAAAGGAGCATTCATTGCCTCCATGATATAAAAACCATTCTGCGCATCGGGCACACGGTATTGCTGGTCATGCAGAAAAGCTTGCGCTTCTGGATTCAAGGCTTCGTCTTTCCAGTTGATGATGGCAAGTGCCACCACTAGCAATACAATAATCAATAGGATAGCCAGGAAGATTCTCAGCGCCCAACGTCCCACCGTTTTCAATTTTTGAAAATTAGCCGGATTGAATTGTCCGTTATTACCAGCAAGCGCGTTTGACATAGATGATTTTCGAGTGGGTTAATCAAGGCGTTTATCAAGACATTTAGACGAATACCTGATTCTGAACAGAGCTAAGCATATACAAACCACGTGCGGATTATCTTTATCTCATTGCACTTCGTCTACGGTTAAATTGTAAAATAAATACCGTTTACTTGAGCATAGCTGTTTTTTTTAAAAAAAGCATACCCCCAATCCTCTATGAACATGTCGCCACTTTTACGCAGCGCCCTCCCGGATGATTATGCAGTCATCGCCACCTGGATAAACAATATACAGGCCTGTACCCGCTGGGCGGGCCCGCAGTTACCCTTTCCATTTGCCAGTGCTGACTTGCCAGCCTTGCTGGCAAAGCCACAGGCGCAAGACCTGGTTCTGATTGATGTGAACAATGATGTGGTCGGATTTGCCCAATTCTGGCAACGGGACGAGCGCCGCACGCACCTGGGCCGTATCATCGTTTCCCCTGCAGCACGCGGTTTGGGTTATGGCAGGCTATTGTGTGAGCAATTGATGCGGCATGCCATAGCTGAGACTGGCTCACCTGTACTCAGTTTGCGGGTGTACCGTAATAATGAAGGGGCGCTGCATTTGTACCGCCATCTGGGATTTGTGGCTGTCGAGACTGATTCAAATGAAGAGGTGCTGGCGATGGAGCACAAGGTTTGAAAGTAATAGGAAAGCCAGCATACGCTGACCTCCCTTATTCCTGTTCAGCCTTGCTTAACCAGCGTAAGTGAAAGTATCCACACTGGTGGTATAGCTGGAACTGGTGACGGTGCTGACATATACGTACTCACCCTTGGCCTGCGCCGGTGTCACGGTAATAAGCATATAGCCGCGACGGTAGGTGTCGATATAAGTGATGTCATCAACCAGTGCCTTGATGGTGCCTGCGAGTGTCGCAGGCGGCACTACTGAGGGAGGGAATACGCCTTCAAAACCGGATGAGGTGACCGACATGCCAGCAAATTCTGCACCCACCTGCGTACCATCAGTCAGTGTCAGTTTGTTGAACCAGGCATTGTGGCTATCGCCTGACAAAACCAGGAATTTTTTGCCTGCCGTTTTCAGTTTCGCAGCGGAATTAAAGACGGCATCGCGGGCATTCGGATAACCTTCCCAGTTATCGAAGTTGTAGGATATTTTGGGATTCTTCAACGGGTCCAGCAAATCTTTTTGCGTCTGTGTCTGCGCTGCTGCCGGCGTTGCCTTGGCAGTCAGGTAAGCAGTCACTGAGTCTGCGCTCAGATTGGAAACCAGTGTCGATGCCGGCAACTGCACGCGGCCCATGACAGTCTGGTTACCCAGTACCTGCCAGGTCGCCTTGGACGATGTCATTTGCGTATCCAGCCAGGCTTGCTGCGTGGTGCCCAGCAATTGCTTGTTCTTGTTGAAAGCGTAGGGCAGGAACTTGGGATCAGCCACATCACGGCCTTGCGCATCCAGCATGCGGTCTGGCGCCTGTTCACGGCCTATCATGCGGGTATCAAGCATGTGCAGCGACAACAGATTGCCAAAGTCAAACGAGCGGTAGATCTTCAGCAGATTGCTGGTATCCGGTGTGCGTATCGGCATCCATTCATGATAAACCTGGCAGGCAGCTGCCTTGCGTGCTGCCCATGTGCCCTGGGTAGCTGGATTATGATTTTCTGCACTATCCATCCAGGCATTATTGGCAAACTCATGATCATCCCAGATGGCGATCATGGGCATGCGTGCATGCAGGGCTTTGAGGTAAGGATCAGCCTTGTGCAGGGCATGGCGTGCGCGGTAATCAGCGACGGTGACAATCTCGCTGGCGGGCGCAGAAACACGGCCTGCAACTTGCGATGCAACTGGTGGATAAACACCATCCTTGTATTCATAAATATAATCACCCAGATGCAGGGCGAACTGCGCACCGGAAGAGATTGCGCTGTCATAAGCATTGAAATAACCGGCAGGATAATCACTGCAAGAGAACACCGCCAGCTTGACCTGATCGACATTGCCAACTGGCAGCGTGCGGGTGCGGCCTACGGCCGAAACGCTATTATTGGGGGCGACGAAACGATAGTAGTATTCTGTATTGGCAGACAGGCCAGTCGCATCAACCTTGGCGGTAAAACCTGTGGCTGCACTTGCTGTCGTTCTGCCCGAGAACAGCACGCTGGAAAAACTGGCATCCGCTGCCATTTGCCAGGTCAGATCAACACTGGCATCTGTCGATATCTTTGCATGCGTCCACAAGATCACGCGGTCTGCCAGAGGGTCGCCGCTGGCAACGCCATAATTAAAGGCAGCCATCTCGCCATTCAGCTCTGGAGAGGAGCCACCGCAGGCAGTCAATACGCCGCCAGATGCCATGACAGCAGCAACGGAAGACATCTTGATGACAAAGCCGCGTCTGGCGATATTTGCTGGCGCTTTTGAATTTTTCTTCTGATCGTTTTGCATCTGGCTACTCCCCTGGAAAATGAGAGATAGTAGGGCTGCCTTATGTCAGGGATATGACGCTGGCGACGATTCTCTGAAGAAAGTCTAGAGCGGCCACTCTAGCGAATTAAAAAGTGTCGGCGCAGGCTTTGTCAAAACTGGGCATAATAGGTTTTTCCGATTTTTTCATTTCCCCACACCGCGAGGCTGCCATGATAGAAGTCCACCATTTAAAAGAATCACGCTCACGCCGCATTACCTGGTTGCTCGAAGAACTGGGGCTGGATTACACCGTCATCTCTTACGACCGTAATCCCAAGACACGTCTGGCACCGCCTGAGCTGCAAAAGATACACCCGCTGGGCAAAGCCCCTGTCATCCGTGACAAAGACCAGACACTGATTGAGTCTGGTGCCATCATCGATTACCTGATACGCACTTATGGTAACGGCCGCCTGGCCCCTGCCGTGGGCACGACTGACTACAACCGCTATGTGCAGTTCCTGCACTATGCTGAAGGTTCAGCCATGTTGCCGCTGTTGCTGAAGCTGTATGTAGGTCGCCTGGGTGACGCCGGTGCACCGCTGCATCCCCGTATCAGCAGCGAAGTGGCAAACCATTTCAGTTACCTGAACCTGGAACTGGAAGGCCGTGATTACTTCGTTGGCGACAGCCTGACGGGCGCAGACATACAATTGTCTTTCGCCGTACAGTCAGCAGTGCGCGGT
This sequence comes from Undibacterium sp. Tian12W, assembly GCF_049339405.1. Taxonomy (NCBI): domain Bacteria; kingdom Pseudomonadati; phylum Pseudomonadota; class Betaproteobacteria; order Burkholderiales; family Oxalobacteraceae; genus Undibacterium; species Undibacterium sp. Tian12W. The sequence goes on from NZ_JBMPPK010000025.1 coordinate 8,334, forward strand.
GCTGGCCGTGAAGCCTTCCCCAACCTGACGCGCTTTGTTGATATGGTTGCGGCGCGTCCCGCTTATCAAAGAGCAGTAGAAAAATACAGCGAGTAATCGCTTTAGATGCAGTTCGTGGATTGACAGCTACGATTGCATGCTCTATCTTCGCATTGCGGCGGACCCTGCAAGCTGGCGCTCAGACGCAAGTCCATAGTGCCTCTGCGGGGTTACCCCGCGGGATAAATTTACCTGGTATTTCATCGCGTGAACCTGCCTGCATTCCATGCAGGACAGCTCACACTTGACGAGACTGGTTGCAGGCTCTCCGCCGCCCCGCTGCCGACGATCATACGCCACTGCCTTTACTCATGGACATTCCCAAACAGGTCGCCTTAGCCATTGCCGACGCCTTACTGGCAGGTGAATGCAGCCATATCGCCCTGATGAAAAACATGAGCTGGGTATTGGGCAGGAAATGGCCGTGGATACCATCGCTATCTCAAAAAATTGTACAACATACTGGCCCGCATTTTTATCATTACAGCCGCCATGAAATGGCTGCATTGATACTGGATGACCATGGTTACGACAATGCCTGGCGTAACGGGGAAAAACCGCAAATCAAACAGTATTGTCTGCAGCCAGCGATCGCCCCTGAAAAACCAGCATGGCTGCAAGCCCTGGTTTTACCTGAATTCAATAACTCCGCTGATCTGGCCAGACACCTGAACCTGACTGTCAATGAACTCGCCTGGTTTGCCGATCAATGGCGACAGGATGCGCAAGCAACCCCGCAACTCGGACACTATCATTATCGCTGGCTGGAAAAAGCAAAGGGCGGCTGGCGTTTGCTGGAAGTACCCAAGTCACGCCTGCGCAATATACAAAGCAAAATCCTGCAACAACTATTGAACCGGGTGCCGCCACATGCAGCGGCGCAGGCATTTCAGCAAGGCCGTTCGAGCATCAGCCATGCGGCACAACACACGGGGAAGCGCGTTGTGGTCAGGCTGGATTTGAAGGATTTTTTTACGAGCATTCCAGGTTCACGCCTGCATGCCCTGTTCGCCAAACTGGGCTATCCAGAAAAAGTAGCGGGTACGCTGGCACGGCTATGCAGCAACCGCACGCCCACAGCTATCGTCAAAGACAAAACCCGCTGCCCATTTGCTCCAGTCAGCTCTGCTCATCTATTGCGCAGTCCACATCTGCCACAAGGTGCGCCAACCTCCCCTGCCCTCGCCAATCTATGTGCCTACCGTCTCGACATGCGCCTGCAGGCCTTGGCAGACAATATGCAGGCCCGTTATAGTCGCTATGCAGATGACCTGACATTTTCTGGTGATGAAGAATTTGAGCAAAGCCTGCGGCGTTTTATCCCACAGGTGGCTGCCATCGTGCTGGAAGAAGGTTTTGTATTAAATTACAAAAAGACCCGCATCATGCGGGCCTCAACCAGACAGCAAGTCACCGGCATCGTCGTCAACAACCACTGCAATATCAAACGAAAAGATTACGATACCCTGAAAGCGATACTGACTAATTGCCTGCGCAGTAATCCAGCTTCACAAAATCGCGAAGGACATGCCGATTTTCGCGCTCATCTGGCAGGCAAGCTGGCCTATATGCGCATGATCAATCCGGCGCGCACGGCGAAACTGCAAACCCTGTTTGAACAGATCAACTGGTCAGACACGCCAGTGATGACTTGACTTTGGCTTAGCGACGGATTGCCGCCCAGGCCAGCATCGCCCATCCAGTCAGGAATGCCACCCCACCTATGGGTGTAATCGCCCCCAATATGCGTACGCCAGTCAATGCCAGCGCATACAGGCTGCCACTGAAAATAATGACCCCTGCCAGCATCGCCCAGGCAGCTTTGCGCAACAGGGCATTATCCTGTTGCTGCAACATGATGCCCAGCGCCAGCATGCCCAGGCCATGCACCATCTGGTAAGTCACTGCCGTTTGCCAGATAGCCAGCATGTCGGCACTCAGCATTTGCTTCAGGCCATGTGCACCAAAGGCACCGGCAGCCACGCCTGTGAACATGAGAATGGCGGCAATAGCGATGAAAGGACGTGCTTGCATATTGGTGGCAGGAAATTGGATGAAAGCAGCATTGTAAGGCAAGGCGCAAAAAAAGAAATTTTTGCGCGCATGGTTCTTCTCACAGAATGTATGGATAATTGTATTTCACTCACATCAGCGATTCGTCCACATTTTCATTTTATGCAGGTAAGAGCATGACAAGTTTTTCTGGTATTTTGATTTTCAGCCTGTTGTTTGGCAGCTTGCACCAGACTGTATCTGCGCAAGCCATAGAAAGCATACCTTTAGGTATGCAAGAAGTAGAAAATACCACGTTAGAAGAGCATGGCAAAACTTATTTTGGTGCTGAAAAAGGCAGTATCAAATCCTGGCAAGTTTTAATGTGGGATGATGAAAAATTATCCTGCAGCCCGTTCCAGGGTTTCCGCAAGAAGTCGTTGCCATTTAACTGGGACAGACAAGATGCAAAAAACTTTCTCATAGAACCTATCGTTCCTGAATCCGCTTTATTCGTACTTAAAGGCTTAGGCACTACATCATTCCAAAAAACAAGCTCGTTTTGCAAAAGTGGGACAACAATAAAAGAAACCATCAGAGAAGACTGGAAAAAAACCGTCAGCCTTGACGCAAAAAAACTGGAGCTGCGTGCTGTTTATCAAAAGAGCGCCGATGCAAAAATCTTGCCAGGGTCCATGCAACTACTGATGAGTGTTCCCGGTAAACCTGACAGCATCATACTGGATCGCGCGCCGGGCATGATTTTTAGTGAGCAGAAACTCCTGTGGTACGGCGATATCAATGGCGATGGGTTACCTGACTTTTTGATACAGAGAACTTTGATCACGGGTGAAACCGACTACATTATTTCTATCAGCAACACCAACTGGCAATACACTGTGCTTGGCATCACTATTGATAGCGACAAGCCTGATATGGGATTTTCTTCCGGTGTCGGTGAGGCAGATTATCAGGAATCACAAGTGCTGAATTCACCAAAGCCTTACCCAGTTTACACCTTACCACAAGCAACGGTCACGGCTTCTGGACAGGAGAAGACGCGCAAAATGGCAAAATCTGGTGCCATGACTGTCTCTAACTTATTGTTAGTTAGCGATCCCGCCAGTGAAAATGCGAATACCAATAGTAATGAAGCTCCCAATATCTCACTGGAGCCAGCAAAAGCAGAAATCAAACGCGATCTGGTATTCAGCTTTGAAGAAGAGAAATATCGCCTGCTGGTTGAAGTGCTGCCCACATTCTGTGGTGAAGTCGGCGGCCCCACTTATATTTCACAATTATACTTCGGTGCCTATGGAGGATGTCCCCGCAGTCTGGTCATCAACCTTTATCACAAGGGTCGACGCCAGGTCTTATTGGTAACCAATACGATCATGGATGGGCCCATCTCCGTGACTGCCGGAGACCTCGATGACAGCGGCATCTTGTCCATCTCCATGAGCTGGCAGCCTCACTATAATAATGGCATGTACAATCAGTGGAAAAAGACGAATGATGGGACAAAAATAATGAAGCGCGTTTCAGTATTCCAGTCACAGGGATGTTGAAATCATGATCAAAAGATTCTTGTGCCTGACTCTTTTTCTCTTTACAGCAACAAGTGCAGTTGCCCAGTCTCGTTACGCTATCATCGAAACATCTGAAGGAAACATCAAAATAGAATTGAATGCAAGGCAGTCGCCAAAAACAGTTGCTGCTTTTATCAAGTACGTTCAGGCAGGAATATACAGAAACAGTATCGTTCATCGCGCCGTAAAAGATTTTGTGATACAAGGCGGAGAATTGATGAAGGCGACCCCGGGCGAAAGAAATGAAGCACTACGACCAGACTTTTCTTTACCAGTGTTCTTGCCTGAAGTAAAGAATGGACTCAAAAACCAGCGCGGTACGATAGCGATGACCAGAGCCAGGGTAGGCAATAATGAGTTAGCACCCACAGGTTTCTTTATCAATCTAAAAGACAATCAATTTCTTAACTATTACCGTTACGAAAAAGAAACCATGGTGCCTACCCAGGCTGGCCCACAGCTTGCTCCTGCGGGCACTGAGATCAGCGGCTATGCTGTATTTGGCCGTGTAGTTGAAGGTATGACTGTCGCAGATCAGATAGCTCAAACCGCAGTTGAAGTACGTGGCTTATATGAACATATGCCCGTGCAGGAAATTGTGATCAAACAGATTCGCCTTAGCGATAAATAATATTGACTACTGGCGAATAGAAGCAAGGATTTGCTATTACGGTTTTTAAAACCAGGCTAACAAACAAAACAGGTCGCTCGAAGGCGACCTGTTTTATCTTGCCGAGACCTGAAATGAAAAATATCAGGCAGCTTTTTGCGCAGACTGTGCAGTATTAAACTCTGCAATCAGTGTTGCTTCCTTGGCCTTGGCGGCTTTGAAATGCCTTTCCTTGACATGACCATAACCGCGTATGTCTTCTGGGATGCTGGCTATCGCTACTGCCTTGGACAAATTATCTGCATTCAGCGAAGGCAGCAATTTGTTCAGGGTTTGTTTATACTCGACCGGTAAGGCGCGTTCCATCCTGCGCTCTTCGGTGTAACCGAAAATATCAAATGTGCCGCCACGCAGGGACTTGAACTTGGCCAGTACGCCAAAAGCTTTCATCATCCATGGACCAAACTGTTGCTTGATCAGGTGGCCCTTGTCGTCACGCTTGGCCAGTAATGGCGGTGCGAGGTGGAAGTTGATCGCATAGTCGCCTTCAAACATGTCGGCAATTTTCTTTTGGAACTTGCCGTCAGTGTACAGACGTGCGACTTCATATTCATCTTTGTAGGCCATCAGTTTGAACAGGTATTTCGCCACCGCTTCTGTCAGGCGCAAAGGCTTGTTGCCATCGACGAGTTTGCTTTCTGCTGTTTTGACTTGCGCCACAAATTCGCTGTACTGGCTGGCGTAAGCGGCATCCTGATAATCCGTCAAAAATGCCACGCGCTTGTTGATGGTGTCATCCAGTGTAGGCGCACGTTTCAGTTCTATGACTTGAGCTGGTGTCACCAGGCGTTGCACGGCTGCCAGATCATGTGCAGCCAGGCGGCCCCAGTTGAATGCCTGCTTGTTGAAATCTATCGATACACCATTGAGTTCAATCGCACGCATCAGGGCGACTTCTTCCAGCGGTACCCAGCCTTTTTGCCAGGAATAGCCGAGGATGAACATATTGGTGGCGATATTGTCACCCATCAAGGCCGTGGCTATTGAGGCGGCATCGATCAGATCAACGCGGTCGGCACCGCAGGCTTTGCGGATATCGCCTTCGGCCGATTCAGCCGGGAATTGCCAGTTAGGATTCTTGATGAAAGTGGATGTAGGCGAACCATTCGCATTGATAGCGGCATGGGTACGGCCCTCCCCCATACGCGACAGCGCATCCTTGCCTGCCGTCACGATCAGGTCACAGCCTATGACCAGATCAGCCATGCCTGTACCTACGCGTGTTGATTGTATGTCATCCGCATGGTCAGCCAGTCGCACATGTGACATGACCGCGCCACCTTTTTGTGCCAGACCTGTCATGTCCAGCACGGAACAGGCTTTGCCCTGCAAATGCGCAGCCATCGCCATGATCTGGCCGATGGTGATGACGCCGGTACCTCCTACACCGGTCACCAGTACACCGAAAGGTGTTTTGGTATCAGGCAGGGCTGGATAAGGCAGTGCATTCACGTCGAGTGCATTGCCTGGTTCTATCTTGGTTTTTGCCGGTTTCTTGAGTTTGCCGCCTTCGACGGTAACAAAGCTGGGGCAGAAACCTGTGACGCAGGAAAAATCCTTGTTGCAGGAAGACTGGTTGATCTGGCGCTTGCGACCGAATTCGGTTTCCAGCGGCTCGACTGACAGGCAGTTGGATTGCACTGAGCAATCGCCACAGCCTTCACACACTGCCTCATTGATGACTGCACGTTTGGCAGGGTCAGGGAAGCCAGGTTTGCCATCCTTGTCTATCTTTTTCCTGCGGCGGCGTTTTTCAGACGCGCAGGTCTGGTCGTAAATCATCGCAGAGACGCCCTTGGCAACGCGCAATTCGCGTTGCACGGCATCAAGCTCGCTACGGTGGCGCACGGTGACACCGGCAGCCCATGGATAATTCGCGCCATATTTTTCTGGCTCGTCAGTGACGACGATGATAGGGCCGACACCTTCAGCGGCGATCTGGCGCGAGATCATGCCAGGGTCCAGCGGACCATCGAATTCTTGTCCACCTGTCATGGCGACAGCATCATTGAACAGTATCTTGTAAGTGATATTGACTTCACCAGATACCGCAGCGCGTATCGCCAGCAAACCCGAGTGATAGTAAGTACCATCACCCAGATTACAGAATACATGGTTCTCAGTTGTGAATGGTGCCTGGCCTACCCAGGTCACGCCTTCTGCACCCATGTGGGTGAAGGTGGAGGTTTCGCGGTCCATCCAGGTCACCATGTAGTGACAACCGATACCGGCCAGCGCACGGCTGCCCTCAGGTACTTTGGTAGATGTATTGTGCGGGCAGCCAGAGCAGAAATGCGGTACACGGTCCTTGTTAGGATCAGGCTTGGAGATCACATTCAGCATGGATTCCTTGGCTTCCAGATAGGCTACACGTTCTTTCACGCGTTGCTCTACCGGGTGGCCAGCGAAGTAGCGGCTGATGCGCGAAGCAATCGCACGGGCGATCTGTGCCGGGTTCAGTTCATAAGTCGCTGGCAGCAACCATTCACCATGGCCGGAGCCATGCAGGTTGCTCCACTCACCACTATCGTCGAACTTGCCAACTACGCGTGGGCGTACTTTGTCTTCCCAGTTGTACAGTTCTTCTTTTAAGGCGTATTCAAGGATCTGGCGTTTTTCTTCAACGACCAGAATTTCTTCGAGGCCAGTGGCGAACTCGCGCACGCCTTCGGATTCCAGCGGCCAGGTCAGGCCTATCTTGTACAGGCGTATGCCTATGTCCTTGGCGACTTGCTCATCGATGCCCAGGTCGGCCAGGGCCTGACGGGTATCGAGATAGGATTTACCGGCGGTGATGATGCCTATCTTGGCAACCGGGCTGTCCCAGATAATTTTATTGAGCTTGTTGGCACGCGCATAGGCCAGCGCCGCATACCATTTGTAGTTATTCATGCGGATTTCTTGCGCCAGTACCGGGTCTGGTGTGCGTATGTTCACGCCATCGGCGGGCAAGACAAAATCTGCTGGAATGACAGGTTGCACACGGTCTGGATCGATATCAACCACAGCACCGGATTCAACGATGTCAGTCACGCATTTCATCGACACCCACAGGCCGGTATAGCGCGACATGGCGATGCCATGCAGGCCATAGTCCAGATACTCTTGCACGGTAGATGGATACAACACCGGAATACCACAGGCCTTGAGGATATGTTCACTCTGATGCGCTGCTGTGGAAGACTTGGCGGCGTGGTCATCACCCGCCACGACCAGTACACCACCATGTTTGGATGTACCTGCCAGATTCGCGTGTTTGAACACGTCACCACAACGATCTACGCCAGGGCCTTTGCCATACCACATGGCAAACACGCCATCATATTTAGCACCAGGGAACATATTCACCTGTTGCGTACCCCAGACTGTCGTAGCCGCCAGGTCTTCATTCACGCCGGGGTGGAATTTGACATGGTGTTTGGCCAGATGTTTTTTTGCCTTGGCAGCAGTCAGATCGACATTACCCAGCGGTGAACCGCGATAACCGCTGATATAGCCGCCAGTATTGAGGCCAGCTTTTTCATCGGCCTGGCGCTGCAACATCATCAGGCGTATCAGGGCCTGGGTGCCGGTCATGAAGGCGCGGCCGCGCTCCAGCGTGAATTTATCGTCGAGGGAAATATTGTTGTCGATCAGCGCCTGCTGCTCGGCTTTTAGCGGTGCGTTCATGGGGTCTCCGTGCTTTTTATCGTTTGGGCAATGGTGTGCGCAACAAAACAGAATCACCTTGTGAGTGAATCATATACTTTTTTAGTGTAGCTCGACTTTGTAAGGGATGAGCAAGTTCAAGCTACCATGATATGGGTCGCACATTAACACGCTGTATTGCCAGTCCCAATGGACAGTGCTGCACAAAGAGACCAGTACAGTATGACTGACACTTTCCAAAAGTGTACTGGTCAGCCTGAATACAATCAAAATTTTGCTTTTTATGCATTTGATTTCTATCGTATCAATGACTGGAATCTGGGAGAATAGGTTTTATAAAAAGCAGCCGCAAGATAGACAGGGACTGCGCAGCAGGGGCAGTTTTGCATCAGACCACAAAGGCAAGGAAAATCATGTCCGGTACCAAAGCAACACTGATAGATAAGATCATGTATCCCTGTACAGTCTTGATGAGCAAACTCAGTTTGCGCACCAAGTTGCTGGGTATATTTATTATTTTGCTACTGCCTTTGTTGTTTTTTGCCAGCCTTTCCCTGAACCAGATACGGACTAATGCCATCAATGCTCACAACGGCCTGGCCGGTGTGGAGGCAAATGGTCTGGTCATGAATGTGATCATCCAGACACAAAAGCACCGTGGTCAGGTCAATCTCAAGCTTGCTGGAGAAAAGCTGGATGATGATCTGGCGAAAACCCGGACTGAGCTGAAAAATAGCCTGACCCAGCTCGACCAGTTCTTGCTCAATCATGCCGACCTGGGCCTGCAAGGCCCATGGAAAGCCAGTGCTGATGAACTGCAGCAACTGGCTGCAGGCCAGATTGCCGCCAATGTCAAAGACAATGTCGTCCAGCACAGCCGCCTGATCAGGCAAAGCCTGCAATTCTCTGCCTTGCTCAGTGAAAAAACCGGCTTGCTGACAGATACCCAGAGCGCCAACTTTCTTTTGCTGGATATCTCCCTGCGCAAGTTACCTGTATGGATAGAGCATGTGGCGCTGTTGCGCGGCCTGGGCGCCAGTTATATCAAGACAGGGTCTATGGAGTTCCCGGAAAAAGCGGGCGTGATCTCGCGCCTTGATGCCTTGCAGGCAGCCATGAATGGGGTGACTGATCTTGATGAGGCGATGAAACGGGCTGATGTCGATGTCAGCACTGCAGAACAGGCAGCGATCGAAGCAGCCCAGACCTTTGCCACACTCGCCAGGAAAAACCTGCTGGCAGAAAGCATCAGTGGGGATGCCAGTGCCTATTTTGCCCAAGGCACGCAAGCCATAGAGAAAACCCTGGCATTGCAAACCCAGATGCAGGCCAAACTGACAGGTATATTAAGAGACCGCAGCAGCCAGATGGACTTGTATCAAAACCTGGTCAGCCTGGGCACTGGCCTTATTGTCATCCTCAGTTGCTATCTGGCGCTGGGGTTTTACCGTGGCTTCATGTCTGCCCTGAATCAGGTAGGGCGTGCGGCACATTCTGTTGCTGCCGGTGACCTGACCAATCACATACGCATCATAGGCAAGGATGAGCTGGCAAAAACCGGTAATTTGCTGGAAGCCATGAATGGCAATTTGTCCAAACTCGTGGCGAATGTACGTAGCAATGCCAGCATGGTGGCGCAACTGGGCGAGGGCCTGGCGACGAACATCAGTGACTTGACTGTCAGGACTGAGCAACAGGCATCAAGCCTGGAAGAAACATCAGCCAGTGTCGATGACCTGGCTGATACTGTCAAAAAGAATGCCGACAGTGCCAGGGCAGTCGATAACCTGGCAGCCAACCTGCGCCTGATTACAGAATCCACGGGTGACGACATGCGCGCCGCCGTCGAGTCCATGAATGGCATACACCAGAGCGCCCGCAAGGTGCAGGAAATCGTCAGCCTGATTGATGGCATTTCTTTCCAGACCGATATCCTCGCCCTGAATGCAGCGGTAGAAGCTTCGCGCGCGGGCGAGCATGGCCGTGGTTTTGCCGTAGTCGCCAGCGAGGTACGCAGCCTGGCACAACGCAGTGCTGACTCGGCCCGCCAGATCAGGCGTTTGATTGATGACTCTGTACAAAGGGTGGATCAGGGCGTGAATCAGATCAGCAATGTCAACATGACACTGACTGACATCGTCGGTGGTATTCGCGACCTGGCAAATAATATCAATGCGATTTCCGTCGCTTCCAGTGAACAAAGCAATGGCCTGTCGCAAATCTCTGAAGCCCTGCGCCATCTGGATGAAATCACCCAGAGCAATGCCCAGATGGCAGAGCAGGCCAAACATGCGTCCATCAGCCTGGAAGACAAGGCCCATGCCCTGACCAGGGCGGCATCCGCCTTTAAATTATTGCAAGGTACAGCAGACGAGGCTTATGCGCTGGTCAAGAAAGCCGTGGCAGCGTATCAGTCCAGAGGCAGACCGGCCCTGCAAATCATCACGGCCAATGCCGACAAGCTATATGCCGACCGCGACATGTATGTGTTTGCCTTTGACCGTAATGGCCAATACCTGGCTTTTGCCGGCAATGCGGCCAAACTCAAGGTCAATCTGTTCCATGTCGATGGCCTGGATGGCCGCAAGCTGGTAAGGGATGCTTTTGCCCTGCCAGCAAGCGGTGGCTGGATCAATTACACCATCGTCAACCCTGTTTCAAAAAAGACGGAAGCAAAAACCTCTTATATAGAAGCGGTGGAAGACAATCTGGTGCTGGGCTGTGGCGTGTATCAGGTCGAGTAAGGCATGGAATGCCATGGCCAATGCTGTCTGAGGCTATAATCACAGCATGAAACTCAAATTCACCAAAATGCATGGTGCCGGTAATGACTTTGTCGTTATCGATGCGATTAACCAGCACATCAATTTCACGCCTGCGCATTGGCGGCTGATTGCTGACCGCCGCTTTGGCATAGGGGCAGACCAGATCCTGGTGGTAGAACGACCTGAAAGTCAGGACGTCGATTTTCGCTATCGCATCTATAACGCTGACGGTGGTGAAGTCGAACAATGTGGCAATGGCTCACGAGCTTTTGTGCAGTTTGTCATCGAAAAAGGCCTGACCAGCAAATCGACCATACGGGTGCAGACCATGTCCGGCGTCATAGAACCGCGCATGGGGGCAGATGGCAAAATCACCGTCAATATGGGGGCACCCATACTGGAAGCAGCTCAGGTGCCATTCAATGCCGAAGGTCTGGAATCCAGGCCTGAAGGGCATGACAGCTTGTGGCCACTGGACATCAATGGCAAACAGGTCTGGGTTTCTGCCGTTTCCATGGGTAATCCCCATGCAGTGCAGGTAGTAGCCTCGGTCGATGACTTCCCCGTTGCTGCTGATGGTCCTCTGATCGAGCAGCATCCTCGCTTCCCGCGCCGCGTCAATGCTGGCTTCATGGAGGTTGTGGATCGCCAGCACATACGGCTGCGCGTGTTTGAACGTGGTGCCGGTGAAACCCTGGCCTGTGGTACTGGTGCCTGTGCCGCCGCTGTGGCTGGCCTGCGCCGGGGCTTGCTGGATAGCCCGGTACGTGTCAGCATGCGCGGTGGTGAACTTTCCATTGCCTGGGAGGGTGAAGGCCAGCCAGTATTCCTCAGCGGCCCGGCAGTGACCGTCTTTGAAGGCGAAATTAATTTAACAAAAACATGATGAATTCCACTGATATCGCCACCTACCTGATACAGCATCCGCATTTTTTTGAAGAACATGCAGAGTTGCTGGGTTCCATCAAACTGACCAGCCCTGTCATGGGGCGTGCCATTTCCTTGCAGGAAAGGCAAATGGAGGTCGTACGCGAAAAATATCGCAGCCTGGAATTGCGCATGGCAGATTTGCTGCGCATCGCAGAAGAAAACCATGACATCAGCCAAAAGTTCCAGACCTGGACGCGCGCGCTGCTGCTCGCCCGAAACGACGTCGATTTACCCCATGTACTGACTCAGGGCTTGCAGGATATCTTCAACCTGCCACATGCCACCCTGCGCCTGTGGGGTGTGGCTGAGGATTTTGCCCATACCTGGTTTGCCAGCACTACCAGCGATGATGCACAGTTGTTTGCCAAGGGCCTGACCACGCCTTATTGCGGCAAGAACCATGATTTTGAAGCAGCGGGCTGGATAGAGACAGAGCAGCCGGTTGAGTCACTGGCCATGCTGCCCCTGCGTTTGTCTGGCAATGGCCCGACTTTTGGTTTACTGGTACTGGGCTCACCCGACCCTAACCGCTATACCAAGGACATGGCAACGGATTTCCTGAGCAAGATTGCCGACACCAGCAGCGCTGCGCTGAGCTGCCTGGTCGATATCTAAGTAAGCCGTACATGAATACGCAAGACGATTATCTGAGCCTTTATCTGGAAGTCTTGCGTAGTCAAAGACAATTATCACCACACACGCTGGACAGTTACCTGCTGGATTTACGCGAGCTTATCAAGCTCGCTGATCAGGCCGGGAAAATCGATCTGGCCAGCCTGACCACCCATCATATACGCCGCTTCGCCGCACAAATGCATGCGGGTGGACAAAACGCCCGCAGCATAGCCCGCAAACTGTCGAGCTGGCGCGGCTTTTACCGCTGGCTGACAGAAGAACGCAATCTGGCGGCCAACCCGGTCGAAGGCGTGCGCGCCCCCAAGAAAAGCAAGCCCTTGCCCAAAGCCCTGGGAGCAGATGATGCGGTGCGCCTGGTAGCCCACAAGGGCGGTGACCAGCCTACCGCGCGCGCCAACCGTGCGATGTTTGAACTCTTGTATTCCAGTGGTTTGCGGGTATCTGAGCTGGCCAGCCTGGATGTGGCAGCTGTCACAGAATCCGGCTATAGCTCGGCGGGCTGGGTAGATATGCAGGAAGCCGAAGTCCGCGTCACCGGTAAAGGCGGCAAGCAACGCATAGTCCCGGTAGGCAAACCCGCGCTGGCTGCCTTGCAAGACTGGCTGGCGATAAGGGCGACACTGGTCAAGGCTGACCCGCACCCGCTGTTTTTAACAGAACGCGGCACCCGCATTTCCACTCGCCTGATACAACTGCGTCTGAAAGCACATGCGCAAAGCCTGGATATCCCGGCGAATGTGCATCCACATATGTTGCGACATTCGTTTGCTTCACATGTCTTGCAATCTTCCGGCGACTTGCGTGCCGTGCAGGAAATGCTGGGCCACAGCTCTATTGCGGCGACCCAGGTGTATACCTCTCTGGATTTCCAGCATCTGGCCAAAGTCTATGACCAGACGCATCCACGTGCCAAGAAATAGGCGGTAATTAGCTTAACGTAATACCATTTCCACGCGCCTGTTTTTGGCACGGCCAGCATCTGCCGCATTAGAAGCACGCGGCGCCAGCGGCCCCACGCCTTTGGCGATCAGACGCGCATCGGCAATGCCATAGCCTTTGAGTGCATCAACCACCGCCTGGGCACGCTTGCCTGACAGTGTCATATTGTAGTCAAGCACACCCTGGGTGTCGGTATGGCCGACGATATATACTGCTGCGGTATTGGCTTTCAGGTATTTCGCCATTTGATCCAGTTGCGGTTTGGATTCTGGTTTGATGATGGCTTTGTCGGTATCAAAATACAGGCCATAAAAACTGACCGCACCATTCGCTGCCAATTCCTTGCTGATGGCGTCGGCATCGACGGTGACTATATTCTGTTCCATGGCTTTTGGTTCCAGCACTTCTACCAGCACGGACACACGGTCGCTCATGCTGTCAGTAAGATCACCCATGGTGCCACCAGAATTGAGTGCGGCATATACACCCACATAAGTCGTCGCTGCACCTGCGCCTTTTTGCAGCAAGGCATAACGGATATCCTTGGCACCATCAAATACGGCCTGTACAAAACGATTGCGGGTCACGTCGTAACCCTCGCCCTGCACATGAGTACGAACGTCATTCCAGTTGTATTTCAGGCTCTTGAAGGATGGGCCACAGCTATCGCTATCGCACTGGAATACGGGCTTGAAACCTTTGCTGGCCAGATTGTCAGTGAAATTGCGAAACACTTCCAGCGAAGAGCGCCCTTTGGGCACCATATAGACAGTGCGGGTCACCGTACCCTCAGCTTTTAGCAACTTGGAGAATTTTTTATTGCTGCTGTAGTCCGGCTCAGTTGCAGGCCCAACCGGGAAAGAAATTTCATCGAATGCCTTGCGCGTCTGCAGCATGATGCTGGAACCCTGGTAACGCCCGGTCAGAGGGTGATCCTTGGCATTCGGCGCATCCGTCGTAAATACCTTTTCATGAGCCGGATCTGTTGCTGCAAAGGCCAGCGGATTGATTGATGTGGACAGAAGCAGGAACAGAAGCAGGGACAGAATTAGCAGGGATGATTTCAGCGCTTTGTGCATGATATACATGATATCCGAGGCTCCTGGAAAATGAATTTTCAACAATAGCTTGTTAATGTAGCACAGGATATTTCTGGAAAGTGGGTAGTGATACTCAGTTACAATTTCAGTTACAAACGCAGCTATAAGCTCAGTTCGGAGCTCGGTTACAAACACCGTTACAGGCTTGTCTATAACTTAGCGCAAAAAAAGAAAAAGCAGCGACTCCGCTGCTTTTTCCCTACATCAATACCAAAACTTTATTATTTATGCCTTGGCCAGCTTGACGCTGCTGACATCCGCTGTCAGGTAACCAACGGCAGAAGCGAAACGGTCTTTGTAGTTGGCGCGTACCAGTGGATCCAGCGTCGGCTTGACGATGGAGTGGATCGCCAGCCAGTCACCTGCGTGCTGGAAGTTGCTGGTGATGTAAGTCCAGCCATTCAAGTCATCCACCACTGACAAGCCAGTCGCTTCAGCACCGGAAGGCATGGAGGCAACACGTGACAGTTTCTTGGTATCGACGTTATAAGCCCACAGGAAGTTATTCACATGGTAGCTGCTGTCTTCACCAATGAACAGGGTACGCAGTTTTTCTGAGAACTTCAGATTGTCAGGTGCACCGATCTTGTCTGGATTAGCCAGGTTACCCAGCGCATCAGCAGTGATATCTTCACCGATCAGCAGGGTCTTGGTTACGGTTGGTACCCAGTCGCTGTTGATGGCAGCACCGGCAGTATCTTTCTGGCCTCCAGCAAGGGTGTGGGCCAATACTGCGCCGGCATTCACGGCTTTTTCCAGCGTCACACCAAAGGCTTCATTCCAGGCGGCATTGCCACGCACCATGGAGCTTTGCATGTTTTGCAAAGCAGAGTAAGCGATCTTGTCTTTGGCATTGACTGTCGTACCTTCGAGCTTGGTCAGGGCCATGCTGCCACCCATGTAAGCTGCGTAACGGTGGGTTTCCAGGAAGGCGGCTGCTTTTTCCATGCCTGGTTTGATCTTGATCCACTGCACTTTGCCACTGAAGTAAATCTTGGTGAAGGTCGCATCTTTAGGATCGGCTGTTGCCACTTCCATGATGTCGGCAGGCTTCAGGGTGTTTGCCATGGCTTCGATTTCTGCACTTGTGGCAGAGCCGAGCTTGATCCAGGTCAGAGCAGCACCGGCAGCAGCTGGGTCGATAGAGAAACCAGCACCGATTTTTGCAACATACAGGGAACCGGAAGACAGGTCTTTTTCTTTGTCGGCCACGAAAATGAAGATAGCACCGTTAGTGGCATCATCACCCATCAGTGCGGTACGGTTATCAGGCATGACTTGTACCAGCTCATGCGACAGACGGCCCATGCAATAGTGTTTTTTCGCTGTACCAGTACCGTCAGGGTTGACAGTGATTTCTGGCATGTGGCCATAGTGGTAAGGATTGGCCTTGTTTTCATCGCCAAACAGATTGGTACTGTAGGCTTTGAACTGAGTATTGGTAGAGATGGTGAATGCATCCGGTTCGTATTCTTCACTCGACAAATGCGTGCCCCAAGGCGACAGACTCGCACCACAAGTGATCCACAGGCCATTGACCTTGGACATGTCAACATTATGGTATTTCACCAGGGACAGTTTGCCAGTAGCCTGGTCTTGATCCAGTGTCAGTACAGCGATAGGAGAAGGCAGTTTGCCATACATGTCTGTCGTGCCATCTTGCGCCCAGGTCGTGTATTCAAACTGCACAACAGCGAATACTGCCTTGCCTTTGATACCTGTGACTGTAGGGTTTGCCACTGCCAGCAGGGATGTGCCATCAGGAGAATCCGAGAAGAACTGGCGTTCTTTGCCAGCCACAGTCTTGTCGATGATAGGCTTGTTATTGATATCGTAGTAGCCGCCAGCCAGGATAGTGCCGCCGCTGCCATTTGGCACCAGGTCACCAGTCAGGAAGAAAGGCTGGTAAGCCAGTTTGAAAGTTTGTGAGCTATTGTCGCTGAAATTGACGCTCAATGTCGAACCCACGGTCGTGGTCGCCATTGCTGCAGCGTTTGCCAGAGATGGTGCTGGCATCGCAGTAAATTCTGCGCCAACAAAATTCGCTGCGACTGGCGTTACCGTCGCAGGCGCTGCTGCTGTCGAGCTACCGCCACATGCACTCAGCAATGAGGCCGTGGAAAACGCGCCCAGCGGCAGCAAAGGAGCGCCAGCAAGGAATTTAAGTGCCTGACGGCGACCGGCTTGAGGTTGATCTGACATGATTCGAATTCCAAAAGTTGATTGCGACAAAATGAGCCAACCGGAGACTGAAGGTCACCAATTACGCGCCTGAATTTGCGATTAAAACCTTGCTATGAGTATGGGCAAGTTCGGGCAGGAGTATAAGAAGTGAATGTGACAGGCAAGTGAAACGCGGGATTTTTTCTTTACAACACGTGCGCCAAACACCCAAATCGCTTGCTACTCCTGGCCGGAAAATTCTTTGCACAAATCCCGCCCTGCTCAATTCCGGCATCGCTGGTCAACACTTTTGCAACTGAATTGCATTTTTGAGGCATAATAAGCACATATAGAAAGCAGACGAGAGACAGCACGTACACCGTACTTAAACTGTACTTGGACCGTAAGCAGCATGCTCTTACGCCTGCCAGCAAACGATGGAATGACTATGAAATCACCCTCTACCCGAGCCAAACCTGCCACAACTGCCCATCATCAGGGCGCAGCCTCTATCCTGCTGTCGGGAGCTGGCGTGCGTGTGACTGATGCACGCCTGAATGTCTTGTCTGAACTCTTGTCCAGCCAGCGCGCACTGTCGCACCTGGAAGTGCAGGATGCCTTGCCCGACATGGACAGGGTTACCCTGTACCGGGCACTGGATTGCCTGACTGATGCCGGCCTGGCGCATAAAATTTCTGGCGATGACAGAGTGTTCAGATACAGCACGGGTAGTGAGACAGCGGGCAACAAGGACCATCCGGCCCAGCATCAACACGGGCATTTCAAATGCACCCGCTGCGCCAGGGTATTTTGTCTCGATGACGCCAAACAACCACCTGGCCTGCGTGAGCAATTGCAGGCAACCTTGCAGACCACACTGGGACGCGGTTTTAAAAGTCACGACATAGAGCTGACCATCAAAGGCTGGTGCGCCGACTGCGCCAAATAGAAGGAACTACGAAAAACCGCCCCAGCTGCGTTGCAGCTCCTGCAGTTTACAAGACCTTGTACTAAGGTACTGTCTTCGTCGCTGCGGTGAAGTCGGGATTTCGGACAACATGTTGTCCGCCGACGTAACGAACATCCCTTGCAAGGGATGTTTCTTGAAGCAACGGCCTTGCTGGGACAATTTTTCGTAATTCCTAAACAGTACAAGAACTTGTTGAGTATTAGAGAAAAATCATGGCATTAATCCCTACCACTATCCTGACCGGCTTTCTGGGTGCAGGTAAAACCACGCTGTTAAACCGCATACTGCAGGAAGATCACGGCCACAAGATTGCCGTTATCGAGAATGAATTTGGCCAGGAAAACATAGACAATGAAATCCTGGTGCAGGACAGCAATGAACAAATCGTAGAAATGAATAATGGCTGTGTCTGTTGCACGGTCCGTGGCGATCTGATCGTCGCGTTGAGCAAACTGATACAGCAAAAGAATGAAGGCAAACTGAGTTTTGACCGCGTGATCATAGAAACCACAGGCCTGGCCAACCCTGGCCCGGTAGCACAGACTTTTTTTGTCGATGAAGAAGTCGGCACTTATTACATGCTTGATGCGGTGGTCACAGTGGTTGATGCGCGCCATGGCATGCAGCAGCTCGATGAACATGAAGAAGCCCAACGCCAGGTTGGCTTTGCCGACAAGATCCTGTTATCGAAAACTGATCTGGTTGATACAGAAGCAGTGGCTGCATTGCGTGCCCGCCTGACCCGCATGAACCCGCGTGCCCCTATCACTGCCGTCGACTTTGGCAAGATCGCCATCAGGGAAGTGCTGGACTTGAAAGGCTTCAACCTGAATGCCAAGCTGGATCTCGACCCCGACTTCCTGCGTGCTGAAGAAGCAGAACACGAGCACAAGCACGATCATGAAGCTTGCGATGCAGATTGCACGCATGAACATCACCACCACAAGCAACATGGCGAGCACGGTGACCATGCCCCGCAGGTACATAACCATCATCACGCCCATCATTCTGACGATATCGCCGCCTTTGTCTTCAAAAGCACGCGCCCCTTCAATACCGGGCAGCTTGATGAATTCCTGGGCGGCCTGGTGCAAGTCTTTGGACCACGCATGTTGCGCTATAAAGGGGTATTGCTGATGGAAGGGGCAGACCGCAAGGTCATTTTCCAGGGCGTGCATCAAATCATGGGCACTGATGTCGGTGCCAAGTGGGGAGAAGATGAATTGCGTGAAAGCAAGATGGTATTTATTGGCAAAAATCTACCCAAAGACATATTTATTGAAGGTTTGGAGCATTGTTTGGTATAAACTAGCGGGCTATTGAAGTCAGACGTTGTCTGTCGTGCAAGTGGCATTCATGCAAATGTCATTTACTTTATCAATAAGGGGAGGATAATTGTCTGGGACAAATGTTGTTTCAGATTTGTTCTATGTATTAACCCGTCGTATCGAAAGTTAGCGAAGTGGCAACTAAATCACCTAAATCGACTGCTACAGTCAGCGCACCTGAAGCTCTGCTCACAGAGGAAGAAATCCTCAAGATGGGCGAGAAGGACTATATGAACGCTGCACAACTGGCATTTTTCAAGGCCCGTTTGCAGCAGCTTGAGAAGGATTTATTGAAGAACGCCGACGAAACCACCGAGCATCTTCGTGAAACCGTATTGGTACCAGATCCGGCAGACCGTGCCACGATAGAGGAAGAACATGCGCTGGAATTGCGCACCCGCGATCGTGAACGCAAATTGCTGAAAAAAGTACAGCAATCCATCAATAGTATTGATGAAGGCGATTACGGCTGGTGCGAAGAAACCGGTGAACCAATTGGCGTACCACGCCTGCTGGCGCGTCCAACAGCGACTCTGTCGCTGGAAGCACAGCAAAGACGTGAAATGAAACAAAAGCTGTACGGTGACTGAGCTTTAGCATCAATCTCCAGCGCTTCTGATTCGCAAAAGCGTGCGGTGGCAACTGCGCGCTTTTTTATTGGAATTGAATGCAACCATGTTGCATGCGATTGAACTTTTATCAGATAATTGTTTCCAAATCATGCAAGACCATGCCATCCGGCTGTCATAATGCGGGTGTATTGTCGGTTTTTTGCTACAGATATTGATTAATTTTTTGACCTGAATTTGACCCGGTATTCATTTGACCCGGTATTCACTGGAAATGTAATCCCAAGATGTTACGCCCCACCCAGATCAGCATGAAAAACAGCAAACGATGGTTGCTGTGTGTTCTGCTGCCTGCGCTGTTATTTACGCAATGGCTGGGGCTGGCACATCGTATCTCACATGCAGGTGGTGCCAGCAGCCAGATAGTTACTGGTGGCTTGCCGCAAACTGCGCAACTGGGGGCCTTCCTTTTCCAGTCTGGCAGCCAGGATGAGAATGGCAATACCCTGCACTCCTGCGCCTTGTACGATGCTGTCAGTGCTGCCGAATTCCTGCAACATATACCAGATGCCATAAAACTGCTGGCTGGGAAGGCTATCGTCGGCCCCAGCCCTGCAATGCTGAGCTGGCATGCCCTGCTGCAAGTTCCCTTTTCTTCCCGCGCCCCACCTTCCCTGTTTGCCTGACCAGCGCCAGAACACCCTGCGTGGTGCTCTGGCTATCATATTTTCCTGATGTATTTTTTACATCAGGAAGGTCGCCGCTCATTGCGCGCCACCCTTTGGTTTATATTGCAAACAGGAAATAACATGGTTTTTCAACGCACTCTGATCACCAGCGCAGTGCTGGCACTTTTGACGCCTGTACTGACACCCGCCTCGCAGGCATATGCCCAGACAAGCTCCACCAGCGACTCTGCATCTGGCACCATCAATACAGTTACCGTCACTTCCAACCCGATCAGCTCGGACGAGAATATGCAAGTGCTCACTCCGGCCAAGATATTGTCAGGGCCAGAGCTCAGGGCCAAGGTTGGCACTTCACTCGGAGACACCCTGGGGGCTGAACTCGGCGTATCAGCATCCGGGTTTGGTGCCGGTGCCTCCCGCCCCATCATCCGTGGCCTGGAGGGCCCGCGTGTCAAGATCCTGCAAAATGGCATGGGTGTGGCTGACGTATCCAGCCTGTCGAATGATCATGCAGTTGCCAGCGAAAGCGCGACTGCCCAGCAGATAGAAGTCTTGCGTGGCCCTGCCGCCTTGCTGTACGGCAGTGGTGCGATTGGTGGCCTGGTGAATGTCATCGACAACCGCATACCAACTATCCTGAACAAGAAAATGACGGGTGAAGGTGAAGTTCGCTTCGGCAGTGTCAATTCGGAAAAGAGTTTGTCATTCTCGCTGGATGGTTCCAGTGGCGTGATCGGCCTGCATGCAGACGGTGCCAGCCGTGAAACGGGCAACTATAAAATACCCGGCAATATCTCTTTGAGCGACCCAGGCTCAGGCAGTGGTCGCGTGCCGTCCAGCTTCACTCGTGAATCTTCACTGGCTTTGGGTGCGTCTGTCATACAGTCCTGGGGTTATGTCGGTGCCGCAGTCCAAACCCTGAATGACCACTATGGCATACCAACGGCAGAACGCTCCTTCATCGACTTGAAGCAAAACCGCCTCGACATTGATGGTTTGCTCAATTCGCCATTGAGCGGTTTCGATACACTGAAATACAAATTCAGCGCCACCGACTATAAGCACACAGAAAAAGCCGAGGACGGCACACCCGTTACTGACTTCAAGAACCAGATGCTGGAAAGCCGCATTTTGTTGTCCCACCCGTCCTGGGCGGGCTGGCAGGGTAGCTGGGGTCTGCAGACTGAACAGGTGAAATTCTCTGCTTTGTCTGCCACGACTGGCCGCGCCGATACGGTACCAAGTACCAAATCCAATTCAGTTGCCCTGTTCTTTGTCGAGCAAAAGCAGATTGCCGATGTCATGGCCAGCACAGGTATGCGCTTTGAAAATGTGAAGCGCACACCGGATGCAAGCACAGGCCTGAAGGCGCGTGAATTCAATTTATTCTCGGCTTCTGTTGGTGGCTTGTGGCAATTCGATAAATCTTATGGCGCAGGCCTGAGCCTGTCATGGGCGCAACGTGCCCCGGCGACAGAAGAATTGTATTCCGCCGGGCCCCATGAATCGACTGCGACTTTTGATATCGGCAATGCCGACATGAAAAAAGAAGCCTCGCGCAATCTGGAGTTCAGCATACAAAAAACCCATGGCGTGCTGCGCTGGAAGATCAATGCCTTCCTGAACAAGGTCAATAATTACATCTACGGCCATACCAATGGTATCAAGGTAGATGAAGCAGGCATTCCTGATGCTGACGCAGAATTTACGCTGCGCAACTGGTCGCAGGCATCTGCGACCATACGTGGCGGTGAAGCCGAGATTAGTTACAACTTGCTGGGTGAAGGCTGGTCAGGCCGCGCTTTTGCCGATTACTCACGCGGCAGCCTGGACAATATGGGCAACCTGCCATTGCAACCAGCCACACGTACCGGTTTTGACATTGGCTACCGCACTGGGGCATGGCGTGCTGGCGTCGATGTCTTGCATGCCTTGCGCCAGGACAGGCTGGCCAGTTTTGAAGGTTTTGTTACACCGGCGTATACCAAGGTTGATGCCAGCCTGACTTATACCCATCCTTATCAGAATATGCAGCTGACCTGGTTCCTGATGGCGAAGAATTTGCTGAACCAGGATATCCGTCTTTCTACTTCAGTTTTGAAAGAAACCCTGCCTCAGCCCGGCAGAAATGTACTGGCAGGACTGCGTGTCAGCTTTTAATGTTAAAAAATCAGCTAAGAATTGCAAGAAAAATGTAAGCAGATGTAATTGACGTTTAGGTTATTAATTCATAAGCTGTAGGTATGGGAGGCGGCATCCGCCCCCATTTCCTGCAAAAAAGCTGCTTTTTTGCAAGGTTTTCACCGATCTTGCGTAGCAATTAAAAGAACATTTCAAGAAAAACTGTCTGGACTAGTTGAGCCCAGTCAACCATTGGAACGGAAATCAGAATATACTAAGCACTCGTCAAATTCGCTACCGGGTGGTCAGCGCTTCTATTCTTATTTGGGAACAAAGTGGGGATTTTTTCTCTTTTCGGTAAAAAAGGTGTCAAGCAAGAAGATCGCTCCACCGAGAAATCTTCTTCGAGAAAGACGCGCTCCAAGAATGGTAATACCGTCATTGGCGGTTTCCAGGACAGTGAGGTTTTTAGCAATTCGATTATTGCTCAGCGCCATATCGCCCGTGCTACCGAGAGAAAAATTGACGCCATAGAATTTGAAATGTCGCGCGACATCGTCAAGACCCGTCCGCCGACCATCACCAAAACCGATTTGGGTGCTCCCACCCAACCGCTGGAAAGAAAAGCGCCGCCGGTAGAATTCCAGACCACATTGCCGATGATGATGCCTACAGATTATCTGTTAGGGCAAAACTCGGAAATGTCGGCCTCTGCCCTCGCCTATAGCGAAACCGTGCCGGTACTTGAAGAAGCAGCCATCCTGTTCGCCAGTGGCCAGAATGAAGTTGCTGAACAGATGCTGGCGTCTGCCGTGCATAACCATGAACTTGGTGGTGCCACGGAAATTGGCTGGCAAATGCTGTTTGACCTGTACCGCATCACGAACGACCAGCACAAGTTTGAAAGCCTGTCGCTTGATTACGCCAACAAGTTTGAAACCTCTCCACCACTGTGGCCAGAAAACCAGACTGCCAATGACAATGATGCTGAAGCCCAGGGCGACACCACCGTAGCGAATGTCAGCTTCCCGGCCAAGCTCGATAGCACTACCATCAAATCGCTCGAGAAATTGCAGATAGCAGCAGGCAAGAGTAAAAGCCTGCGGCTGGATTTTTCCCGCGTCAAGGAAGTTGATCCCATAGGTTGCGGCCTGTTATTGCGCGCCCTCAAGGGTTTGAAAAAATCCGGCCATGACCTGTTGTTGGTCGGCGCCAAAGACCTGGCAGATAAAATCCGCAGTATCTTGCTGGTAGGCCGCCGCGACGAAACTGAAGCGCCATGGCTGTTGTTGCTGGAAATCCTGCAATTACTGCATTTTGAGCAAGCCTTCGAAGAAGTCAGTATGGATTACTGTATTACTTTCGAAGTGTCGCCGCCATCGTTTGAAGCGCCAAAGAACAATGTCACCAGCGCCCTGCCTGAAGCTCCGGCACAGGAAGAAGCATCTGACCGCTACATGATGCCCAAAGTGGTCGAAGGCAAGACAGAATTCCTGATTTCCAATATTGCCATGCAGGCAGAACAGCACAACCCGCTGATCCTCGATTGCACCCGTCTCGAACGTGTGGAATTCGGTGCCTCTGCGCAATTATTGAATGGCCTCGCACCTATCGCCAGCAAAGCCGGCATGAATATACGCTTTGAAGGCGTCAATTATCTGGTCATGATGTTGTTCAATGCCATGGGCCTGAAAAACATCGCCAGCATCATCCCCCGCAAGCACTAAACTGTAGCAAGGTGGGCTTTTGCCCGCCCATTTGCTGTCATATGTACACGTGGTTTGTTCACGCTTGCAATTCAGAAAAAACACCCCATTTTCTACGAATCAGGCAATTTGGCCTGCTTATACTGCCCGCTCATGATCCATGTTCGCGTGCAGGAATGGCACTATTTTTTGAGGTTCATATGGAACAATTTCACGGCACCACGATCTTGACGGTGCGACGCGGCAACCTGGTTGCCCTGGGCGGCGACGGTCAGGTGACACTGGGCAATATCGTCATGAAGGGCACTGCCCGCAAGGTGCGCAAGCTGTATCACAATAAGGTGCTGGCCGGTTTTGCTGGCGGCACGGCTGACGCTTTTACATTAATAGAACGTTTTGAATCCAAGCTGGAAAAGCACCAGGGTCACCTGATGCGCGCATCGGTAGAACTGGCCAAGGACTGGCGCACTGACCGCATGCTGCGCCGCCTGGAAGCCATGTTGCTGGTAGCCGATAAAGACAGCACGCTGGTGATTACTGGCAATGGTGATGTGCTGGAACCCAATCAGGGCATAGGTGCGATAGGCTCCGGCGGCACTTTCGCCCAGTCCGCTGCGATTGCCCTGTTTGAAAATACCGATTTGTCGCCCATCGACATCGTCAAGAAATCCCTGACTATTGCTGGTGAGTTGTGCATTTATACCAACTTGTCGCACACCATAGAAACACTGGAATGAATTGGAATACGCAATGAACATGACCCCGCAAGAGATCGTCTCTGAACTCGATAAACATGTAGTTGGCCAGTCCAAGGCCAAGCGCGCCGTTGCCATCGCCCTGCGTAACCGCTGGCGCCGTCAGCAAGTGCAAGAACCGCTGCGCCATGAAATCACACCCAAGAATATCCTGATGATAGGGCCGACAGGCGTAGGTAAAACCGAGATCGCCCGTCGCTTGGCCAAACTGGCGGATGCGCCCTTTATCAAAATCGAAGCAACCAAATTCACTGAAGTTGGTTATGTAGGCCGCGATGTCGATACCATCATCCGCGACCTCGTCGATATCGGCATCAAGCAAACCCGCGAAACAGCTACCCGCAAGGTACGCGCCCGTGCTGAAGATGCGGCGGAAGACCGCATCCTCGATATCCTGTTGCCACCTGCGCGTGATTTTGGCTTCCATCCAAATGAAACCGAAGCTGCAACGCCAGACAATACCACCCGCCAGACTTTCCGCAAGCGCCTGCGTGAAGGTGCGCTGGACGACAAGGAAGTTGAAATCGAAGTGGCCGAAGGCGTGACCCATATGGAAATCATGGCACCGCCGGGCATGGAAGAAATGACCGAGCAGATCAAGACCATGTTCTCGGGCATGGGCAATGGCCGCAAGAAATCACGCAAGCTGAAAATCAAGGAAGCGATGAAGTTCCTGATAGAAGAAGAAGCGGGCAAACTCGTCAATGAAGAAGAACTGAAACAGGAAGCGATACGCAATGTAGAGCAAAACGGCATCGTCTTCCTCGATGAGATTGACAAGATCGCCTCACGTTCAGAGACTGGTGGCGCTGAAGTCTCACGCGCTGGTGTGCAGCGTGACTTGCTGCCACTGGTAGAAGGCACTACCGTCAATACCAAGTATGGCATGGTCAAGACTGACCATATCCTGTTCATTGCGTCTGGCGCTTTCCATCTGGCCAAGCCGTCTGACCTGATACCTGAGTTGCAGGGCCGTTTCCCTATCCGTGTCGAACTGGAATCTTTGTCCATCGCTGATTTTGAACGTATTCTGACAGGCACCGATGCCTGCCTGACACGTCAATACCAGGCCTTGCTGGCAACCGAAGACGTGCAGATAGACTTCACGCCTGAAGGTGTTGAGCGCCTGGCTGGCATCGCTTATTCTGTCAATGAAACGACAGAAAATATCGGCGCCCGCCGTCTATATACTGTCATGGAAAAGCTGCTGGAAGAGATTTCTTTCGATGCTCACCAGAATAGCGGCAAGACAGTCACTATCGATGCTGCCTACGTCAATGAACGTCTGGAAGCCTTGTCGGTGAATGAAGATCTGTCACGCTACGTTCTGTAATTTTAGTTTTAATCTTAGTTTTAATCTTAGTTTCAATTCCTAATCCGGGATTCAAGATGGCTAACAAGGCGCTCGCAACACGACAACGCATGCAGTTCCGCGTTGAGCCGTCTCAAATCCCGGCCCCGGCCAAAGGCAGGGCTAATCAGGCAAGAAAAGTCTTGCCTGATTACCTGACTGCGAAAAGAAATACCAAATCTCTGTCACTCCCTGCTACTGCTGCGGCAAACACTGCAAGCAGTACAGATGAACAACAAGAAAATTAAACCTTCAGGAATACATCCATGTTTAGCACACCGGCTGCCAGCGACAAACCCGATTACCCCATGCTGGCGCGCCAGTTGGCCAGCGTACTCGAAGCTGAACGCAATCTGATCACCAATGCCGCCCAGTTTTCTGCCTTCATTTACAGCAGCATCACGGATTTGAATTGGGCTGGGTTTTATCTGTGCGCACCGGCCAGCAAGCCTGATGCAGAATTCCCGAATGATCTGCTGTTGGGCCCATTCCAGGGCAAGGTTGCCTGCACCCGCATCCCTTTCAAACGCGGCGTGTGTGGTACGGCAGCGGCAGAAAGACGTACGGTACTGGTAGAAGACGTACATGCCTTCCCGGGACACATCGCCTGTGATTCAGCATCCAATTCTGAAATAGTCATCCCTTTGATCAAGGACGGTGAGATTTATGGCGTTTTTGATATCGACAGTCCGCGCCTGAAACGCTTCGATGCAGAAGACCAGTTGGGTCTGGAGAACCTGCTCGCCATCTTTACGGCAGCGACAGATTTAAAATAATAGCAATACCAGTGCCCTGTGGAATCAGCCAGAATGTGGCGAGGGGCAGACAAAGACCATGGTAGCCATGGTCTTTTTTGTTAAGCTATGTCAAAACTGCCTAATTCCTGTCTTTGCCCGGTCTTTGTCGCTCTACACTGAGTTTATTGAAATTGAGCAAAATTCAGAAGACCGAGGGAGATGGCATCATGGCAGGATGCAGACGCCGGAAAATGCTACACATGCACAAGCAGCCTTTGCGCAGGCGTGATGTGATGACGCGCTTCATGGTCGATCTGGGCATCCACTATCTTGAAGTACTGGGGCTGGCCAAGGCCATGCATTTCTTGCGCAGGCACCATGTGCCTGAAACTGTCATCAACCGCGTCCTGCATTCGCCTGCATACCGACGGCGCTATTAAGCTGTTCTAATACGTTTCCTTAATGCGTTTCCTAATGTGTTTCCTGTTTTGCATCCCTGGCCAGCAAGCGGCTGATCATTTCCTGTAATGAAATCCCGTCAAACAAGACACCTGCCACCGCATCGGTAATTGGCATCTGTATGCCCAGTTGCTGAGCCAGCGTCCTTACTGCCTGCGCACAACGAACGCCTTCAGCAACATGGCCGAGTTCCTGCACTATGACGTCCAGGGATTTACCCTGGGCCAGCGCCAGGCCGACCTTGCGGTTGCGCGATAAATCACCGGTACAGGTGAGTATCAGATCACCTACACCAGTCAGGCCCATCAGGGTTTCTGAACGTCCCCCAAGAGCAACGCCCAGGCGGCTGATTTCTGCCAGGCCACGGGTGATCAGGGCGGCCCGCGCATTCAAGCCCAGACCCAGGCCATCGGCCACGCCAGTCGCAATCGCCAGGATGTTCTTGACCGCACCACCGACTTCAACACCGACCACGTCGTCACTGGAATACACCCGCATGGCATTCACATGCAGGGCCTGTACCACCAGGCTGCTGAGTTCATTGGACTTTGAGGCAATCGTCAATGCACAAGGCAGGCCTTTGGCTACTTCCTGTGCAAACGAGGGGCCAGACAGGGCACCGAAGGCAGTGTCCTGCCCCAGCACCTGCTCTGCTACCTGGTGCGGCAAAAGCTGCGTGGATTCTTCAAAGCCCTTGCATAGCCAGATAATGTTTTTTGGCTGGTAAGCACGGCAGGCTTCCAGCGTAGGACGCAAACCAGAGACTGAGGTGGCAATCACCAGCAAGCCATCAGCGCCAGCGGCATGTGCCATGGCAGCGGCAAAATCTGCCGTCACCTGCAAGTTATCAGGAAAAGGGAAACCACTTAAATAATCACTATTTTGCCTGCCTGTCTGCATGGCAGACATCGCAGCCTGATTACGCCCCCACAGCAAAACATTGTTTTTTGCAGCAAAGGCAATTGCCATGGCCGTACCCCAGGCACCTGCACCCAATACGCTGATATTCATGCTTGTCCCTGACTCCTGCTTATTTTAATAACCGGGGAAGATGTAAAAAAAGGACAGCAGGCTGTCCTTTTTTGCAAACTGTCATCTGCCTATATATTCAGCCCAGGCACTATAGCACTACAGACCCCAGACTTCATTGATTTTGACAAAGCCTAACTGGCCGTCACGATGTTTCACTTTGACCCAACCACCAGCAGCGGGCTCGGCCATTTCCAGCAAGACATGCTTGTCGGCACTAAAGACCAGCGGCGCAGATTCGTCTGCCGCTGCCCTGATTTTGGCATTCGCGGCCCGCACTACCAGGCTGCGGCGGGTGATCAAATCCTTGGATTCAACCCAGCTCATTTCACCGCTGACATCTCTTACCTTGCTCCAGGTACCAGAAGTAAACACCACTTCCAGCGGCATGCCACGCGGGGCCACTGCCAGTTTTGCACCTTTGGCAGACGGGGCATCGTACAAGATGACCGGCGAAGCACCGACGGAACGGAATTCCAAAGCCTGCGCCGCACTACTCGCAAGTAGCATCAATAACAACAAAGGCAAAGGCGTCAGCAAGCGTCGCATGGTAGCTTTCATCAAGCCGACCCGGCCAAAAACCGGATCAAGCCCGTAGTAATAAAGCAGATTACTGAATAGTCGTAGGTGCTTCAGTAGTGGCATTTGCCTGCTCAGCAGCCAGTGTCAGGCGTTGCGCGTAGAACGCTTCGAAATTGATTTCTGACAGATGGATAGGAGGGAAGCCAGCACGTGTGATCGCATCTGCTACGTTGGAACGCAGGTATGGATAAACGATGTTAGGGCAGCCGATACCCAGCAGAGGGTCGAGTTGATCTTCAGGGATATTGCGCGCTTCGAAAATACCAGCTTGTTTGCCTTCAACCAGGAAAGCAACTTTTTCGCCGACTTTTGCAGTAACAGTCACTGTTACTGTGGCTTCGTAGATGCCATCAGCCAGTTTTTCAGAGCCTACATCAACAGAAACTTCTATGCCTGGGGCTTCTTGTTCCAGGAAAATAGCTGGGGAATTTGGCTGTTCAAGCGACAAATCTTTCAGATAAACGCGTTGAATTTGGAATACGGGCTGCAGATTTTCGTCAGACATGTGAAACTTTCTAAAATTCTAAAAGATTAATAATGAACAGCGAGACTGGCAGATAGGGCCGTTTCCAGCCATTTCAAGATCGCAGCGCGCTATTGTAGCAAGTAGTCTGCAAAAACAGCAATTTTGCTGCAAAACCCGTAGAAAATCCGGCAAAAATCTGGTTTTAATCAACCGGATTCAGCAAAGGATCAAGTTTACCCGCCCTGTCGAGGGCAGACAGGTCATCAAAGCCGCCCACATGCGTGTCATCTACATAGATTTGCGGCACGGTGCGGCGACCGGTCTTTTTCATCATCGCTTCGCGCACACCGGGCTCCAGATCGACACGGATTTTTTCTATATCGTCCACACCCTTGGACTTCAACAGGCGTTCTGCCATTGTGCAATACGGGCACACGGCGGTGGTATACATGACTACATGGGCTTTCATGATGCTCTCCTGCTTTACTTTACTGTTGGCAAGCCTTGCGACTTCCAGGAATCTATACCGCCTTCCAGGCTGAACACCTGCGTAAAACCGGCCTTACTCAGCAAACCGACGGCGCTGGAAGAACGCACGCCAGACGCACATACCGTGATCACCACATTGCTTTTTGATTTTTCTATCTCTTTCAGACGGTCATTCAACTCTGGCAGAGGGATATGTTTGGCATTTTGCAAATGACCGGCAGCAAATTCTTCTGCACTACGCACATCCAGCACCAGGGTTTTGGGCTGATTGATGTATTGTGTGGCTTGAAAATGCGATACCTTGGCACCACGTCTTTGTAAAGCAGGTATTAACAATGCGCCGCCGCTGATCAGGGCAAGGGCTAACCACACATAATTGTAGTTGGTAAGAATGAAATTCACAGGATTCCAGTAGTAAAAATGGTTATCAGAAGCGCGTCATTATAAAATAGATGCCGCAATCGCATACTAATTCACTTATTTCATCTTCCCGCACACTATGTATAAAATCGTTTTAATGCGCCACGGCGAATCTACCTGGAATCTGGACAACCGTTTCACCGGCTGGACTGATGTTGACCTGACAGCTAAAGGTGTGGCAGAAGCTACCCAGGCTGGCAAGCTATTGAAAGAAGCCGGCCTGACTTTTGACCTGGCCTATACCTCGGTACTCAAGCGCGCGGTTCGTACACTGTGGGGCACACTCGATGAAATGGACTTGATGTGGTTGCCAGTGATCCATGACTGGCGTCTGAATGAACGTCATTACGGCGCGCTGCAAGGCTTGAACAAGGCAGAGACAGCAGCCAAATATGGCGACGAGCAAGTGCTGGTATGGCGACGCAGCTACGACACGCCACCTCTGCCGCTGGCAGAAGATGATGACCGCACCTCGTTCAACGATCCGCGCTATGCCGGCCTGGACCGCAGCCAGATACCGCTGACAGAATGCCTGAAAGACACGGTGGCCCGCGTCATGCCAGCCTGGGACGACAGCATTGCACCAGCCATACGCGCTGGCAAACGCATCCTGATCTCTGCCCATGGCAACAGCCTGCGCGCCCTGATCAAGATGCTTGACGGTATCAGCGATGACGACATAGTCAACCTGAATATCCCGAATGGCCAGCCACTGGTGTATGAACTTGATGCCGACTTGAAGCCAATTAAACATTATTATCTGGGTGACCAGGAAGCCATCGCCGCGGCCTTGCAAGCTGTGGCCAGCCAGGGCAAGTCCAAATAATAAGTATTGAATGTCATTTAACACCAAGTCTTCACCGTTTTTAATTGCAAGTTTGCTGTGCCTGACTCTGGCAGGCACAGCAACGTCTGCAATGGCCGCCAGCAATGCCCGCGCCCAGCAAAAAAACAAGGCAGAAGCAGACCGGGCAGAGTTGCAAAACCGCCTGAAGTCCTTGAAAAACGATATCAATAAAACTGAAACGGCCAAAGACAATGCCAGCGATGCGATGGCCGAATCAGAAAAATCCATTTCTGAAGCCAACCGTTCTTTGCGTGATTTGCAGGCCGAACAGGCGCAGACTGAAGCCAAAGTCAAACAACTGACAGAGCAGCAGCAAGCCCTGGCTGATAAAGTTGAAAAACAAAAAACACAACTCTCGAATTTTTTACGCCGCCAATACATGCGCGGCGACAGTGACCGCATCAAATTGCTGCTGTCGGGCGACAACCCCAACCGTATCAACCGCGAACTGCAGTACATGAGTTATGTATCGCAAACCCAGGCCAAACTGATAGATGGTTTGCGCATCAGTCTTCAAGCTGTGGAAAAAAATGCCGAAGAAGCGATAGAAGCCAAGGCAGAACTTGATGAAATAGCTGATGAAGAAAAAAGTCATAAGCTGGCGCTGGAAAAAGAGAAAAAACGACATGCCACATTGGTAAGTCAGTTGGCAGAAAAATTATATATACAAAAAAAACAGGCTGATAGTCTCGAAAAAGATGAACAAAGACTGAGTAATCTGGTCTCACAATTAAATAAACTGATTGAAGAGCAGGCCAAGGCAGATGCGGCCAAAGCGGCATTGGAAGAAAAACAACGCCAGGAAAGAATTGCAGCAGCACAGAAAGAAAGAGCAAGACAGGCAGCACAGGGCAAGAAACCAGCGAAAATCACCAATCCTAATGCGATTGATGATGACGAACCGCCCAGGCAAGCCAAGGTGGCGACCCCACCTGCAGGTGAATTTGACAAGCTGAAAGGGCAATTACGCTTGCCAGTAAAAGGTGAAATTCTTGCCCGGTTTGGTAGCAAACGCGCTGATGGCCCCAGCTGGAAAGGCATGTTCATCAAAGCGAATGAAGGGACGGAAATCAAGACCATCGCCCCGGGCAAAGTGATTTTTGCTGACTGGTGGAAGGGCTATGGAAATATGGTGATTGTTGATCATGGCGGCAGTTACTGGAGCCTGTATGGCAATAATCAGGCAGTATTGAAGCATGTCGGCGATGTAGTAAAAACCGGTGATGTCATTGCCAGTGCCGGAAACAGCGGCGGTAATGAAGAATCAGGTTTATACTTTGAAGTACGTCATCAAGGACGTGTATTTGATCCTCTCAACTGGATCTCTAAATAGGCATTAGGTGAATCATGGGCAGCAAATTCAAGAATTTCGGTTTAATTGGCCTCGGCATGATTGCCGGTGTGGCAGTGTCGATGCAGTTTTCTGCAGTGGCACAAAAAGGCACTGCGGAGACACTTCCTTTCGACGAGCTAAAAGACCTGACTAACGTATTCGGATTGATCAAATCTGCCTATGTTGAGCCAGTTGAAGACAAAAAACTGATCAAGGATGCCATCTCCGGCATGGTCGGCTCCCTCGACCCGCATTCAGTGTACCTGGACAAAAAAGCCTACAAGGAACTGAATGAAAGCACGCAGGGCAAGTTTGTTGGCCTGGGCATAGAAGTCGGCATGGAAGACGGCTATGTGAAAATCATTTCCCCGATTGAGGATTCTCCTGCCTACCGCGCGAATCTAAAATCCGGTGACTTGATTACCAAGCTCGATTCTGAACCGGTCAAAGGCCTGACGCTGGATGAAGCCGTCAAGAGAATGCGCGGTGAACCGCATACCAAGATCACGCTGACGATTTACCGCAAGAGCGAAGAAAAACCTATCGTCGTCACGATTACCCGTGAACTGATCAAGCAGCAAAGCGTCAAGGCAAAAATTGTCGAGCCTGGCTATGCTTGGATCAGGGTTTCCCAGTTCCAGGTACCAACTACCGACGACATGTCCAAGAAAATCCAGGGCCTGTATGCACAAGACCCGAATTTGAAGGGACTGGTACTCGATTTGCGCAATGACCCGGGTGGTGTGCTTGATAGCGCCATCGGTGTGTCTGCCGCCTTCCTGCCCAAGGAAGTGCCGGTAGTATCCACCAATGGTCAGATGGCAGATCAAAAAGTAACTTATTTTGCCCGCCGCCAGGACTATGACAGGGCAACGCTGACTGATCCTCTGAGCAAATTGCCGGAAGCAATCAAAAAAGTCCCGATGGTGGTGCTGATCAACACCGGTTCTGCATCTGCCTCAGAAATCGTGGCGGGTGCCTTGCAAGACTACAAACGTGCGACCATCCTGGGCACGCAAAGTTTTGGCAAGGGATCAGTGCAATCCATCATCCGCTTCCCGTTCAATAGCAGCAATCCAGACTTTGCCGTCAAATTGACCACAGCGCGCTACTACACGCCGAATGGCCGCTCTATCCAGGCCAAAGGCATCGTCCCTGACCTGAACGTCGAAGAAACAGCAGATGGCGATGGCTTCAATGGCTTGCGTGCGCGTGAAGCTGACTTGCAAAAACATCTGACAAACGACAAGGAAAAAGAAGTTGCCCGTCCTAAAGTCGATGAAGCCGAAGAAGAGCAACGCCTGATCGCGCTGGCGAAAAAGAGCAAGCCTCTTGAATACGGCGGCGCCGAAGACTTCCAGCTGGCCCAAGCCCTGAACCACCTGAAAGGTTTGCCAGTCAAGGTCACTGAAGCCAAGGTCATTGATAAAGAAGGCAAGGAAGGCAAAGACAGCAGTAAAGAAGCTGACAAGCCAGCCAAAGCTGAAAAAACTGACAAAGCCGATCACAAGACCGATCACAAAACAGATAGCAAGAAAAAATAAACCCTGAAATTAACCTTCATAAAAAGGCCGCTTACTCCAACAGCGGCCTTTTTTACGACGATGAACGATCAGCAACTCTTACGCTATTCCCGCCACATCCTGCTGGACCAGATAGGTATAGAGGGCCAGCAAAAAATCACGGAAGCACATGCACTCGTCATCGGTGCAGGTGGCCTGGGTTCACCTGCGGCCATGTACCTGGCCAGCGCTGGGGTGGGTACGATCACCCTGGTCGATAATGACAGCGTCGATCTGACCAATCTGCAAAGACAGATCATGCATACCACGGCAGCCGTGGGCATGGCCAAGGTTGGCTCAGGCAAACACACGCTGGAATCCATCAATCCTGAAATAAATATCATTGCCCTGCAAGAGCGGGCTGCCGATGCGCGGCTGGAAGAACTGGTCAGCCAGGCCAGCATCGTGCTCGACTGTTGCGACAATTTTGCCACCCGCCATGCCGTGAATGCCGCCTGCGTCAAATTTGCAGTGCCACTGGTATCTGGTGCGGCCATCAGCTTTGATGGCCAGATCAGCGTTTTTGACAGCCGTGACGAGGCTTCGCCCTGTTATGCCTGTCTGTTCCCACCCGACCAGCCTTTTGAAGAAGTGCTGTGTTCCAGCATGGGCGTATTTTCACCGCTGGTAGGCATCATAGGCAGCATGCAGGCCGCCGAAGCCCTGAAAGTCATCATGGGCATAGGCCAGGCACTGTCAGGCCGCCTGCTGTTACTGGATGCCTTGCGCATGGAATGGAATAGCATAGGCATCAGCAAAAATGCACAATGCTCTGTTTGCGGGCAAGTTCATCCGGATTAAACCTGTACTTTACAACTGCAGCTTAAAACTACACCTCACAACTACACTTCAAAATTCATCAAGGACTATATGTATTCTCTTTACTATTGCCCTGGCACCGCCAGCATGGTCGTTCATCTGGCACTACTGGAAATTGGCGCTGCCCATGAATTGAAACTCGTCGATGTAGAAAAGAACCAGCAAAAAGATCCCGATTATCTGCGCCTGAATCCGAATGGTGTCGTGCCTACTCTGGTCATCGATAACCGCCCTTACCTGGAATCCGCCGCCTTGCTGATGCTGCTGGCAGAGCGCCACCCGAAAGCGGCCCTTGCACCCGCCGCTGGCACCGTTGAACGCGATCTGTGGCGGCAATGGATCATCTTCATCAGCGGCAGCCTGCAATCGGCTTTCCGTGCCTGGTTTTATCCGGCCGAACTGGGTTTTACTGAGCATAGTGAAGCCAGCAAAGCGGCCTTGCAAAAACGCATCGCTGCCATCTGGGATCAGCTTGACCTGCACCTGAGCAAGAATGGCCCCTACCTGCTCGGTGAAACTTTTTCTGGCGCTGACCTGCAACTGACCATGCTGATGCGCTGGTCACGCAATATGCCACGTCCGGCAACACAATGGCCTGCACTGAACAAACTCGCGCAACTGATCATCGCCCGCCCGAGCTGGCAAAAGATGGTGGACATCGAAGGCCTGGAAACCTGGCCTAAAACCAGTAATTAATTCCTCCGCATGCAAAAGACTGGTCTTAATCTGTACAAGGCGACTCAGGCAGCAACCATGGACTTGCCCGAGGTCACCATCGCCGAGCACCTTGGTGTGCGCACCCTGCATCTGTCTTCTGATGCGATACAGGGTGCCATGCGCATGGCCATGCCTGACCAGATAGAACTGGAATATGTGCAGCAAATGATGATGTGGATGCTGTTCAAATATAAACCGCAACACGTAGTGCAACTGGGCCTGGGTGCAGCCGCGCTGACCAAGTTTTGCTACCGCAATTTCCCACAGGCCAGGGTCACTGCGATAGAACTCAATCCCAGGGTCATCGCCACCTGCCACCAGCATTTCAAACTACCGGTCAACGATGAACGTCTGCAAGTGCTGTGCATGAATGCGCTGGACTATGTCAACGACAGCGCCAACCACGGCCAGACCGATGTCTTGCAAATTGATTTGTATGATGCCGCCGCCGAAGCCCCGGCACTCGGCAGCGCCGCGTTTTACCAGGCCTGTGCCAATTGTCTCAGCGAAGATGGTATGCTGACCGTGAACCTGTTTGGCAATCCACAAAATTACCGCGCCAACTGCAATGCCAATATCGCTGCCTTGCAAGAGGCTTTCGATGCCGTGGTCTGGCTGCCATTGGTGCACGATGCCAACACCGTCGCCATCGCCTTCAAACAAGCCCCCGCAGTGGATTTTGAAGACTTGTATGAACGCGCAAAGGCAATACGGCTGGCCTGCAAATTACCGGCGGCAAAATGGGTCAATGGCCTGAAGGCATGGATGGCGGAAAATGCCTGAATCCTGGCGAGCATCTTTAATATGCTCCGTGCTGTTTAATCCTCAGGATGATGGCAGCAAACACAAAGCTTGTTGCCATCTGGGTCTCGGAAATAAGCGCCATAATAATTTGGATGATAATGCGGACGCAAACCTGGCGCTCCCTCGCAAGTACCGCCGTGCGCCAGTGCCAATGCATGGGCATGCTGCACCACTGCACGTGACGTAGCCAGCAATGCCACCATCTGACCATTGCCCTGTTCGGCACTTTCACCGTTATAAGGTTTGCCGATGACGAACAAAGGGCGAGGCTGGTCTGCCGGCATCCAGCCTGCCCAGGGCTTGCCTGCATCCTTGAATTTCAAGACCAGGCCAAGCTCTGTCATGAGGGCAGAGTAAAACGAAAAAGATTTCTCAAAATCCTGTATGCCTGTGAATACATGGGAGATCATGCTACATCCTTTGCGCTTATTGCGTCATTACTGTGTAAAAATCCTGACCGGTATCTGTGCCTGCTCAGCAAGTGTCGCTGCATGTACTGTACCGCGAGCGCAACCAGGTTTGCCATAGTCGGCATGAAAGGCCAGCACCAGGTCTATGCCTGTCGCCAGCATTCTGACATTCAGGCCCTTCCATCCTTCACCTGGAAATGCGCGGTAGTCAGCATTGGTTTTTTTCATCGCTTCGACTGCAAAACCAAATTCCAGTGCAACTGTTTTGGCGTGCGCATCTATGCCAGGTGTATCACCAGTGACGATGATGGTCGCTGGCGGTAGCTGAGCCAGTTCGCGGCGGATAGCGACCTGGCTTTCCCACTGGGTGGCACCTGTAATCAATACTCTCATACCGCAAAGTCTAGCACGGCTAGCTCAATGATTCTTTTTGGTCAGACCCAGGTAGGTATCGATCACGCGCTGGTCATTTGCCAATTCTGCGGCATCACCTTCGAGCGCAATCTGACCGGTTTCCAGCACATAGGCATAGTCGGCCACTTGCAAGGCGGCGCGGGCATTTTGCTCTACCAGTAGAATCGCAACGCCGGTTTGCTTGAGACGCTGGATGATGTGGAAAATCTCCTTGACGATCAAGGGTGCGAGGCCAAGGCTGGGTTCATCCAGCATCAGCAATTGCGGTTTGGCCATGAGAGCACGGCCTACTGCCAGCATCTGGCGTTCACCGCCTGACAATGTACCCGCTTCCTGGGTGCGTCTTTCTTTGAGGCGGGGGAAAAGATCGAAGACAACATCGAGCTGGTCAGCATAATTTTTTTCACCGGCCTGGTAGCGGCGGTAACTGCCGAGCAAAAGATTGTCTTCGACCTTCATGCTAGCGAACAGCTCGCGTTTTTCTGGCACCAGTGACATGCCTTGCGCAACGCGGTTTTCTATGCTGACGCTGGCGAGGTTTTTATCAGCCAATAATATCTGACCGCGCATGCTGCCACTGGCCGGCAGGGCACCGGCGATGGCATTGAGCATCGTCGATTTTCCCGCACCATTCGGGCCGATGACGGTAACGATTTGCCCGACGCCGACACGTATATTGGCAGGCTGTAAAGCCTCGACCTTGCCATAGAATACTTGCAGGTCCTTGGTTTGCAATAAGGCCGGTTCAGACAAGGAAGTCGTCGCCAGGATGACTGGCGTGGTGTCTGCAGAATTTGTAGTCGTCATCAATCTATCCCACCCAGATAAGCTTCCAGCACAGCCGGATGTTGTTGTACGTCTTGCGGCAAGCCTTCGGCAATCTTGGTGCCGAATTCCATGACCACCAGTTGATCCGTCAAATTCATGACGAAATCCATGTCATGCTCGACCAGCAGGATACTCATGCCTTCTGCACGCAGCTTGCGCAAGAGCTCGGCCAGTTCCTGTTTTTCCTTATAACGCAAACCGGCGGCTGGCTCATCGAGTAACAACAGGCTGGGGTCGCAACACAGCGCCCTGGCGATTTCCAGTATGCGCTGCTGGCCCAGCGCCAGGCTGCCTGCTTCTTCATTGATGAGATGGGCAAGACCTACCCGTTCCAGCTGTTTTTTTGCCTCGGCCAGCAGAGAATTTTCTACTTTGCTGTCACGGCGCAAGATGCTGGCAATGACTTCCATGACATCACCACCCTTGGCACGCAAATGCGCGCCTATCGCGACGTTTTCGAGCACCGTCATGCTGGCCAGCAAACGCACATGCTGGAAACTGCGGCCTATGCCGAGCTTGACGATTTCACGCGAAGGCAGGTTGGCGATGTCCTGCAATTTGCCATCACGGTAAAAACGCACGGCACCGCTGGTCAAAGGCAAGACACCAGTGACCAGGTTGAACATCGTTGATTTGCCTGCACCATTCGGGCCTATAAGGCCGACGATCTGGCCTGCACTGACGGTGAACTGCATGTCATTGACAGCAACCAGTCCACCGAATTGCTTGCGCGCTTTGT
This sequence comes from Undibacterium sp. Tian12W, assembly GCF_049339405.1. Taxonomy (NCBI): domain Bacteria; kingdom Pseudomonadati; phylum Pseudomonadota; class Betaproteobacteria; order Burkholderiales; family Oxalobacteraceae; genus Undibacterium; species Undibacterium sp. Tian12W. The sequence goes on from NZ_JBMPPK010000025.1 coordinate 46,949, forward strand.
CGATTTCGAGGATGACGGTATCGACTGGTGGTTTGGCACGTACTGGCAATATTGCGGCATCTGCAGCGACCTGTATGCCCTTATCTTCTGGCAGCCATTTGGCAAACAGGTGCTTGCTCCAGATGGCTAAATAAGGCCAGACACCATCGCGCGCACGTTGCAGCAGCAAGACCAGCAAGACACCGAACACGATGACTTCAAAATTGCCATTCGCGCCCAGCAATGCAGGCAAGATGCTTTGCAATTTGTCTTTGAGCAGCGTCAGCAGGGCTGATCCCAACAAGGCTCCCCACACATGACCAGCACCGCCAACCACGGCCATGAACAGGTATTCAATACCGGCATTCAAGCCAAATGGCGTGGGATTAACGGCGCGTTGCAAGTGCGCATACAGCCAACCGGAAACACTGGCCAGCATCGCAGCGATGACGAAGATAATAACCTTCATGCGCGCAGTATTGACACCCATGGCTTCTGCCATGACACCACCACCTTTGAGTGCGCGTATGGCACGGCCAGGACGGGATTGCAGCAGGTTTTGTACCGCAACTATCGCCAGCAACAATATTACCCAGATCAGGCCAAACATGCTGCGGCCGCTATCTAGTTTTAAGCCAGCGATTTCTATCGGCGGTATGCCGTTGAGGCCATCATATTTGCCTAGGAATTCCAGGTTACCAAACAGGAAGAACAGCGACAGGCCCCAAGCGATAGTCCCCAGTGGCAGATAGTGGCCGGACAGGCGCATGGTAATCAGGCCTATCGCCAGTGCTGCCACCATGGTCAGCACCAGGCCAGCCAGCAAACCCAGCCACGGTGAATAACCGAGGGCCGTACTCAGATAAGCTGTGGAGTAAGCACCGAGGCCAACAAAAGCTGCCTGGCCAAAAGAGGTCATGCCACCTACACCGGTCAACAAGACCAGGCCCAGCGCGACGATCGCATACAGGCCTATGTAATTGGCAAGAGTGATCCAGAATTCAGGTACCGGCACCAGGGGGAATAGCAAGACCAGCGCAAGCAATATCCATTTACCGTGTTTGATGCCCTTATTGATACCGTTATTGATGAGTGCTTTCATTATTCTTCATCCTCATCAGTATGTTTGCTGGAGAGTGAACGCCACAGCAAGACCGGGATAATCAGGGTAAATACGATAACCTCCTTATAGGCACTGGCCCAGAAAGATGAATACGATTCCAGCAAGCCCACCAGCAGTGCACCCGCTGCGGCCACCGGATAAGACACCAAGCCACCGACGATGGCACCGACGAAACCTTTGAGGCCGATCAAAAAGCCGCCGTCGTAATACACCGTAGTCATCGGGGCGATCAACACGCCACACAATGCTCCCATGGCTGCGGCAAGTGTAAATGCCAGACGACCCGCCTGCGTGGTACCTATGCCAACCAGTTGCGCACCGAGGCGATTGACGGCAGTAGCACGCAAGGCCTTGCCAGACAGGCTGCGCTCAAAATAGAAATACAGTGCAGCGATCAACAGGGCAGAGACAGCAATCACTACCAGACTCTGGCCAGATATCTGCATGGCACCGAGTTCAAAGCGGGCATCACTGAAAGCGGTCGTGCGTGAACCTTCAGCACCGAACATCACCAGACCCATACCAGTCAACGCAAAGTGCACACCAACAGAAACGATGAGCAAGACCAGAGTGCTGGCTTCTGCAAGCGGTTGGTAAGCCAGACGATAAATCATGGGTCCCATGGGCACCACTATCGCCAGTGCCAATAAGACCTGGGCGAACAAGGGCCATTCCTGCGCGTTGACATTGCGTGCCAGCAGCCAGACAGTCAGTGGAAACAGCAAGAGCTTGCCAGCCGATAAAGCCATGGCCTTGGCATTCACAGCTTGCTTGCTGCGCAGTTGCGCATAAATTTCCTTGCCCAGGCATAGCAAGCCAAAAGCGAGTAACAGGCTGGCAGAATGCGGGAACTTGCCCGACTGTATAGCAGCCAGACTGAGCGCACCAAAGGCGACAAACTCACCTTGCGGTATGAAAATAATCCGCGTAACGGAAAACACCAGCACCAGCGCCAATGCCAGCAAGGCATAGATGGCGCCACTGGTAATACCATCCTGAGCGAGGATGGCGGCAATTGAAAAATCCATGTAAACCTGACTTTCTTGCTTACTAGTTCAAGCGTGGCCCTATACTTTGGGCCGAACAAAAAGGGAGCCGCAGCTCCCTTGATTACTTCATCAATACATCAGTTAGCCTGACCTATGAGTTTCCATTTGCCATTGACGATTTGCACCATGACGCGGGAACGCTGGTCAAAACCCAGATGATCAGTATCCGTCATATTGACGATGCCATGCGAGACTGGCAGGTTCACAGTATTTTCCAGCGCGGTACGCAAGGCTGCGCGGAATTCTTTGGTACCTGGCTGGGCTTTTTTCAAAGCCACGGTCGCTGCTGATTCCAGCAACAAGCTGGCATCCCAGGCATGGCCGCCAAAGGTGGAAACAGAACCTGCGCCGTATTCTTTTTCATACGCTTTGACATAGCGCATGGCAGATTTTTTGACTGGATTATCATTGGACAATTGTTCAGCCACCAGCAGTGGGCCTGCTGGCAACCAGGTGCCTTCGCAATCCTTGCCGCAGACACGCAGGAAGTCGTTATTGGCAACACCGTGGGTCTGATAAATCTTGCCCTTGTAGCCGCGTTCTTTCAAGGTCTTTTGTGGCAGGGCTGCTGGCGTACCGGCACCGGCAATCAAGACTGCATCAGGATTAGTCGCCAGGATTTTGAGAATCTGGCCAGTGACTGAAGTATCACTGCGGGCAAAGCGCTCATTGGCAACCACTTTGAGCTTGCGCAATTCAGCGATCTTGGAAAATTCTTTGTACCAGCCTTCGCCATACGCATCAGCAAAGCCAATAAATGCAACAGTCTTGACGCCAGCATCGTTCATGTGGCCGGTGATCGCTGTGGACATATGTGAATCATTTTGCGGCGTTTTGAATACCCAGTAACGCTTGGAATCAATAGGTGAAATAATCGCCGAAGATGCCGCCATCGAAATCATTGGCGTTTCATTTTCTGCTGCCACATCGACCATGGCCAGGGAATTAGGCGTGATGGTAGAACCGATGAGGATATCAACCTTGTCTTCGGCTATCAGCTTGCGGGCATTCTTGACAGCGGTCGTGGTATCAGAGGCGTCATCCAGTACGATGTATTCCACCTTCTTGCCGGCGATTTCCTTGGGCAGCAGGGCAAAGGTATTTTTTTCAGGGATGCCCAGAGAAGCGGCGGGGCCGGTGGCCGACACATTGACGCCAACCTTGATCTGCGCATAAGCATTTGTTGCCAGTACCAGCGATAACATGGCAGGCAAGGCCGCCAGTAAAAACCGTTTCTTCATGGGTAGTCTCCTGTTTTGCGATTATCTGCAATATTAATCATTACCAAACAATATGAATAAGAATGCAATTTGCCGACCGCTTGGTCGGTTAATTTTTTTCCAGTGTAACCTTTCCTTCGTGCAGGCACAATATTTAAGCTGGATCAATTTTCCAGACCAAATTTGTGAGCGGAATTTATCTTTATACTTCAGATAGGCAAGTCATGTCAGCTTTCTTGCCAGCAAAACAAGTCTTGCATGCACTTAGTTAATCCATTTTAATCAAATCAACAACAAAAGCACCACGCAGGGAATTGCACAACATGATTTGCTCTGCGGCCTGCAAGTCTGGCAGCGTCAGGACTTGCTCAGTCAGTTGGTAACGCCTGTCTTCCAGCAAAATCGCCCGCATGATACCGGGTAAGACACCGTCTTCGAGTGGCGGTGTCAGCCATTTGCCATTGAGTTTCAGCAAGACTGTACTGCGCCCGCCTTCGGTCAGATGCCCTTTTTCGTTAAAAAACAACATATCAAATGCGCCCTGTTGCTCTGCTGCCTGCCAGGCTTGGTCATATTGCTGGCGCAAGCTGCTTTTGTGGCGCAGGAACAGATTACGACTATCACTGGCAGTTGTCGCCAGCATGACCTTGGGCTGTTCTGGCATGCTGCTCAGTAGCGCTGTTCGCACTTCCAGTTCGCCATCCGGCTTCAATGCCAGGCGCAACCTGTGTGGCAGGCTAGCAGGCAGGGCATCACATGTTTGCTGCAATGCCAGCCTGATCTGTTGCTGGTTCCAGACAAAGCCAAAATACTGTGCCGACGCCTGCAGGCGCTGCAGATGCCGTGATTGGTGACGGCAGCCTTCTTCCTGGGTTGCGTACATGGTTTCAAACAGTTCAAACTGGGGTGGCAAACCGGTCAGGAAGCGTGCCTTTAAATGGCATTCTGCATATTCGTCCTGGGCCACACTGTCATACACGATGCCAGCACCTACCCCGAGCACACCACGGCGCAAGACTGGCTCTGCATCATCGGCAGGAGCTTGCAGTTGCAGAGTACGTATAGGTACAGACAAGCAAAAATCGCCCAATGCGCCTGGTTGTGCAGGTGGATCGAACCAGCCTATGGCACCGGTATACAAGCCACGCGGCTCTGCTTCCAGTTCACGGATGATCTGCATAGTGCGGTGCTTGGGTGCCCCGGTAATCGAGCCACAGGGAAACAGGGCCGTCAGTATCTGTTCGAGATTCAGGTTTTGCTGCAAATCGGCTTCGACAGTAGAAGTCATTTGCAGCACGCTGGAAAAGCGCTTGACCTCAAATAATTTGGGTACCCTGACCGTGCCGGTTTTGGCGATACGCCCGAGGTCATTGCGCAGCAAATCAACGATCATGAGATTTTCTGCGCGGTTCTTGCTGTCGGCAGCAAGTTCTGCTGCCAAACGCTGGTCTTGCTCTGCATCGCCAGTTGCTGCTGCGGTGCCTTTCATGGGGCGGGCCAGCAATTTACCCTGTTGCTGGCGCACGAATAATTCTGGTGACAGTGAGACTATTGCCTCGCCATCAGGCAGGCAGATCAGCGCACCATAGGGCACGGGCTGGCGCTGACGCAAGCGGCTGTAGAGTGCGGCGGGCGGGCCATAGCTGTCAAAATGCAGGCGGTAAGTGTAGTTGACCTGATAAGTGTCACCGGCAGCGATATATTCCCTGACCCTTGCTATGTCTTCTTCAAACTGGCTGGCATCGACACTGGGCTGTATACCTGCGATTCCGGCAATGGTGTACGAAGCTTCTTGCGCCTGCAAAAAAGCAGTGACTTGCTGGCTATCCAGAATATGACATTGCCGGAACAGGAGTATGCGTGATACAGCGGCTGTAGGGTGTTCAACATGTTCACTAATGCCTTGCAATTGCGCACCGCTTTCATACGACAACAATGCCAGCGCAAAACTGCCCTGTTGCAAAGCCTCCTCTGCATCACGCCACAAGTCTGACCACTGTTGCGCTGTACTGCATGTCAGTACGGTCTGCAGCTCATGGTAGTAGCGCGATTGTGCCTGCTCTGAATGAGCATCATCAAGCAGGGCAAAACATTCCCCAGCCCGGGGCAGAGAAAATGGCAGGACAGGATTGTTGGAAAAATCTGACACGCGGATTCAAGCTAACATAAAGATGTGCCGCAGTTTACCCGCAGATGCCTGCTTCTGCATAAAGCGATGCACAAAGACGCCAATCAAGACAGAAGTATAGAACTCATTTCATAAATAAGGATGAGATGCGTTTGCCTCATAACGTGGGCTGGTAAGTCGGGCGAGGCAGTCAATAGCGGTGGAGTTCAACGCAGCCCAGCGCGCGTTATGAGGCAAACCCTTCGGGAACTGACGATTTGGGCGCATTGCTGCGTTGTGCCGCTTGCAAAGGCGGACGCCTTAGCTGCGCGTCACGCCTTGCACTGCATCCCAAATCGCCTTGTTCGCACTCACCCCTATTTATGAAATGAGTTCTGGTGCCATGGCACTTTTTTATGACATGATTCTGGCACATAGGTATAGTCGCTGATATTCACTACAGCAGTACTTCCCACAGGGCAATTCGCAATATTTCTCATGCAAAACACTTACTTCAGGTTACCAATGGCAAAACGCATTTTTCGCAAGAATTTGCAGGCAATCGCGCTGGCGATGTTGGCTGCCCTGATCTTGGGACTGGTACTGTCTGCTTATCTTTTGCAAAGAAACCTGCGTTCAGAAGCCCTGTATAAGTCTGACATCCTCGCCAGTAACATGGCGGACGCGATGATCGCCAATGACATGCGGCAATTGCAAAGCCTGTTGCTGAATGCTACCAATACGCCAGACATGCAAACCGCCAATGTCTATGACAGGCATGGCCAGCCAATACTGGCCTGGAACCCCCAGGGCCAGTTGATCAAGACCAGTGGCGTAGAAGCCACGACTTTGTTGCGGCGCCATACGGTGGATTTTCACCCAGGCAGTTTCAACGCGATAAGCCCGGTGCTGAGCGGCACCACGGTGATAGGCCAGGTACAGTTGCAAATCAGCACCTGGCCGCTGTACCAGCATATCCTGCTGTTCTTGCTGATTGCGGCTTTCCTGTCTGTGTTTATCACTGTGCTGGTAGCTTACTGGCTGACGAATAACCAGTTACGCTCCATGCAACCCATCATGGAATTAAGCGTCATTGCTGAAAAAGTGGCAACACTGGGCGATTACAGCTTGCGCGCACCGCAAGACCCTGAGCATGAACTGGGCAGCCTGAACATGCATTTCAATCTCATGCTGGCCCGCATGGAAGCCTGGGAAAACGATATGCAAAGTGAAGCCAGGGAAAGGCGTGAAGCCGACAGCCGCCTGGCTATTTTGAACAACCATGACAGCCTGACCAAGCTGCCTAACCGCCATTACTTCCACAGATTGCTCAGCAATTGTCTCGAAGATGCCGTCACCAATAATGAAATAGCTGCCCTGATGTTTATCGACCTGGACCACTTCAAGGGACTTAGCGAAAGCTTTGGCTATGATGCCGGTGACCTGATCCTGGCGACCATGGCCAACCGTCTGTGCGGTGTCTTGCGCAGTACTGATACGCTATGCCGTGTTGATGGTGATGAATTTGCCGCCATCATGCCCAATGTGGGTAGCCTGGAAGTAGTAGAACAACTGGCAGACCGGCTGGTCAAGGCCATCAACCAGCCCATGACCTTGCGCGGCCAGCAAATCTTGCTGAGCGCCAGTGTGGGCGTAGCCTGCTGCCCCCTGCATGCCAAAGAGCAGCGGCTATTTTTGCATCATGCTGATATTGCACTAAAAGCCGCCAAGGCCGCTGGCCGCAATACCTGGCGCCTGTATAGCAAGGACTTGCCCAAGACTTCTCAGGCAGTGCAACTCAGCATCTGATGCTGAGTTGATGCTGATCGGATGCTCAATACGCGATATGCAGGCGGCGGTATAAAAAGCTGAGAACGAACAAAGGGCCGATCAGCAAATAACGCAGGTCATCAAAGAAAGAAGGTTTCTTGCCTTCTATCTTGTGGCCGATGAACTGGCCTATCCAGGCGACCACAAAAATACCGAGTGAGATTTGCCACACCATGTGTTGCGGCAGTTGCGAGAGTATCCACAGCATCGTACCCGACATTCCCAGCATGCCTACGGCAAACGGCACCGAGAGTGTCGTGTAATAAATCAGCGAGATGACAGTAACAGCAAGTGCCGCCATAGGGTGCACAGCCCAGATCAGGCCAAGGAAGGACAGCACGATCACGGGCACACAGACAAAGTGGATCAGTTCATTGGTGGGGTTCAGATGGCTTTCGCTATATTTCGCCAGCAGTTGCTCTATCTGTCTTTGGTTTGTTTGTTGCATGAGGGTCTCCCGGATATTGTTATACCCCCAGAGTAATCCATCAAATGACATTCTGCTTGAACGCAATCGCCATCCTGTGCAATTCTGAAGGTGCTACCCCCATCATGCTACGGAAGGTACGGCTCATGTGGGCGAGATCGGCAAAGCCGGAGGCATGCGCAGCCGCTGTCATGTTATTGCCCTGCGCAACTGCCGCTACTGCATCCACCATGCGCGACCATAGCAGATAGCGCGACAGCGACATGCCGGTTTGCTGACGGAATAAATGGGTGAAGCGACTTTCAGATAAATGTACGAGTCTGGCCAGGCTCTCACCACTACAATCTGCGCCGTGGTTAGCGGCTATCGCATCCAGCGCAGTCAGGATGCGGTTATCGAGTGAGGTACTGGTCTGGCTATGCGGCAAGGCACAGGCTTGCCAGATTTGGCGTATCTGCAGGGCTCTTGCCATGTCCAGTGACTGATGGCGGTTATCGGCCAGACTGGCGGCTATCGCCTGAAATTCTGGCAGAGCCCCGAATGCCGCCTGCAAATCCGTCCCACCCCACTTCACTGCCTCCGGCATCTCCAGGAACAGATGCGCCAGCATGCCGCCATCGCTGTCTATCTGATGGGCATCATGCGGGGCAAAGCTGGCACTGCGGGTTTCTGTCCAGTCATGATCTGCCTGCAGTCGGGCACGGAATGGCCGCTCCAGGCCATAAGTCAGTTGCAGTGCAAAATGGGTATGCAGGGACGAATCTATGCCCGGTGAAACCACCAGGGCGGCTCCGCGCCATAAAAATAAACGTCCGGGTTGCTGGGGCAGCTTCATCAATGGCAGTCAGCATCTTGTGTGAATCAAACAAGGGCTATGATGCGTCAGCTAGCGATGAAGTGCAATCAAGCCTTGATGATTAGCGCAACAGCAAAGCAATGTGCATGTTTGCCTGTTCAGTCGGCAGCAATTTGAAGCCGGTCTTGGCAAAACGCAACCAGCGGCCCATGACAAAGCTGCACAAGAGACTGGCGCGGGCCTGTGCTTCTTCTTCAGCAAAATGCCCCTGGCTGGCTGCCAGACGCAAAGACTGGCGGAAAGCCATTTCCAGTCTTTCGGCAAGTTGGTTCATGCGCAATTGCAGACGTTCATCTTCGTTCACCAGGGCGTCACCAATCAGCACGCGGGTCATGCCTGGATTGCGCTCAGCAAAATTGAGCAGCATGTTGATGATGGACTGGGCTTGCACCATGCCATCTTCCTGGCTTTCATTGATCTGGTTGATCAGGCCAAAGATGGAAGACTCGATGAATTCGATCAGGCCCTCAAACATTTGCGCCTTGCTGGCGAAATGACGGTAGAGCGCAGCCTCAGACACGGCCACTTTAGCCGCCAGCGCAGCGGTTGTGACCTTTTCACCTTTGGGATGTTCAAGCATCGCCGCCAGCGTCTGGAGTATCTGTAATTTACGTTCGCCGGGTTTGGTGCTGGCCATAGGTGTCAAATAAGTGAATTCAAAAAAGGAGTGCACGCAATTCAGCCGCGCCGGGGCGAGATTCTAAAGACCAGCCGCCCAGTACGCAATCCCCCTGCACATTTTGCTACACTGCCTGAGCTCAGGCGCGCAGACGATGGATGTGGCGGGCGAGTTGTATGACGGATTTTACTTTGACGTCGGCACAGGCAGCAGCTCTTTTACGCTGATGGGCAGGAGTATAGCCTGTGACCCAGGCTGTGCGCAGACCTTCTTGCTTTGCAGCAAGCAAATTCTCCACACTATCTTCTACCAAAATACAGTCTCTTGCCTGTTTGCCATAAGTTGCCAGCAGCTTGCGCAGATAAGGGCGCGAAGGCTTGGGTTGCATTTGCCCATGCACGCGCATGGCCTCAACCGGGATATGCGCATCAAAATGTTTATGCAAACCCATGTGCCTGAGTACCCGGCCTGAATACACGCGCGGTGCATTGGTCAGCAAAATCTTTTTACCTGGCAGGCGGCGCAACAGTTTTTTCAAACCGCGCTCATACCTGATCATCGCGCTGAGGTCATCAAAATGATGGACCTCTTGCAAAAACTCATCTGCCCTGACGCCATGGTGCCTGACCATGCCCAGCATGGTGACGCCATAGCGCGCATAGTATTGCTGGCGGATGGCATTTACCCGCTCGGCATCTGCCGGGTTGCCATCTTCCCCCAGCACACGTGCCAGGAAGGCATTCATGTTCTGGCTGATGACAGGGAAAATCGCATGTGAGGCATTGTGCAGCGTATTGTCCAGATCAAACAGCCACAAGGGCTCTGAGCGCCTACGCATGAGGCAGGCGCTCCACCAGCTGATATGGATTCATCAATGGCTGCGTATCATGGTACCGAAGGCTTGTTCGGTCAACACTTCCAGCAACAGCGAATGTTCGATACGGCCATCAATGATATGTACGGTATTCACACCGGACTTGGCAGCATCGAGTGCTGACGAAATCTTGGGCAACATGCCGCCGGAGATAGTACCGTCGGCAAACATTTCATCAATTTCACGCGCAGACAAATCGGTCACCAGATTGCCTTGTTTATCGAGCACGCCAGGGATATTCGTCATCATGATGAGCTTTTCAGCTTTCAGGATTTCGGCAATCTTGCCTGCGACCAGATCGGCATTGATGTTGTAAGCCTGGCCATCTGAGCCAAAACCGATAGGAGAAATGATAGGGATGAAAGCATCGTCCTGCAGTGCTTTGACAACCGCCGGGTTGATGGCATCAATTTCACCAACATAACCGATGTCGAGCATGGCACCCGGGTTTTCACGGTCAGGCATCATCATCTTGCGGGCGCGGATCAGGCCGCCGTCTTTACCGGTCAGGCCTACTGCCTGGCCACCGTAGTGGTTGATCAGCATGACGATATCTTGCTGGACTTCACCACCGAGTACCCATTCAACGACTTCCATGGTTTCTTCATCGGTAATACGCATACCCTGGATAAAGGTACCCTGCTTGCCCATTTTCTTGAGCGCATTATCAATTTGCGGGCCGCCACCATGCACCACGACCGGGTTCATGCCGACCAGTTTGAGCAAAATGACATCACGGGCAAAGCCGTGCTTCAGGCGTTCTTCTGTCATGGCATTGCCACCGTATTTGACAACGATGGTTTTGCCATGGAATTTACGGATATAAGGCAGGGCTTCCGCCAGAATTTCCGCCTTGATGGCTGGTTCCACACCTGCCAACCGGTCTTCCGGTGCAAGTTCTTCTGTCGTGTTTGCGTTCAAATCGCTCATAATGACGGTATATCCTGAAGGTATGATAGTGGGTTATTTCATCAAGCCTGAATTTTACAGGATTTGCAGCGAAAGCTTTTCCAATTCAGTCACCAGACTTATGACATCGATTACAGATTTACATCAACAACTGGAAAACCTGCGCCCCGGCCTGTATCGCTTTGCACAATTGCAACTGCGCAATGAGTGTGCAGCAGAAGATGCCGTGCAGGAGACCTTGCTGGCCGTACTCGAAAAACCGGACAGTTTTGCCGGTAATTCTTCGCTACGCACCTATGTGACAGGCATTTTGAAATTCAAGATCATCGACCACCTGCGCTCGCTGAAAAAAGAAAAGCCGCTGGAAATCAAGGACGATGAATCTGAAGATGATTTAATAGACAGTTTATTTAATGCCAACGGCCACGTGATAGGTATGCCGACCGCCTGGGGTGCGCCTGAAGCAACATTACAACAAAAAGATTTTTTCCGTGTGCTGGAAGTCTGCCTGGAAAACCTGCCTGCCAAAACTGCACGCGTTTTCATGATGCGCGAATGGCTGGAACTGGAAACAGAAGAAATTTGTAAGGAATTGGAGTTGAGTACGTCTAATCTATGGGTGGTGCTCTATCGTGCGCGATTACGCCTGCGTGAATGCCTGGACCTGAACTGGTTTGGCAGGGTGTCATCAGGAGAAAAAATATGAGTGTCTTTATTGTTTGCAAACAAGCACATCAGCTTATTTCTGAGGGTTTGGATCGCCCGCTCAGTCTGTCTGAGCGCAGCCAGTTAAAAATGCACCTGGCAATTTGCCGCGCCTGTACCGGCTTTAATGGACAAATGTCCTTCTTACGCAAGGCAATGAAACAGACCGCCAGCGAAGGCTTGCCCACAGAAACTGATCATACTGGTGGCACAGGTAGTGCAACATGAGCGTTTGTCCGCGCTGTCAGGCTGTGTTTACCTGCGCAATGGCAGACAATACCGGCCAGGCATGCTGGTGCACGGCCTTGCCACCAATTGCATTTAAAAAATTACCTGACGGTGAGTTGAAGATGGATGCCAGTTGCTTTTGTCCGCATTGCCTGCCACAGTGGAAGGCAGAACATGAAGCAGAATACCAGCTTGACAACAGTCCGCAGCCCGCTGCTTAGCTAACAGGCTAGGCAGGCCAGCAACGCCAATTTGACAATTCAGTTACCATAGGCTTTTTACATCCCGGTTTTCAGCATGTCCAACGATACGCCCTTAGCATATAAAGCTGTCAATATCCCCGTCTCGCAGCGCATACGTGAACGCATCACGGCCAGCAAGACGCGTTTTCACGCGAATGACAATATCGCCCGTTTCATTGAAGCAGGCGAGATGGATGAATTGCAGGCAGAAGTTGAAGAAAAGTTGCGTGCCGTGCTGGAAAGCCTGGTAATAGATACCGAGAGCGACCACAATACCCAGGATACTGGCCGCCGCGTCGCCAAGATGTTCATACAGGAAGTATTCAAGGGGCGTTATGTCCCTATGCCTCCAGTCACCGAATTCCCGAATGCCTCACACCTGAACGAGTTGATGATCATCGGCCCTATCACGGTACGTAGCGCTTGCTCACATCATCTGTGCCCGATTATTGGCAAGGTCTGGATAGGTGTCATGCCGAATGAGCATTCGAACCTGATCGGCCTGTCGAAATATGCGCGCATTGCTGAATGGGTCATGAGCCGCCCGCAGATACAGGAAGAAGCGGTAGTACAACTGGCCGATACCCTGCAAGAAAAAATGCAGCCAGATGGCTTGGCCGTGGTCATGGAAGCTGACCATTTTTGCATGCATTGGCGTGGCGTCAAAGATATGGAGACCGCCATGATTAATAGTGTGATGCACGGCTCCTTTTTGAAGGATGCGAACCTGCGCCGTGAATTTTTATCCCTGATCAAACGCTAACCAGGACTTGCCATGCTAGTACGCTTACTTTACGCCAGCCGTGTCGTGGATGAAAAAATGTGCGATATCGTGCAATCCATCGTCAGCCAGTCACGTCAGCATAATCCGCAACACGGCATCACCGGCGTACTTTGCCATAGCGACCAGGTCTTCATGCAAGTGCTGGAGGGTGGCCGCGAAGCGGTCAATACCCTGTACAGCCACATCTTGCGGGATGCCCGCCATACTGACGTGATCCTGCTTGATTATGAAGAAATATTGGAGCGTCGCTATGCCGGCTGGACCATGGGACAGGCGAACATGGGCAAGATCAATCCTTCGATTTTGCTGAAATATTCGCCCTTGCCGGTACTGGACCCGCACCGCATGTCAGGCAAGATATTGCTGGCCCTGATCGATGAACTGATGGCGACTGCGTCTATCGTTGGACGAACCTGATTCAGGTGTGCCCCCGCTCCGGTTTATAACTGGTGCAGGCGCCGCTCAGGTTCATGCCTGTGCAAAAATTTGGTCAGGGAATCAGGGGGAGAACCGATGCCCATGTCTTCCAGAATCTGCCCCACGCAACCACGGTGATAACCGCCGTGGGTAATCACATGCAGCAACATCTCTTCGCATGACATGGTGCCCTTGTCGCCGTCAGTAAAGCTAAATTGCAGGCGCTGTTTCAGACGCTCGGTGCTGAGGCCGGATACAAAGTCGAGGTACCAGTTATCAGTCGCACTGACGATCTCGCGCAATGCAGATAAATCCGGTATTTTTTCGGAATTTGTCGATGTAAAACCAGCAGCCCCCGTTCCACTCAAATGCCCTTTGAAAATCCTGTCCACGACGTTGACATGATCCAGCGTGTGCAGCATGGCCTGGAATTGATCGGGGTACCGCTGGGCATCAAATCTGGCAAGGGCAGCATGCATCTCTGCATTGGCCCAGGCCTTGTAACTGAAGAGTGAAACCAGAATACTATCCATAGTCGCGGATCTCCTTTGTTACTAATCACTAGTTACTAGTCACTAGTTACTACGCTGATGCAACCGCAAGCTGTGCTACCAGGCCGCCATCGGATTCTGCCACCTGCATTAATTCTGCTGCATGAAAACCGAAGATATTCGCAATGGCAGGGCCGGGGAAATGCTCCATGCTCTGGTTATATTGCACCACGCAATCGTTGTAAGCCTGACGGGCGAAGATGAGCTTGTTTTCAGCATCATTCAATTCCGTGGTCAGCCTTTGCATGTTTTCATTGGCTTGCAAATCGGGACAGGCTTCGGCAATCGCGAACATTCTGCCTAATGTCACGGTCAGTCTGTCTTCCGTCGCGGTCAGATGCAGTATCGCAATGCCAAGCAGGGGATGGATGCAAGCCATGGCATTGGCAGACACAGCCTCATTGAGCGCGGTGATGATGGCCTCAAGCGCTTCGCGCTCATGCTTCATATAGCCTTTGGCAATCTCCACCAGATTGGGTATCAGTTCATAGCGGCGCTTGAACTGTATATCCATTTGTGAAAATGCATATTTGATGCGCCTGCGGGAATTCAGCAAACGTTTTTGTATGCCCAGCACCCAGAATGCCAGTATTGCGAAGATGACCGCCAACACGATCATTGCAATCATGATGTCTCCAGAAAAAACAAGACCGGCCAAATATCAAGCCGGTCATGCTGGTTTAATTGTCGTTGGGAGGATTTTTATTTGGTGTGGTCTGGTAAGTCTTCAATTCTTCTTCAGTAATATATTCAAATACCTTGACGACCTTGCGCACGCCACTGATGCTGCTGGCCAGATCAGCAGCATGGTTGCCTTCACGCTGGGTGACACGTCCCATCAAAAAGACGACACCGGCCTCGGTCACGACTTTGAAGGCGTTCGCGGACACTTCCTTGGCATCGACAAAGGTCGCCTTGACCTTGGTCGTCAGCAGGGTGTCATTTGAACGTGATGTGTAATTGGAGACTGGCCCTATGATCAATTCATTGGTGACGGTAGTTACGCCTTCAACGGCACGCATTTCGCGCTCGGCGGCTGATTTGGCATTTTCATCGATCACTTCACCAGTCAAGAGGACTCGGCGGTTAAATGCATTGACATTCACATGACCATTCTTATCCAGCAAACGGGAGATACGGGTTTCGCCTTTGATGACGATGGCCTTGTCCTCGGTTTGCGCACCAAAGGTACGGCGGTCAGTTGCTGCAAAAGTACCTACTACAGCACTGCCTACGACCATTTCCACGCAGCCTTGCAGACTCAAGGCCGCAGCACAGCTCAAACTTATGACTGCAGCAGATTTGCCCAGCTTGCTCAAGGATTTCTTAATCATCAGCATCACCTCCGAATAATGCGGCATCAATGCCGTCACACAAACAATGTATGGTTAATAAATGCACTTCCTGTATGCGCGCGGTCCTGTCATGCGGTACGCAGATATGGACATCGGCCTCAGTCAGGATATTCGTAATTTCTCCGCCGCCCTTGCCGGTCAGCGCCACGACGCGCATATCCCGCTCAAGTGCGGCGTTGATGGCATTCACCACGCTCAGCGAATTGCCTGAAGTGGATAAGGCCAGCAAGATATCGCCAGACTGCCCAAACGCCTGTACCTGCTTGGAAAATACTTCATTAAAACTATAGTCATTGGCGACTGCAGTCAAAATCGACGTATCTGTCGTCAGTGCCATGGCCGGTAAAGGCAGGCGCTCACGCTCAAAGCGTCCCACCAGCTCAGCAGCAAAATGCTGGCAGTCAGCCGCAGAACCGCCATTCCCGCAGGCGAGTATCTTGTTACCATTAGACAGCGCTGAGAACATGAGTTCCACTGCTTCTGAAATAGGCTGAGCCAGCTCTGTGCCAGCCCGCATCTTTAATTCTGCACTTTCCTGGAAGTGCGCCAATATGCGTTGATTTGTCATAATGCTTACTTAGTCTGATTGCGTCAGATTATACGGCAGGCTGAGCATTAGTGGACCGTAACAGTGAAAGCAGAGTGCCTGTCACGTGCGCGCCGACCAAGGCTGCGTTGCAAATACTCGCGATAGTCCGACTATCGCTGCGCATGCTTCTGCCCTTGCCTTGCCCTGGCCGCCGGGCACGCGCCCTTCACTTCAGCTTTCACTATTCCAGTCCACTAGCCTGTCACTTCCTCAAGCGACGATAATATTCTTTAGCCAGTTGATCTGCTCTCCATCTATGGCCACCAGATCAAAACGACAAGCGGGCTGGGTCTTTTTTGCTAACAAATAGACTTGCGCAGCATGCACCATACGCCTTTGTTTGGCTAGTGTGACGCTGGCAATGGCACCGCCAAATTGCATGGAACTGCGTTTCCTGACTTCGACAAAGACCAGCACAGCACCATCCTGCATGATAAGGTCGATTTCGCCACCTTTGCATAAAAAGTTCTGTTGTATCAGTTTCAAGCCAGCTTTTTGCAAATACAGCAGTGCCAGGCTTTCTGCCTCGTCGCCGGTACGGCGGCGGCTGGTACGCTGGTCAGCTCCCGATTTGCTATCTGGCGTTTCTGCAGTCTTTGCGAGTCTCATTGGCGTACAATCTCGGCTAATTCATTTGCTTAATTTGCATACTACATAAAGGAACAGGCATGAGCACCACCGACAAGGCACTGTTCACAAGTGCGACTGTGATCGAGGCAGTCACCCGGCAAAATTATCCGGCAGCGACCTTATATGTAGTCGCTACTCCTATTGGTAATGTCGCCGATATCTCCCTGCGCGCCCTGCACTTGCTGTCGCTGGCAGATGCGATTGCCTGTGAAGATACCCGCAATACTGCACAATTGCTATCACGCTATGGTATCAGCAAACCCCTGATCGCAGCTCACCAGCATAATGAGCGCGAAGTGGCAGAAAAAATACTGGCCCGCTTGCAGGCAGGCGAGCGTATTGCGCTGGTGTCTGACGCTGGTACACCCGGTGTATCCGACCCCGGTGCCAAGATCGTTGATGCAGTCAAACTGGCGGGTTTGCCAGTTACACCTTTGCCGGGCGCATCTGCCGCCATTAGCGCCCTGTCGGCTAGTGGCCTGATACATGATCGTTTTTATTTTGTCGGCTTCTTGCCAGCCAAGGCCGGACAGCGCGACAGTATCTTGCGGGAAGTGCAAGCCATACCTGCCAGCCTGATTTTTTATGAAGCGCCGCACCGTATCATCGAAGCGGTAGCCGCCATGCGGGCAGTATTTGGTGACGCACGCCGCATCGTGCTGGCGCGTGAAGTCAGCAAACTGTTTGAAGAAATCCACCGCTGTAGCCTGGCTGAAGCAGAGAGCTGGCTGGCGGCTGACAGCCACAGGGGAAAAGGCGAATACGTGATCCTCATCGAAGCCGCAGCAGCCGCAGTAGATAATCAGGAGCTCGAAGCGCGCCGGGTCTTGCAGATTTTGTTGGAAGAATGCTCAGTCAAGCAGGCTGCCAGTCTGGCAGCGCAACTGACCGGGCAAAAGAAAAATGCCCTGTACCAGATGGCGCTGGAGATGAAGCAGACAGACGAAGAATAAATCCTGGAGACTGCAACAATTCACTAGCGCTGCACGATCAGAGGTTTGCCCACGCCAAGATCACTTGCCTGAACAATTGCTGCGGTTGCTTCGCTACGGTTGGCAAATGGCCCACTGACGAGACGATACAGACTACCTTGTTGCACGATATCAAAGCCAGGCAGCTTGCTGCTTGCGCGTCCCTTGAGATGGTTCATGATGGCCTCAGCATTCGCGCGTATCGCGTAAGCGCCGAATTGTATGTAGTAGCCGGGCGTTGCTGATGCGGTGGTATTGCTTGCCGCATTAGCTGATGTATTGGCTGTGCCGGTAGCAGCTACAGGCGGGGTAAATTTTTCTACTGGCTTGCTGTCCTGGGATGCCAGCAATTCTTCCATGCTCATGGTCGCGGCTGGATTGGTCCGCACAACAGGCAATTCCCGGGCAGGTACTGGCGTGGTGACCGCGATGGCTGTGTCCTGCCTTGCGACTTGCACAGGCTGAGTAACTTGGGCAGATTGCGATGGTTGATTTTTGCGGTTCTCAGCCATTCTCTCTATGTCAGCAGGTAGCAGGCGCTCAACTTCGATCTGGCTGCTGCCCTTGCCTATGACATCAAGCTTCAGGGCTGCGGTGTAAGACAGATCAATAATGCGGCTGGCATGAAAGGGCCCGCGGTCATTGATGCGGACGATGATCTGCTTGCCGTTGCTTACATTCGTGACCCGCGCATAAGAAGGTATAGGCAGGATGGGATGGGCAGCAGTGATCTTGTACATGTCATACAGTTCACCGGATGAAGTCTTTTGCCCGTGGAATTTTTTGCCATACCAGCTGCCAACACCACGCTGCACGAATGGTGTGGTGCTGTCTGCTATCGGGGTATAGGTTTTGCCAAATACCACATAGGGCTTGTTACCTGAGCGGGAATAATTTTCCAGTGTGGGAATGGGATCTACTGTATTTTCCAGGCCTTCGGGTATGTTTTCACCAGGGCCGTCATCCTTGTAATAAGCGCCTTTGCCAGAATTTGCCTTGGGCAAGGCTGCTGTCTGAGACGGACTGGATTTTGTGAGGCTGGCAGGGCGCGGGTTATCAGCAGTAATGACGTTATTCTTCGGTGCACTGCCGCATGCCACCAGTAATACTGCGCTGGCTGCCAGCAATGGCAGGTGACCATAACGGGCGCGCATGACAGACATGCGCAATGTCATGTCTGCACCAGTTTTCGGTTACGCTGCACGCTCATCATTATCCCTAATCCCATACCCAGCGTCACCAGTGCAGTGCCGCCATAACTCATGAAAGGCAAAGGTACCCCAACGACGGGGACTATGCCTATAACCATGCCCATATTCACGAAGGCATAGGTAAAGAATATCATAGTCACGGCACCAGCCATCAAACGCGAGAATAGCGTGGGCGCATTGGCAGCAATCACCAGACAGCGCAGTATCAATAAAAAGTACAGGGTAACCAGTATCACATTGCCAACAAAACCAAATTCTTCAGAGAACACGGCGAAGATAAAATCTGTCGTATGTTCGGGAATGAATTCCAGATGAGCCTGCGTCCCTTTCATATAACCCTTGCCATGCAAGCCACCGGAACCAACCGCAATGGTCGATTGTATGATGTGGAAGCCCTTGCCCAGGGGATCACGGTTAGGGTCCAGCATGGTCAATACCCGGTCGCGCTGGTAGTCATGCAACATGTATGGCCAGACTACGGTCGGGATAATGATAGCCGCCGCCGTAATCAGTGAGATCAGAAACTTCCAGGATAAGCCAGCCAGGAAAACCACAGTAAAACCGGCCGCAGTAACCAGCATGGCGGTACCCAGATCCGGCTGCTTGGCGATCAGTGCGGCGGGTATGCCAAGAATCACGGCACCAATCACAAAATCACGCCAGCGCAAGGCACCTTCGCGCTTCTGGAAATACCAGGCCAGCATGAGCGGGGTGGCAATTTTCATCATCTCTGATGGTTGCATGTCTATACCCACATGCAACCAGCGGCGAGAACCTTTTTTGACCAGGCCAAACAACGCAACTGCAATCAGCAAAGCCACCCCAAAGGTGTAAATCGGTATGGCAAAGCGCATCAGCGTCTGCGGCGGGATATTCGCCATGACCCACATGATGAAAAGAGACACCATGATATTCCTGACCTGGCCTTCAACACGTCCGGGGAAATCCATGCCCGCAGAATACAGGGTCATGATGCCTATCGACATGATCATGAACACCAGTATCGCCAGGGTCGCATCAAAGACAAAGATGTGCGAGCGGATGAAATGCCAGTTAAAACTATTCTTTTGCATTTTCAATCCTTATTGCCTGTAGTTTCGCCACCGGGTTTAGGACCCGGATCAGGCTCAGCCGGTGTCTTGACTTCAGCGTCTGAACGGTACAAGGCCATGTCGCTTTGCGGCTTGGGTTGTGGTGGTACCTGGTCCTTGCTGCCCTTGTCTTGCGGACGCTTGCCCAGCAAGTAATAGTCAAGTGCCTTGCGCACGATGGGCGCAGCCGCCTCGGCACCAAAGCCGCCGTTCTCTACAATAATGGCGATCGCTATTTTAGGACGGTCAGCCGGTGCGAAGGCAGTATACAGAGAGTGATCAAGATGGCGCGCAGCCATGTTCTTGGCATTATATTTCTCGCCCTTTTTAATACCCACCACCTGAGCTGTCCCTGTCTTGCCACCAGAAACATATTCAGTTCCCTGAAACACCCTGGCAGAAGTACCCTCTTTGGTGACGCCGACCATGGCATTTTTGATGAAATCTATATTTTCCTGCTTAAGGGAAATACGTGCCGTCTCTTTGGGAACAGTCAAGACCCTTTGCCTGGTTTGCGGGTCTTCTGTCATCTTGACCAGATGCGGTTTCATGATGATGCCGTTATTTGCCAGTGTCGCCATGGCGTGCGCCATCTGCAAAGGAGTGAAAGTATTTTGTCCCTGACCAATCCCCAGAGAAATGGTGTCACCCAGTACCCAGCGCTGTTGTGCCGGTTTTTTCTTGAAGGCTTCGCGCTTCCAGGCAGTCGAAGGTAACAAGCCGGATCGTTCATGCTCCAGGTCGATGCCGGTGATTTGGCCAAAACCGAAAGGTTTCATGAAATCATGCATGACATCTACCGTCAGGTCATTGGCCAGCATGTAGTAATACGTATCGCAGGACTGCACGATGGAACGGTACATATCGACCATGCCATGCCCGCCGGCTTTATCGTCCTTGAAGGTATGGTTACCAAAAGTAAAATAGCCAGGATCAGCAATTGCCTGCGAAGTGGTGCGCTTGCCCAGCTCCAGTGCGGCCAATGCCATGAAAGGCTTGTAGGTGGAGCCTGGTGGATACGCACCTGTCAATGGCCGGTTCAACAAGGGTTTGTCTTCGGACGTATTGAGTTCATTCCAGCTTTGCTGGTCTATGCCCTCGACAAACAGGTTGGGATCATAAGTAGGCTTGGACACAAAAGCCAGCACGTCACCGGTCTCAGGTTCAATGGCGACCAGCGCACCACGCCTGTCGCCAAAGGCTTCTTCTATGACCTTTTGCAGTTCTATATCGACCGACAGGATCAGGTTCTTGCCTGAAGTTGGCGGCGTACGGGACAGCACACGCACAGCCCGGCCACCTGCGGCGACTTCCACTTCTTCAAAACCTGTGCTGCCGTGCAAGATTTTTTCGTAGCTTTTTTCCAGGCCTTCCTTACCTATATAGTCGGTGCCATTGTAATTCGCGGCATCGTCCATTTCATCAATGATCTCGGCATCCTTGGGGCTGATACGGCCTATGTAGCCAATCACATGAGAAGCTGAATCGCCTTGTGGATATTGACGGAACAAACGGGCCTGGATATCGACACCAGGAAAACGGAAACGCTGGGCCGTGAATCTGGCGACCTCATCATCCGTAAGCCGGGTACGGATAGGCAGGCTTTCAAAGCTTTTTGAGTCTTCCAGCAATTTGCGAAAACGCTTGCGGTGCTTGGGCTGTATATCTACCAATACGGCCAGCTCATCAATCAGGACATCCATGTCCTTGCTGATTTTGGAGGGCGTGATTTCCAGCGTATAGGCAGAATAATTACGTGCCAGGATGACGCCATTCCTATCCGTGATCAAGCCACGGTTAGGGACGACGGGGACGATGTCTATGCGGTTTTCATCTGCCAGCAAAGCATAATCATTATGCTTGATGATTTGCAGCCAGACAAAGCGCGTAATCAGTGCGGCAAAACACAGAAATACGAATACACCGATGAAAATCAGGCGCATGCGGAAATAATGCAGTTCGCGTTCCGTATTTTTAAGTTCTGTCATAGTGAAAAAAGTGAAGCAGGTGGCGCAGATAGAGCAGATGAAGCAGACTAATCAGTTCAAAAAACAGACAGCAATCAAAAATACAGCGAACTCAGATAGGACGGGTGTGGTCTTTATCTTTGGCGCGTCTTTGTGGTGCCAGCAAGAGCAAAGTTGCAAACGGCCACAACACAGTCGTCACCAGGCTGACGGTAAAATAAGCCCAGCCCGGGAAATGCGCATCTGGTGCCACCAGCATGCGTACGGCAAGCTGCACCAGCTGTGCAAACAAAAACAGGGGAAACACATGCAGGGTTTGCGTCAGTGGATGAAACCACAGTACGCGCCTGTGTATCATGATGGCAAAATACGATAACAGGGTATAAGCCAGCGCGTTTTCACCCATGTAGATGGAGTCATGCACATCCATCAGCAGCCCCATGGCAAACGCCACACCTATGCCGACCTTGCGCGGCTGGTGTATGGTCCAGAATACCAATACCAGGGCAACAAAATCGGGGACACCTATCCAGCCACCCCATGGTAAGAAATTGAGAAAGAATGCGACGGCGAAACTGATAGCGATAAATAGCGGATTGACCGGCAATAATATGTAGTGCGGGCTATTCATGTTTTGGGCTCCTTTGCAGTTGCAGGTGCATCCTTGGCTGGTGCGTTAGGTGGCGCATCTTTGGCTGGAGTTTCTTTCACAGCACCGTCCTTGACCGGCAAATCTTTCATGGGCTGATCGACAGGTTTGGTATCAGATGTAGGTGCTGCCGCATCACGGGTTACCTTGCGATTGATTTTTTCTTTCTTGGCGCGCACGTCCTCGGTATCCGGACGCGACAAATTATCTGCAGATACCAGCAAGACCAGTAACTGCTTGTTGCGGTCTATGCCCGCAGTCGGCACGCACAAGATGCTTTCAAAGGTGGTATTGGCCTTGTTTTCTACCTGTACTACCTTGGCAACCGCCAGGCCTGGGGGATAGATACCGTCGATGCCTGAAGTCACCAGTTGATCGCCGTTCTGGATATCGGCATTGGTGGTCAGGCGCATGTCCAGGTAGCTGGATTGGCCGCGGCCATAGGCCACGCTGCGCAAGCCATTACGCAGGATTTGCACGGGGATGGCCTGGTTTTTATCGGTCAGCAAGGTTACTTCTGCCGTCAGAGGGAATACCCGCGTCACCTGGCCGACCACACCCTTGTCATCAATCACTGGCTGGGATAATGTCAGGCCATGCTTGATACCACGGTCTATGATGACCTTGCGGCTGGCAGGGTCACGGGCATCGTAGATGATCTCTGCCATGACGGACTTGACTTGCAGACGTTCACGCGCGTCAAGCAGTTTGCGCAGATGGGTGTTTTCTGCCATCAAGTGCCCGGTCTGCTGCAGGGTATCGGCATTCTGGGTTTGCTGGTGCTTCAGTTGCGTGTTTTCTTTTTCCAGTGTCGTGACCGACACAAAATAATCAGAAGCACGCTTGACGGTATCACGTGGCATGACGGCGACCATTTGCACCGGATACAGTACGCTGCCGAGGATTTGCCTGACCAGAGTCAGAGACTTCAGACGGGAATCAACAACTAATAGAAAAATCGCCAGGACGGCAAAGAAAACCACCCTCACGCGCGCAGAGGCGCCTTGCTTGAAGAGTGGTGGCGGGCTGTAATCCATACTTTACCGGTGTTTCTCAGTGAACAGCGCAACAAGCATATAAATTGCAATCAAATCAGCTGTACATCCTGCGCATCAGTAGCCAGGAAAATGCAGCTTCATCAAATACGGGAAGTACAGCCAACACTGGCGCTGACTGTCTTCCCACGATGGTCCGGTACTTAGTCTTATTAAGTCTTATTATTCGTAAGAAAAAATCGAACCCAGCTTATCCATGCGCTCCAGCGCCATGCCAGAGCCACGGACTACGCAAGTCAGCGGGTCTTCTGCAACAATGACTGGCAAACCGGTTTCTTCCATCAGCAAACGGTCGAGGTCACGCAGGAGTGCGCCACCACCGGTCAGCATCATGCCTTTTTCAGCAATATCGGCACCCAGCTCTGGCGGTGTTTGTTCCAGCGCGTTTTTAACGGCAGAAACGATGTTATTCAGAGGATCAGTCAGTGCTTCCAGGATTTCATTACTGGAAATCGTGAAGGAGCGAGGAATACCTTCAGACAGATTACGTCCCTTGACTTCCATTTCCTTGACTTCAGAACCCGGGAAAGCAGAACCGATGGCTTTTTTGATGGCTTCAGCAGTCTGTTCACCGATCAGCATGCCGTAGTTGCGGCGGATGTAGTTGACAATCGCTTCGTCAAACTTGTCACCACCGACGCGGACCGAACCCTTATAGACCATGCCGCCGAGGGAAATGATACCGACTTCTGTCGTACCACCACCGATATCAACCACCATCGAACCAGTTGCCTCAGACACTGGCAAACCAGCACCTATCGCCGCTGCCATCGGTTCTTCAATCAAATACACTTGAGAAGCACCGGCACCCAAAGCAGATTCACGGATCGCACGGCGTTCTACCTGAGTAGAACCGCAAGGGACACAAATGATGATGCGTGGGGATGGTTTGAAGAACTTGGTGTCATGCACCATGCGGATGAATTGCTTGAGCATTTGCTCGGTGACGGTAAAGTCGGCAATCACACCATCTTTCATCGGGCGGATGGCTTCAATATTGCCTGGTACCTTGCCCAGCATCTGCTTGGCTTCTTTACCTACTGCCTGTATTGTTTTCTTGCCGTTAGGGCCGCCTTCTTGACGGATCGCTACTACGGATGGTTCATCAAGCACGATACCCTGTCCACGTACATAAATCAGCGTATTGGCTGTTCCCAGATCGATCGCCAGATCATTTGAAAAATAACTACGTAAAAAACCAAACATGTATATTGTCCTGTATTTAACTGATTGTGGGCTCAACCCGCTCTGCCGGGCTGCGCTACCGAATTTTTAACCCTGACTGATTCCAGTAAAAACTGAGCAGCCATCTCGCAATCCAAGCATGTTAGGGGATTTAGCAAGCCATTTAGGGCATTAACCCGCCATTCTACCTTATAATCTGTTTAAATTTATTCGATACCAACACCTAAATTATGCTTTTGGTGGTATGTCGAATTATGTATTTTTTGACACTCTTTTCGCGCAAAAATGCGCTCCTGAACTATGTCACTGACAATTAAAGATGTAGAAAGAATTGCCAAATTGGCAAATATACAGACCTCCCCTGAAGAAGCGACTGCTACGCTGGAGAAACTGAACGGTATTTTCTCGCTGGTCGAGCAATTAAGAGCAGTCGATACCACGGGTGTGGCGCCTCTGAGCCACCCTATCGCCGCCCTGCTGCCAGAAATGGCTTTGCGCCTGCGCGAAGACGTGGTTACTGAAAGCAATCATCGCGAAGATTATCAAAAGCCAGCGCCAGCGACACAAGATGGCCTTTACCTCGTACCTCAGGTTATTGAGACTGAATAAGTCATATTTCACTTATGCATACCAAGACAATTTCGCAATTATCCACCCTGCTGCAAAGCAAGCAGGTTTCCGCCACTGAACTTGCCCAGCATTATCTGAACCGTATTGCTGCCAGTGACCTGAATGCCTTTCTGCATGTGAATCCTGAATGGACTTTGCAGCAGGCAGCCGCAGCCGATGCACGTCTGGCCAGTGGTGATGCCGGTGTATTGACGGGCGTACCTATCGCCCATAAAGATATTTTCGTGACACGCGACTGGCGTTCGACTGCAGGCTCGCGCATGCTGGGAAATTATGTCAGTCCCTTTGATGCCACTGTCGTTGAGCTGTTCAATAAAGCTGGCACGGTCACGCTGGGTAAATTGAATTGCGATGAATTCGCCATGGGTTCATCTAATGAAAATTCTTATTTTGGCGCGGTGAAAAACCCCTGGGACAAGACTGCCGTACCCGGTGGTTCTTCTGGTGGTTCGGCAGCGGCGATTGCTGCGCGTCTGGCACCGGCAGTGACAGCTACTGACACTGGCGGCTCTATCCGCCAACCGGCATCATTTTGCGGCGTTACCGGTATCAAGCCAACTTATGGCAGCGTATCGCGTTACGGCATGATCGCATTTGCGTCTTCACTGGACCAGGGCGGCCCTATCGCCCAGACAGCAGAAGATTGCGGTATTTTGCTGAATGCGATGACAGGTTTTGATGAGAAGGATTCGACTTCTCTCGAACGCAAAAAAGAAGATTTCAACCGTGACCTGAACAAATCTTTGCAAGGCTTGCGCATCGGTGTACCGAAAGAATTTTTCTCTGGTGGCTTGGCCGCAGATGTGGAACAGGCAGTGCGTGCTGCGTTGGCTGAATATGAAAAGCTGGGCGCGACACTGGTAGAAATTTCTTTGCCAAAAACCGAGTTGTCCATCCCTGTGTATTATGTAATTGCGCCAGCAGAGGCTTCTTCGAATCTGAGCCGTTTTGACGGTGTACGTTATGGCCATCGCGCAGCAGATTATACTGACCTTGAAGACATGTACAAAAAGTCGCGTGCTGAAGGTTTTGGTGCAGAAGTCAAACGCCGTATCCTGGTCGGTGCCTATGTACTGTCGCACGGTTACTATGATGCTTATTATTTGCAGGCACAGAAAATACGCCGCCTGATCGCCCAGGATTTTGCCACTGCATTCGAGAAATGCGATGTCATCATGGGACCGGTAGCACCGACCGTGGCCTGGGACCTGGGCTCGAAAGCCGATGATCCGGTAGCCAACTATCTGGCTGATATTTTCACCCTTTCTACCAGTCTGGCTGGCTTGCCTGGCATGTCCATCCCTTGTGGTTTTGGTCAGGGTGAAAAAAATGCGAAGCGCCCGGTAGGTTTGCAAATCATCGGCAATTATTATGATGAAGCGAAATTGCTGAATGTGGCTCACCAGTTCCAGCAAGCGACAGACTGGCATACACGCGCACCGGCATGAGCCTCTTCCCTCTGGCAGGGAATGAAAGATCATGGACATGGAATTGATGTGCTGCTTTCGATAAAAAGCAGAGGCAATAAACAAAGATATAACGAGGAATATTATGCAATGGGAAGTCGTTATCGGTTTTGAGACGCATGCGCAACTCAAGACCAACTCAAAAATTTTCAGCGGCTCTTCAATACAATTTGGTGCCGAACCCAATACCCAGGCCAGCCCGGTGGATCTGGCCCTGCCTGGCGTGTTGCCGGTCATGAATAAAGGTGCGGTAGAAAAAGCCATACAGTTTGGCCTGGCCGTCGGTGCCGTGGTTGCACCTGAATCCATCTTCGCTCGCAAAAATTACTTTTACCCTGACCTGCCCAAAGGCTATCAGATCAGCCAGTTTGAAATCCCGGTAGTACAGGGCGGTTTCGTGCCTTGCGTATTTGAAAAAGATGGCAAGGCCGAATTTAGAAATATTGAACTGACACGCGCCCACCTGGAAGAAGACGCTGGCAAATCTACCCACGGTGCAGCCGCCCGTATGACAGGCATAGACTTGAACCGTGCAGGTACGCCCTTGCTGGAAATCGTTACTGAACCTGTGATGCGTAGTGCTGCTGAAGCGGTGGCTTATGCCAAAGCCCTACACTCTCTGGTGACCTGGCTGGACATCTGCGATGGCAATATGCAAGAAGGTTCTTTCCGTTGTGATGCCAATGTGTCAGTGCGTCCTGTCGGTCAAAAAGAATTTGGCACACGTTGCGAAATAAAAAACCTGAACTCTTTCCGTTTCCTGGAAGAGGCGATTAATTATGAAGTGCGCCGCCAGATCATTGAGATTGAAGAAGGTCGGCCTATCATTCAACAAACGCGCCTGTATGACCCGGATAAGAAAATTACAGTAAAAATGCGCGACAAGGAAGATTCGATGGATTATCGTTACTTCCCTGACCCTGATCTGCCACCACTGAAGATCAGCCGCGAATGGGTAGAACAAGTTCGTGCTACCATGCCTGAGCTGCCATCTGCGATGCGCCAGCGTTTCATCGAGCAATTGGGTTTGACTGAATACGATGCGACTGTCCTGACGCAATCCAAAGGCATGGCTACTTATTTTGAAGCGGTGGTGACTGCTGCTGGTGCAGCACAAGCCAAGCCTGCGGCCAACTGGATGATGGGTGATGTGTCAGCGACTCTGAACCGTGAAGGCCTGGATATCAGCGCTATTCCAGTAACGTCCGCGCAGTTGGCAGTGCTGTTGCAACGTATTGCTGATGGCACGATTTCCAACAAGATTGCCAAGGAAGTGTTCGCAGCGATGTGGGAAGCACCATCTGCAGATGTAAATCTGGCAGACCAGGTGATTGACGCCAAAGGTCTGAAGCAAATTTCTGACGTTGGCGCGCTGGAAAAAATCATTGACGAAGTCATGGCTGCGAATCAGCAGTCTGTCGATGAATACCGTGCAGGCAAAGAGAAGGCATTCAACTCCCTGGTTGGTCAGG
The DNA here is from genome assembly GCF_049339405.1 of Undibacterium sp. Tian12W. Taxonomy (NCBI): domain Bacteria; kingdom Pseudomonadati; phylum Pseudomonadota; class Betaproteobacteria; order Burkholderiales; family Oxalobacteraceae; genus Undibacterium; species Undibacterium sp. Tian12W. The sequence continues at coordinate 75,140 of NZ_JBMPPK010000025.1, forward strand.
CGATGAAGGCAACCAAAGGCAAGGGCAACCCTGCACAGGTCAATGAATTGCTCAAGAAAAAACTGACTGGTTAATTCCTGCTTGAAAATGAAAAACGGCACATCTGTGAAGATGTGCCGTTTTTTTGTATCTGCTGATTTAGTGACTGGCTTGGCGTCTACTTCAAATCCCGGCAGCAGCCTTTATCAAGATCAATTCGGTGCAAAGTAAGCAGCTACTGTCTGTACATCATCCACATTGATATTACCTGCAGTGACGCGCAGCTTGAGGTAGCTGATCAGGTAATTGTACTTGGCTTGCGCCAGGTCACGTTTGGCAGCAACCAGTTGTTGCTCGGAACCGAGCACGTCCAGATTGATACGCACACCACCTTTGACACTTTGCTTGGTTGCTTCAACCAGCAAAGTCGCGGAGTTGACGGACTTTTGCAAAGCACTGATTTTCGTCAAACTGGTTTGTATAGCATTAAATTGCTTGCGCAATTCTATCGAAATTCTGTTCTTGGTTGAGTCCAGATCAGCTTTGGCCTTGTCGCGGTTGGCGATGGCCTGATTACTGATTGCGGTGACATAACCACCGGAATAAATCGGTATCACCAATTGCACGCCTATGCTCTTGATCGTCTGATCTTGCGTACGTGTCGTGATACTGTCAGACAAACCACGGTTGTAACCAACGTTCAGATCCAGCCTTGGTGTATGGCCTGCTTTACTCTTGCTGATTTCCAGTTCGGCAGCTTCGACAGAATATTTGGCGGCTGCAATTTCAGGATTGCTTTCTGTTGCGATCGTCATCCACTCTTCAAAACTGGAGAGGGCAACAGGCATCACGGTAAACTCTGGGCGCAAGCCATCAAGCTGCACTACTTCACTGCCAATGATGGCAGAAAAAGCATTCCTTGAATTCAGCAAATTGTCTTGTGCTTCTATCACCTGAGCCTCGGCAACATCAAGTTTTGCCTGAGTTTCCAGCATGTCGGTCTTGGTGCCTTCACCTTTTTCAAACATACGCTCATTGATGCGTTTCTGCTCGGCATAAGCATCTCTTTGGGCACGGAACAAATCTACCTGATCTTCAGAGAATTTGACATCCGCATAAGCAGTCGTCAGACGGATGATCAAGTCTTTGCTACGCGCAGAAAAGATAGCGTCGCTATAGTTGGTCTGCGCTATGCCCTGCTTGTAACGCGCTGCCGTATCCAGACTGAACAGTACCTGACGCAAGGAAACAGAATTGGTGATGCTGGTGTAATCGTAATTACTGACCGCCACACCACCAGTTGGCTGACCCAAAAAGTTGGTCGCCGGCGAGGTGATTTCTGCGCGGTTTTTACCTGTTCCATAAGCATACTGTATGGTTGGCAATAAACCGGCCCGGCCGATATTACGGTATTCCTTACCCGCGATATTTTCTGAAACAGCTGCACGGTAAGTAGGATCATTGACCAACGCAGCCTCATAGGCCTGCAACAAGCCCATGGCCTGAGCCTGGCCTGCCGACATCACCAGGACGCCACAGGCAGCTGCGATCAGATTAAGGCGCTTCCATGATTTTTTCATCATTAATCCTCAGTCATTGCAGAATGGGCACGGTCGATCACTGGTTTCAACAGGTAGTTCATCATGGTGCGGCCACCAGTGCTGACAAACATTTCAACAGGCATACCAGGACGGATGTTCAGGTTGGCAATCATTTTCTTGCCTTCAGGTGCTACTTCTGCACGGACTTTATAGAAGGCCTGGCCAGTTCTTTCATCGACAGTACGGTCAGCGGATACCTGAGTAATGATGCCCGGAATATGCGGTGTGGTATTGGTATTGAAGGCAGAGAAAATCAATTCTGTTTTCAAACCGGCATGCACTTTATCTACCAGATTGACTGGCAAGCTTGCTTCGACGATCAGCGCATCATCCTGCGGAACCAGTTCCATCAATTTGAAACCGCTAGGCACAACAGCACCTTTGGTGAATACGTTCAAGCCAACAACGGTGCCTGACACAGGTGCTTTCACTGCGACATTGTTCAGATCAAAATCCAGTGCAGTCAGGCGGTTTTGCAAGGCTTCTGCTTCTTTCTGGACATCAGACAATTGTGTGCGGATTTCTTTTTGATAGTCTTGCTGACGCTGTGATTTACGCAAGCCCATTTCCATGATCTGGCGTGAGACACGGCCCATATTACCCAGGTCTTCAGAGATACTGCCATTCACCTGCGCATAAGTACGTTCCAGATCCAGCAGACGATTGCGGGCAATATAGCCTTCCTTGGCCAGATCACGCATACCATCGAGCTGTTCTTTGAGGAACTGTTGCTGTTGCTTTTTGCTGACCATGGATTCTTCCAGGCCTTTGTGTTGCGATTTCAAACCAGCGATGTTTTCATCTACTGCACCCAACTCACTTTGTATGGAAATCTGACGTGTAGTGAACAGTTGCTGTTGCAGCGAAATGACGTTAGCAACGCGAGGATCGCTTTTTGCCTCATCCAGTTCCTTGGGAAAACTGATGGACTTTGCACCTACGCGTTCAGCCAGCAATCTTGCTTCTACCGCCTGGGCTGTAAACAATTGTACCCTGGTGATTTCTGCATTTGACTTGGCACTGACAGAGTTCATTTTCAGCAAGGTTTGGCCTGCTTTGACGACATCACCATCCTTGACCAGGATTTCATCAACCGTACCACCAGTCTGATGCTGTATGACTTTACGGCTGGAGGCCACGGCCACGTTACCGCTCATGGGCACGCCTTTATCGAGCTTGGCAGTAAACGCCCACAGCAGGAAGCCAACCACGCCGATCAGGATGATGATCCAGCCCAGGCGGGAGTAGCCACGTGCATCTGTATTGACTTCGAGTATTTCTACGTTGTGAGTTGCCACGTCCGTGACATCACCTTTTTTGACCAATGCATTTTTCATGATTATTCCTCTTGTGCAGCTGTAGCATTAATTCTTTGCTGCGTATCTGCCGGTGGCTCTGTAGCTGCTGATTGCAAACCGCCCTGAGCTTGTGCTTGTTGGGCAGCCTGTTGTGCTGCCGCAGCTTGCTGGGCTTGTTGCATCTGCTGTGCCTGTTGTTGATTTGCCTGATTCAGCGCGGCCAGTACCTGATCACGCGGACCAAAGGCCTGTGCTACACCATCGCGTAGCAACAAGAGCTTGGTGGTGGCACCCAGAATCGTCGTACGGTGAGTGATCAACACGATAGTTTTGCCACGTTGACGCAGATCATTCACAGCAACGACCAGAGCCTGTTCGCCAATATCATCCAGATTCGAATTGGGTTCATCGAGTACCAGCAGGGATGGATCGTCATACATGGCACGCGCCAGACCGATACGCTGCTTTTGGCCACCAGACAGACCCGCACCGCCGTCACCCAAACGGGTGTCGTAACCTTGAGGGAAATGCAAAATCATTTCATGCACGCCGGCGCGCTTGGCAGCCATAATGACTTTTTCAGAATCAACTTCACCAAAGCGTGCGATGTTTTCTGCTACTGTGCCGCCAAACAATTCTATGTCTTGTGGCAGGTAACCAATATTTGGTCCGAGTTGATCTTTGTTCCATTGGTAGATATCAGCGCCATCAAGACGCACTTTACCAACCGCAGCTGGCCAGACGCCTACCAGCAAACGTGCCAGTGTGGATTTACCGGAACCTGATGGGCCGATCACGCCCAGCACGTCACCTGGTTGCAAGGCCATGGACAAGCCTTTGACAACAACCACAGTAGAGCCTGGAGGCGCTGCAGTCACGCCTTCGACAGACAAAGCACCCAGCGGTTTAGGCAAGTCCATGCCAGCCTGACGTGGTGGATTGGATGCCAGCAATTCATTCAAACGACCATAAGCACCTTTAACTGTGCTCCATTGTTTCCATACACCGATCAGTTGATCGATAGGACCAGTTGCCTTACCCAGCAAGATGGAGCCGGCAATCATCATACCTGGGGACATCTTGCCTTCAATCACCAGCAAGGCACCAAAACCGAGCACCAGGGATTGAACGGAGACACGAACAAATTTACTCAAAGCGGTAATAATGCCGGACTTCTCGCTCGCTTCTGCCTGCAATTGCAGGAAACGGCCATGCAATTTGAACCAGCGCGACATCAGGTTAGGCAGCATGCCCATGGCTTCAATGACTTCGGCATTACGCAGATTATTCGTCGCCAGATTGCTGGAGACGATGGCCATGGTATTGGCTTCAGTCAAAGGTTTTTTGGAAACCACTTCATTGGCGTACGCCAGGATCACCATGACAATCACCGCAGCCAGCGCAAACAAGCCGAGATAAGTATCAAACATGAAGATCACAGCCAGATAGAACGGGAACCATGGCGCATCGAAGAAGGCAAACAAGCCTGCACCTGTGAGGAACTGACGAATTTGCGTCAAATCCTGCAAAGCCTGGCCTGCATTACCGCCGCCACGTTTCAGGTTTTGTTCAAATGCAGCAGTGTAGATACGCTTGTTCATTTGCATGTCGAGCTTGGCACCCAGACGTATCAGTACAAAACTACGGATATATTCAAGCGCACTCATCAAGGCGTAAGCACCCAGCATCAACAATGTCAACATCAACAGAGTGATTTCGTTGCGGCTTTGCAAAACACGATCGTAAACCTGTAACATATACAGGGAAGGTGCTAACATCAACAGATTGATGATGGCACTGAAGATGCCAACGGTTCTGAAGGCACTTTTAAAGGTCATCAGAACCTGTGCAATTTCAGTTTGTGGAAGTTTTAGTTTCGAGATCATTTGTATTCTTTGCACACTGAAGTGCTAAAAACATCGCAATATAATAGGTGGCCGCTTGATGAGTAATCTCTTTGGAGGAGGAATTCATCGGCATTTTTAAGGCAAGGCGGCATTATCCCTGTTCACAACTCAATTAAATGTGACGTACATCACATTTTTCGAAAGCGTAACACAAGTTTTACGCTTTTAAAACGTGTTTCGTGTATCGAAGCCGATATATTTTGCATACCCCCTCCTGTATATCAAAAATCTCCATCTAGCCCCTGTGGTGCCATTGATATTCCCGGCATACTCCCCATATATTGGGAATACAAAAATTTTTGCCAGTTGCATCACATGATTAATTGACATGCTTTTTAAACATAAAATGCTGTCGATTTACAATCAGATATGCACATGCGGCACTTCGTTGAACCTCATTGAATGTATATACCTCACTTGAAATGCTGCAATTTGCTGTGATTTAGCCAGGATTCTCACTTGGTGTAGCCTTACCAGCATTGAACCTTGTGCAGAGTGGTCGTGTTTTGGGGCTAAACAGGGATGTATGACACTACAGAAGTTTGGGAATGCTTGAGTAAGCATGCTTAAAGCCGCGAACGCGAAGTGGTATGCGAAAAAAAACGCCCCGCAATATCCGTTGCGGGGCGCCGAGTTCTTAATGGTCTTGCTGGCTACGATATTATTTTAACTCAATTACTACTGTGTTTACTAGTGCTTGTGCAGATATATCATTTTTTAAGTTAACTTTTGTGTCTTCAACCAGGCCATATACCCATTCTATTTGCGCTGGCAAACATACTTTTTGCAGATCATAAAATTCACAGGCAAAACGACGGGCATTTTCACCCAGACGCTGCCTTTCTTCTGGCTGATCGAGTAAATCACAGACTTCCTGGCTCAGTGCAGCCACATCAAAAAAATCGACCAGCCTGCCCGTTTCATTGTGACGTATGGCCTCTCTCAAAGGCTGGGTATTCGACGCGACGATGGCGCATCCTGCGCTCATAGCCTCAAGCAGACTCCATGACAAGACGAAGGGGTAAGTCAGATAGACATGAACGCGCGACAATTGCAGCAAGGGAATAAAATGCTGGTAAGGAATATTCCCCAGGAAATGTATGCGTTCGCGCGCGCTTTCCGGTAGTTGCGGACTTACTTCGCTGAGGAAGATCTCTTTCCACGACCTGCCGGTTTCAGACTTGGCACCGTAACTGACATCATCCCCACCGACCATTAGTACGTGGGCATTGGGGCGCTGGGCCAATATCTGCGGCAAGGCACGCATGAAAATATGATAGCCGCGGTATGGTTCGAGATTGCGGTTGACGAAGGTGATTACTTCATCATCACGGGTCAGCTTCAATCCTCCCCCCAGGGCCAGGGCAACACCGGGATTGGGAGCGACCATATCCGTATTGATGCCGTCATGAATAACGCTGATGCGCTCACGGAAGGCGCTTGGGAAGGTGCTGGCCTGCCAGTGCGTAGGAGAAATGGCAGCATCCGCCATTTCTATATGCAAGAGGTTATTGATATTCTTGAGTTGTATCTTGCAGGCTTGCTCAATCGCATTGGAAGAGAACTCAGGATCAAACCCGACATCCGCTCCTTGTGCGTGATAAAAGAATTCGGCGTAGATGCCAAGCTTGGCTGTGGGCCATACTTTTTTCAGGAACAGGCTTTCACCCCAGCCTGGATGGGCGATGATGACATCAGGTACAAAACCCTGCTCACGCAATTGAAGCGCGGCACGCATGGCAGCTTCACCACGGATGACCTTGGGCTCACTATCGGCCAGCCAGGGATGGGTTTCAGCACTGGTACCACGCGCAACCTGGTATGAGAATACCTTGACGCCATTCCACAGCAACGGAGCAGCCTTTTGCATGGTCAGTGCGACAACTTCATTCGCCGGGTCTGCAGCCAGTGCTGGCGCAAGATGGACAAACTGACCTGGAAAATTTTGGTGAACGAACAGGATTTTCATAGCGCAAATTTAGTAGGAATACGAACTTCGTAAATTGCTACAGTATAAACGCTATTCGGCAGCACAGAGTCATGCCGATGCACTCATCCTGCAGGCAAATATTCAGGCAACAAGCAAATGCCTGGAAAACGCTTCGATAACAGCATCAGGTCGCAAATGATGCTCGTCTATATGCCATTGCTGATTCGCTTTACCGCCACCGCCATCGGTCAGGGTAAACACATCAAGAAAATCCAGACCCCGTTCTGCTACCTGCTGTTTCAGACTGGTATTGAACAGTGTCAGAAACTGACCAAATTCCTGCAACTGATCTGCTGCATAGCCATTTTCATTGATTAAATACGCCGGCACACCGCTGATGATGAGCGTGAGCTGGCGCGGCTGCGCATGGACAATAATAAAATCCAGGAAGGCCACTATGACGTCCTGCACCCGCTGTGCCAGGCTGATATTGGGGGAGTTAGGGGCGTTGTGGGCGTCAGTAGTGTTGCTGTTTGCAGATTTTTTACTGGCTGTCAGGATGCCGCTATCAATGCGGCAATCAATTTCACCTATGCTAATCAGCACGTTCGACGCAACAGGCAGGGCCTGCAGATATTGCTGCATTAATTGCTGGTAATGATTGGTTTCGACTTTGCCGATTTGCCATTGCGTACAACCTTCTATCCACAGCCCTTTGCATTGCAGATGTTGGCCCTGATACGTGACCAGCAGATTATGGGCCGACAAGATGTGACTCTCACCTATGACATACAGTGTGCCTTGTGCTTGCAGGGCTTGCACCTGCTGTCTGTACATTTGCCACCATAATTGAATTTTCAACATGAAGGCGCAGTAAATCAAAGAACCCTTGTCTTTAATCAGCGCATTGCCCAGCATGTCCTTTGCCACTTGCAGCAAAGCATCTACATTGGCCGGGTTACCAAAGACATAGTGCAGGATCGCCAGTTGTAATGCGGCATTTTGCCTGGGAAAACCGGTCGTGGTCAGTTCCAGCACTTTGGCATAATGCTGAACCGCCTCATTTAACTGGCCAGTGATTTTATAGGCGTGAGCCAAGCAAGCGTGCAATTCTGGATTGTCGGGCGCGATGCTTAATCCTTGCTGGTAACTTTGCCTGGCCTCAGGCAGTCTTTCCAGTTTCAGCAGCGCGTTGCCACGATTATTCCAAGATTGAAAATGACCAGGATGACTACGCAGCACCTGTTCATAGTCAGCCAGGGCCTGCGCATACAGGCGCATGTCCATGTACAGATTACCGCGATTAAAATGCGCATCAGAAAAATCTGGCTGTTGACGCAGCACATGCTCGTAACATGCCATGGCCTCTGCTTCTCGCCCCAAGGCACTTAATGCATTCGCCTTATTGTTGAGAACTTCGGCAAAGTCAGGCGTGGCCGACAAGAAACGGTCATAGCTGACAATGGCATCGGCGTGGCGCTCAAGGTCCATTAAAACATTGCCGAGTGAGGCATGTATGATGGTATTGGCTGGATTGATGGAGGCCGCCAAGGTCAGTAGTTCAATCGCCTCTTGCAAAGCACCCGTGCTGCGCTTAATCATGCCCAGGAATTGCAGGGCTTCAAAATGCCGGGCATCAATGATCAGTATTTGCTGATAGATGGCAGCAGCATCAGCCAGATTCCCGGCCTGATGCAATACCAACGCCTTTTGCAGCAACTGTGCTGCCTGGTTTACCCGTGCATGGGTAGCAGAGTTCGTACCTTTGGCTACAGCAGGTATTTTTTTCTTATGCATATTCAGCGCTTGAAGTTTATTTCAGTTGCGCGCGCAATAAATTCTCGACCTCAGGAATAGGCCTGGCACTCTTGCATCCCACGGCCCACAAATCAAAGGCTGACGGGCGCGACGCCGCTACCACTGTCTGAAAGCCTGCACCAGCAAGGGTATTCATCAATACTTTTTGGGTAAAACCACAACGGTGGGCCATAAACAAATTGCCTCTTTCCATGGCTGCGCGATGTCCGTACAGGATATCGATAGGTGCAATCGGCCCGGCGGGTGATATGTAGGCGGGTTCGAGTAATTTGTCCTCAGCCACCAGTTTGCAGACCGATACCATATCAGGACAAGTCACGACAAAGATGCCGTCATCCTTGAGCACACGCATAATTTCCTTCAGTGCAACCGGTACTTCGTGCGGATACAGGTGTTCAATATTATGGGAGGAATAAACCGCGTCTATGGAGCCTGTCTCAACAGCACTCATATCAGTCAAAGTCCCCTGGATATCAGGATTGACCTTAGGATCGATATCGAAGCGTACTTCCTGCCATTCATCTGACTGAAAGAAAGGTGTAGTACCTGACTTGTTTTGCGGACCGCAGCCTACGTGTAGTAATTTCAAAGGATCACCTGTAATTTAAACCAAAATTTAAACCAAAAAAAATGGGGCATATAGCCCCATTTTCCATGCACATTCTATATCAAGTCAAATACAGATTACTGTACCTGATCTGGACGTGAAGATGCCAGCGCCACTTTAGGCAGATGACGGAAAGACGCCCAGTGCAATTCCAGCAGGGACATCAAACCACTACGCACCCAACGCGCCAGTGTTGCATCATCAAGTGCCAGGACTTTTTCACGATCGACAATACGGAAGCCACCGATCAGGTGAACTTCATCGCCTTCACGGAAGTTGAGGTCTTTGGCAACCAATACGCCTGTGGTTTCCAATTCATTCAGAATGACGCGGCCTTCACGCAGGTTTTTCTCATAGCTGTTCAACAGCTCCAGTACCTTGCCAAAGCTGGGGTTGAATTCTGCTTTGTCTGTAAATACCAGTTCACCCTCTTTGGTGTTGAACTGTGGCGCATCCATATCAGCAGCCAGCACATAGTCATCAGTGTCACCGATACGACCCAGGATGAATGGGTAGCGACGTACATGAACTGGTACATAGGCCTCAGTCCATTCATTTTTTTCATTCAGGAATACATTGCGTTCTCTCAAACCCAGTACGGCAATCGGATTGAGCAAGCCGGATTGTGAGAACAAGACTGGATAGAACTGTGCTGCCTCAGGAATTTCTGTCGGTGCCAGTGGGGCAGTCGTCAGGCTACGGGCAAAAGCAAAGTCAGCAGCTGGTTGAAAGCGCAAAGATGCATGCAGGTTCTTGTCCAGGGTTTGAGCATTTTGAAACATAGTAAAACTCCAATAACTAGAAAAAGCCCATTTCCATTGACGGCATGGGTTAAGCGCCAGGCTTAGATGACATTAAATCGCAAATCAGTATTTATTTTGATCAAAACACGCAAAAAGCGACTACTTACATTGAAATGAAGACGTTTTGGTCAAAATCAAGTGCAGTATTGTATCAGCAGCTTAAAGCGATGGCGCTTTTTTCAGCATACAGGCAGTTTGGGGCATCTATGTGCTGCAAAATCAAGGCAGGCCAGGGTGCAGGTGCAACTTTGTTAGCAGATACGGTCAATGCCAGATTTTGATACCAGAGCGGTAATGGCATCATAGCAGTCCAGTCGCCAATGCTAGCGCTTACGCCATATCAGCAGATAGCCCGGAATGGCCTGCAAATTTTCCATTCTGATGGTCTGTGGCAAACATTGCAAAGATGCAAATCCATGTTCTGAGGCCAATTTGTCCAGGTAATTGAGTTGATGCGCATAACGGCCACTATTGCGTAGCGTATAGCCTGTGCTATCGGGAGTGGTAGCAGAACCTCCATCTGCAGATTCGACAGAAAAGGCAAACAAGCCATCGCGGATCAACAAACGACTGACCTCGGCAATGATATTGTCAAGTTGCCCCAGATATACAAATACATCGGCCGCAGTCACGACTTCATAGCTTGCACTTGCTTCTTGTTGCGTCATGCCCAGCAAATCGGCCTTGATCAACCTGTGATACAGCTGCCTGGCCTGGGCTTTTGCCAGCATTTTTTCTGACAGATCAACGCCAACGAGACTCGCAGCCAGTGGTGCAAGTTCTTTCGCGACCAAGCCGGTGCCGCAACCCAGATCCAATATGCGCCATGCCTTCGTGTCAGCCACGCGTAATTGCCTGAGCTCCTGCCCGATAATGACAGGAATCTGGTATTCCAGCACTTCTTGCAAATGCTGGTCAAAACGCTCTGCATAATCATCAAATACTTTACTGACATAGTTGACTGGTGCCTGAGCACTAGCCTGCCCACTGAGAACATGGATGAAATGCAAGGCATTGCCGTGTTCCGGGTCAAGGGCGACGGCACGCTGATAGCTGCTGATTGCCTGCGCAGTCTGGCCGGCATCCTTGTAAATATTACCCAGACTATTATGAATCTCTGCATGGTTGGGCTGCAGCGCAGCAGCACGCTCTGCACATAGTATGGCCTGATCTATGTCCTTACGCTTTTGATAAATCAAAGCCAGGTTATTCCAGGGCTCGGCCAGTGATGGATTAAGGCTGCTTGCCAGTTTGTAGGCGGATATCGCCTCTTCCTGCTGCCCCATGTCTTTATATACATTGCCAATATTACTGTGTGCTTCAGCATAGTCGGCCTTGAGCTTGCAGGCTTGCAGGAAACATGCGAGTGCCTCCACCAATTGGCCAGACTCCCGCAATGCCGATCCAAGGTTATTCAGGGCGTAAAAATTCCGGGGATTAGCTTGCAAAGAGCGCTGGATAAATTCTATAGCGTTAGCGTATTCTCCGAGCTGGTGAGCGGTCACTCCAAATAAATGCAATGTGTCTGCATGCCCTGGCTGTAACGCCAGAATTTGTTGATAGATTTGCCTTGCTGCCTCAATTTGCCCATTACGGTGCAAGTCCATGCCCTGCTCCACCCAGGCAGCAATCTGTTTTTGCGCATCCTGGTTTTGCTTGTCAGCCTGCGCCTGCGCGGCGTCGTATGCAGCCATGCAACATTGCTTGTATTTCTTCCCACTGCCACAGGAACAGGGATCATTACGGCTCAATTTTTTCATAGGCATTCGCAGGGCTGGCAAAACCAAGGATTCAGGATAGACGAAGCTGCATGCTAGCAAAGACTGGGCTTGAGCTGCAGAATTTAATCGTCAAAATTAAATAAAAATCTCAAACAAAAACCTTCAACAAAAGTACCGCTGTCGGCAAGAATCAACCATCATAAAAAACCCCACCGCTTTACAGAGGTGGGGTTTTTATTTTTACACAGCAGAGAGGATGTTTTCTCCCTGCTGCGTGGGTAGCAAGCTACCCATTTTCTTGCATAGCTTACTGAATTAAGCGATGAAGTCGCCAGCGACGATGGAACCTGCGCCAGTGATTTTAACGATAAAGTCAGTTGCATCAACAGTACCTACAGTGCCACCGATGTTTTGGAAAGCATAAGTACCAGCTGCTGTACCTGCGGCTACAGTGATAACGTAAGCCTGAGTATTCGCTGCCAGAGCCGCGCCAGCTGCAGTTGCTGCTGTAGCGATTGCTGCTGCCAGAGTAGATACGTCAGCAGTAGCGATAGACAACAGGTTCAGCGTTGTTGCTGCTGTACCAGTTTTGAACACGTCAGCGCCAGCAACTTTGAAGTTTGCTACTGTATCGATAGAGGAGATCACAGAACCAGTAGTGATAGTTTCAGCACCAGTTGCAGTTACAGACAGGTTGATCGTATCAGCACCAGTACCGCCGGTTACTGTTACTGCTGTCGCTGCTGTGCCCAACAGATTAACTGTTTGGCCGCCTGTACCCAGAACAACTACGTCGCCTGTTGCGCCTTTAGCGTAGTTCAGAGTTACACCAGCACCGCTTTCGTTAGTGAAAGTCCAGCCTGTTGCTGCAGAGCCAGTGACGTTCACTGTTTCAATGCCTGTTACCAGAGCAGTGATATTCAAGTTAGCACCGATAGCACCGATGTTCAGTGTATCTATACCCAAGCCGCCGTCCAGCGTTGTTGCGCCGGCGATTTGAGTTGCAGTGTAGTTGAATGTGTCGTTACCTGTGCCACCAACAACGCTCACTGTGTTAGTACCAGCAGTGAATGTGTTAGTACCGTTAGCCAGTGTGAAGCGTTCGATCGCAGCAGCAGCTACGATAGTACCGGCTGTAGTGAATGTCAGTGTTTCTGTATTGCCTGCATTGATAGTACCTGTGAATGCATTGTATTGCGCTGCAGTCAGAGTGTAGTTACCGGTTGCTGCCAATGTCAGGTTTTCAAAGCCAGAGATGTTCGCACCAGAGATGTTTGCACCAGCTGCCAATGTCAGAGTATCTGTAACGCCAGCACCTGCACTGAAAGTACCAGTGTAAGCGAATGCACCCAGTGTCAATGTTTGACCAGCACCAGCACCCAGATTAACGTTACCAGCCAGGAAGGAAGTACCAGCAACTGTCAGATCAACGTTATCAACACCTGTACCGCCAGTAACTGTAGTGATACCAGTAGTAGCTGCACCGAAAGTGATAGAGCCACCAGTGTTATCAGTGATCAGAGACTTGATGTTGGTGATGATACCGCCAGTTGAACCGTTACCGATAGCAACAGTGGAGTTACCAGTCAGGCTGATCGTGTCTGTGTCACCGACATTACCACTGATAGTTGTACCGTTCAGGTTAGCTACTGTGCCTGTGAAGTTGTCGTTCACATTAACAGCACTTGCGTAATTACCGCCAGCAACGAATGCTGTTGGAGTCAATGCTGTACCGCCACCATTCACTGGGTTAGTACCAACAACACCTGTTGTTACTACTGCGCCGCCAGACACTGTCACTGCATTGCTAACTGTAGTGTTGTTCACGCCACCACCAGTTGCATTGGAAGAAGACGTTGTGTCGATAACCAATGTGCCGCTAGTAACAGAGATCAAAGACAGATCGATGTTGTTCACGCCAGCGATATCATCAACGATAGTCAGTTGATGTGGAACGTTACCTGTGAATGTGATCACTGGTGTGCTCAGGGACAGAGCAGCACGGGCAGCAACCAGAGCAGCGTATTGGGAAGCAGTGATTACAACAGCAGAGTTTGCTGTGATGTTTTCAATACCAGACAATTGCGCGCCAGCCAGGTTGATCGCACCGTAAGTAACCAGTGTATCGTTGCCTGTACCCAGGTTGATCGTGTCTGTTACAACGCGAGCAACTGCAGTCGCTGTGGATTGTGCATTCAGGTTCACACCGTTTTCTGTCGTGTTGTATGTACCGGCAACATAGTTACCCAACAGTACAACGCGGTCATTACCAGCGCCGAGGCTCAGGAAGTTGGCGCCGCGGGCCAGTGTGACGT